>NZ_SCFG01000037.1:0-29805 GCF_022496645.1 Pseudomonas sp. TMW22089
GCGGCGTCGGCGTTCCTGGCCGAGCAGCTCGCCACCCTTATCGTTGCTGTTAGTCATAAACATACCCGTTTGCCTATCCCTTATCTTAAGGGGGGAACGGTGTCCTGTCTTTCATGGGGCTCGTTCAAACATTCTCTTCAAGTATTATTTCTTATTAGTTTAATCTATAAAGAATACTAACTTTAAGTCCTCTTTAAGCTCTTATAATTCTTTAAGTTAAAAGGCCCCTGTACTGTGCGATCAGAGATAGGAGGCCCAAACCTATCAAGGGTCTACTCACACGAAGTGAACAGACAGAATCGCTACAGTGGACCTGATGCTGGCCCCGCAGATCCCGTTAAGGCTGCGCTTGGTGGTCATGGCGTCTTGGATATTGGGCTACCTGAAAGAGGTAGCGTTGGTCACTGGACGTGCACGCCTTGCCCGCAGAGGGCCACCTTTGGGTGACCTTGCGGCATCTTGAAAGGAAAGCAACGCTGATTTAGCCTATCCCTCTATAGGTGAGGGTTTTTAAATCTTCGTCGAACGTGCTGCCAACTTGTTAGTTAAGCCACACGCTACAACTGGCTACGCTGTCTCCGACCACTCCGCCCTGTAAGACGCAGTTCGCTGATCGACGGACTCACCTGCTGCTTCACCCAGCTCCAAATCGCTTCGGACCGTGGTACCGATAAGGAATAGCGCTCAGAGCACAAACTAAATCTAAGCCATCCCGCTATACCGTTTGTAAACTTTTAGCGGACACTGAATTTTTTTGCTCAGCCACTCGAATAGCTCGTTACCTCCAGAAAGCATACCTTCCTCGAACTCATCAAAGCCGAAGAGCTTCGCCGCTTCCGAATCTGACTTAAGTGCCATGCGCACTACGTGATATTGCGCCACCGCCGCGCTTGCATCTTCTTCACCATAGAACACGCAAAAAATAAGCTCCAGCGCATTAAGCTCGAATGGACAGCCTCGACTTTGACTGGCTGCATCATAAAAACCACTTATATAGCCCATCAGCCAAAGATCAATAATCGGTTTTCCGTCGTTGGTCCAGTGAACTAATGGAGGATTTCCTCTATCTTCACCACCGCAGAGTAACTGGTACTGCGCCTTGAGCGCCGAGCACACATCAGCTACAAGGTCTGTCACCGCTGGACTACTCACAGGGTAAACCTTCGGCGCTGGCTCGCTCCGCCTCTTAAAAAAACTCATTAGGCCCATTTGCAATGGATTCCTTTCAACCCGTAATGGCTGAAGGCTACCACATACCCAGCGAATCTCCTGAAGCCCGCACACCATAAGCACCATTGAGGCGCTCGCATTGCCTCCGTACAGATCGAACGCCAGCGACCCTCGAATCAGCCTTCTGATAATGCCTCAATCAGAGCTTCGGCCATTCGTTTTACCTCAACCGCACTCCCAGCCCCGTACAGGTCATAACTGATCGACCCCGAGGCGTGCCCCAAGATGGACTCAGCGGTCCCCACAGGCACCTCAGCGGCCTTCAGGGCACCGGCCAGAGAGTGACGCAACGAGTGGAAGGTCTGGGTCCGATCAGCTTTCAAGCTCAAGACATCCCGTAGCGCCCCATTAAGCACGTTCGAGAACTGACCAGCTCCCAAGGTGAACAGCCGAGAGTCGGCCTTCCTGACAAACTCAAGGAACGCCTTAAGGTCAAACCCGTAGGCACCGTCAGTCAACGGTACGACACGCAGAGCATTCTTGGTCTTGGCTGTCTTGCCATCGTTCCTATTGATGTCGATGACCCACACGTCCCCGACCTGCTTAACGTCAGCCTTGGTCAGTTGCCTCAGTTCCTCGATACGGGTACCTGTGATCACCCCAAGGGACAATGCCCAGCGCTGCCATGCGTCCACTGGTAGTGAATTAGCGTGGGTCATCAGGGTCTTTACCTGATCCTGAGAGAGCGCCTCACGAGAGCTGTCAGCGCCCTTAGTTGGCTTCAGACCCTTGTCGAAACTCTTGTCCAGATAGCCGTTGTTCACAGCCCAATCCATGACCGTTGATAGCCGGGTCAGCAGCTTCTTTACCGTCGATGGTTTACGGTCCTCAAGGAGCTTGTCCCTCAGGCCCTTCATGTCCTCCCGTGTGTGGCTCTTCATGTCCAAGTCGCCAAGGATCACACCGATAGCCTCACACGATGACTTAACGTCTCGCATGGTGCTGACCTGAATGCTGTCTTTGCGTTCCTCCATGTATAGCTCAGCGAGGGACCTGAAAGTGAAACCCGGAGAAGCATTTACAGATTGGGAGAGAAAGAGAGCTTCAGACGTGCCACAAGGTTCACCATTGAGGTCCTTCACGATCTCGACCAGTTTCCCCGACCGTCCGCGCATACGCTCCTGTGAAGCCTCAAGGATCTCAAGTGCCTTACTCACTGCCCGTTGCTGATTGATGCTCAGGGGCAACTTTGCGGATGCCTTACGCAACGCCAAGTGATGCTCATCGTTGATCATCTCGTAAGCGACCAGTGAGCTGTCACCGTGTGCCATCGTCAGGTTGTACTCAGCGAACTCAATCAAGCGCTCACGGAGTTCGTCCCATGACGCCTCAGGGTTGTCCAAGTGGTAAGCCTTGAGAGTCGAAAGAATGTCGTCGGAGATGGTCATTGCGGTGGCCTTGTCGGTAGTCCTAAGTGACAGCGTGAAGAAGCCCTTAACGGTTCCTTGAGGGCGAAGGCGAAGGTAATAGCGACCAGACCGGCGATAGTGGTACGGCTTGGCGAGCGCAGTTTGTAACAGGTTTGTCCCACTTGGGGAGTGGTGGTTGACGGTCATCGGCTGAAACCCCTGTATCCATTGGGTTTAGCCTCAAAGGGTCGAGTTCTACAGCAACTTCCATTCAAGCCGCTGGTTGACCAAAGACTTTGTGATACGCATGAAGCGCCCCGTGAGCATTTCGGCTCTGCAACATATACAGCAGACATTTGCCGATATCTGCCTGAGCGGCAGTTACGTGCAACAGGGCTATGAAGGCTTTGAACATGAAGACCCCAAGTTCAGCCACCTCACCTGCCTGAGCTTTGCATTTAGTGGCCGTAATCAAGGGCGACTGCGAGAGTTGATCGATTTTATCAACCTGCCGCAGAACTGGGCTGAAGTAGATAATGGACCCGGGCCAGTACTGAGTGAGTCAGTAACTCGGTAAAAGGTAAGCGTTCGTCAAACACTTCAAACGTCCTGCAGGAACAGAGTTTGCTCTGCGAGCTGATCCCAGTGTTTCAACTCAGGATCAGCTCGCAGAGCAAACTCGCTCCTGCAACAAGTTCGCGCCGACAAGTAGCACCCTTGTGCCCGGAATGCAGCAGAAGGCTATATGACAGAGCAACACTGAGTGCTATCAGTCATCGAACTCTCGGCCACTTAGCAGACGGCCGATCATTTCAAGCGGATAACCCCGGTAACTCAAAAAGCGCCCCTGGCGAGCACGCTCTTTTGCATCGTCCGGCATCTGCCCGGAAAACTTGCGCCGCCAGGTATCTTCCAGCTTTTCTTGCCAGTTGAAGCCGCATTCGCGCAATGCTTCCTCGACATCCCCACGGGGCAAGCCACGCTGGTTAAGCTCTTCGCGAATACGCAAAGGGCCATAACCAGAACCGGCACGGTAGGAAATATAACTTTCGAGGTAACGCGACTCCGATAACAGCCCCTCTTCCGTTAAACGGTCAAGGGCGATATCGATCATGTCGGGGCAAGCGCCTCGCTGACGCAGCTTGCGCGTCAGCTCGACTCGACCGTGCTCACGTCGCGCGAGCAGGTCCATTGCAGTTCGTCGTACCGCGACGAGGTTATCCAGAACAGCCGTCATGGTGTCTATCAGTTATCGCTGTCGGTAGCGTTTTCCATTTCTTCGGCTTCAGCCAGCGCTGCAGCTTCTTTGGCAGCCTTGCTCATCTTTGGCATGCTCTTTATTTCTGCAAGCTCACTATCGGTCTTTGGACCCAGCAGTTTTTCACGCAGCTGCTTCTCAAGGGTGTCCTTGATATCAGGATTGTCGTCCAGGAACTTGGCGGAGTTGGCCTTGCCCTGGCCGATCTTGCTGCCGTTATAGCTGTACCAGGCGCCCGCTTTCTCGACGAAGCCGTGCAAAACGCCCAGGTCGATCATCTCGCCATTGAGGTAGATGCCCTTGCCGTAAAGAATCTGGAACTCAGCCTGACGGAATGGCGGGGCAACCTTGTTCTTGACCACTTTGACACGGGTTTCGCTACCGACAACCACGTCGCCTTCTTTCACCGCGCCGGTGCGGCGGATATCCAGACGAACCGAAGCGTAGAACTTCAGCGCGTTACCACCCGTGGTGGTTTCCGGGCTACCGAACATCACGCCGATTTTCATCCGGATCTGGTTGATGAAGATCACCAGGCAGTTTGCGTTCTTGATGTTACCGGTGATTTTACGCAGCGCTTGCGACATCAGACGGGCTTGCAGGCCGACGTGCATGTCACCCATGTCGCCTTCAATTTCAGCTTTGGGCGTCAGTGCAGCAACGGAGTCGATAATGATCACGTCTACTGCATTGGAACGCACCAGCATGTCGGTGATTTCCAGAGCCTGCTCACCGGTGTCCGGCTGGGAGACCAGCAGGTCATCAACGTTCACACCCAGCTTGGCTGCGTATTCAGGATCAAGAGCGTGCTCGGCATCAACGAAGGCGCAAGTTGCACCGGCTTTTTGCGCCTGGGCAATCACCGACAGGGTGAGCGTGGTTTTACCCGAAGACTCAGGACCGTAGATTTCAACAATACGACCTTTAGGCAGACCGCCAATGCCCAGTGCGATGTCCAGACCCAGCGAACCGGTAGAGATCGCCGGAACTGCCTGGCGTTCCTGATCGCCCATGAGCATCACGGCGCCCTTGCCGAATTGACGTTCGATCTGACCCAAGGCCGCAGCCAAGGCTTTCTTCTTGTTGTCGTCCATTAAAGTCCTCTCGTAATCAATAAGGCCTGACGGCCGATAACTGTATAAGTAGCCAGTATTATTCCACAGCGATAAACGATCGCCTACCCCTGATTTTTTATTTCTCGTACCGTTCGGCGTATTAGCCCTTCCAGAGCGGCAATCACCGTTTGCCGACGCACTTCATCGCGATTCCCGGCAAAGTGCCTGCGCTCGGCCGAAACCTCATTGCCAACCCCCCACGCCAGCCAGACAGTACCAACCGGCTTGTCCAGCGAACCGCCGCCCGGCCCGGCAACACCACTTACCGCTACGGCAAACCGCGCAGCACTTTGCACCTGCGCGCCACGCACCATCGCCTCGACGACCTCGCGACTGACTGCGCCTACCTGGGTAAACAAAGGTTGCGGGACATTCAGCTGCCGGGTCTTTTGCTGATTGGAGTAGGTTACAAAACCCGCCTCAAACCAGGCGGAACTGCCGGCAATTCGGGTGATGGCTTCTGCAATGCCCCCCCCGGTGCAGGACTCGGCGGTCGTTACTTGAGCGTTCAGAGTTTGTAACTGGTGCCCAAGTTCAGCTGCGAGTCGAGATATTGGGTCCATGGTTCTCTCCCGATGGGGTCAGTAAGCGCCATAACCTACACGAGCAGCCGGGTGTTGCAAGACGGCTCCACTGTCATGACAGACATCCCACAGGAAAAAGCTACCGCTCTTACGGTTCAATCCGAGAATCGGCAGAGCCATCGACCCCAAGCCGCTTGGCCGCCCAGCGCTGGTACAGACTGATGGCTGCATCCGCTCCGGCCAAAGCAGTCAGGCAACCAAAAGCACCGGCCGCCAGGATAGACATCCCTGCCGCGTACAGCAGCATGAAAGTCGAGACACCGCACACCATGCAGGCCCCCGAACGCAGGGCCAGGCGCCGCACCAGCAACCATCCGCTGGCGCCGTCTTTGTCGGCTCGCCACATTTCACCAAAAATGCCACCCACCAGGGCGAGAAGAATGACCAGCAAAACCGGCATCTCCAGCAGTAGTTGCGGTTCATTCAGCATGTCATCACTCCTGATTCCTTAATTGATAAGCGCCAGTTTCTGGCCTGGACTGAAAGCGGGCGCTATCGGTTACGTCGCCTCCCTGCACTTGAAAACTACCATGAAGCAAAGACTATGCATGTATGGATATACAGTCAATGCATCAGTGCATATATTTTTCAGCGCACCTGTACAAGCCAACAAAGAGGGCGCAGACCGTAGGATTGGTCTTTAAAAAGACAAAAAAAAGCCCACGTTCATGTGGGCTTTTTTTTGAAATTAGCGCTAGCGAGCGTACATCCCCCACCAGAACACATGTCCGAGGATCACCAGTTGTTCATCCTCCAGATCGTTGTAGGCATAGTCTTCATCCGGGTATTCATCCCGGTTGAAGCTGCGCAAACGAATCCCGTCTGCCAGACGATAGAGCTGCTTTACCCGCAGCTCACCGTTGTGATTGATCGCATACAGATCACCGTCGACGACCTCATCGAGCATGCGCTTGCCTGCATTGACGCCAACCGTTGCCCCATCGCGCAACACCGGGAGCATGCTGTCGCCGCGCACTGTCACGCACTTTGCCTGGTCAAACTCCACGCCATTGTGGCGCAGGCTGCGCTTGCCAAAACGCAGCCGGGCACGCTCGCTCTCTTCAATGGCAAAGCGCCCCGTCCCGGCTGCCAGCTCCACCTGACGCAGGAACGCAATGGAGACTTCGTCATCCGCCACCGGGGTGTCGTCATCCCACAGACAGATATCATGCAACTCCGGGTGCTGGTGCTCGCTCGGGACAAGCAGATGACTATCGTCCCGACCCCGCAGCCGATCCGTACTGATGCGGAAGTATTCGGCAATTCTGGAGATGTGCCGATCAGAGGGATCGGCAATCTTGCCGCTCAAAATTCTCGACAGCGTGGACTGCGGCACACCGGTACTGCGGTGCAGCGCCATGGCGCTGATCCGGTGACGAACCAGCAGTTCGTTGAGGACAGTTGAAACAGTTCGTTTAGACATGACGGGAATAGTGCTGGCGCTGTTTGCAGATGGCAAACGCAATTTCTTCTATTAATAGCAGCCCGGAGTCCCCCTGTAGATGCGGGTAGCTGACATGTTAACCTTGCGACCATTATGAAAATCTCAGGCTGCGCGCCTGCCTTTCCCCACTTTCAAAACGAATCCGCCTAAGCCTCTCATGAGTAAAAACAGCTCCGACCTCTCCAGCCACACACCGATGATGCAGCAGTACTGGCGCCTGAAAAACCAGCACCCTGATCAGTTGATGTTCTATCGCATGGGCGACTTCTACGAGATCTTCTATGAAGACGCGAAGAAAGCCGCCAAGTTGCTGGACATCACCCTCACGGCGCGCGGGCAGTCGGCCGGACAGGCGATTCCGATGTGCGGGATTCCTTACCATGCCGCCGAAGGGTATCTGGCCAAGCTGGTAAAACTTGGCGAGTCGGTGGTGATTTGTGAACAGGTCGGCGATCCGGCGACCAGCAAGGGCCCGGTTGACCGCCAGGTGGTGCGCATCATCACCCCGGGTACGGTCAGCGATGAGGCGCTGCTTGATGAGCGTCGTGACAACCTGATTGCAGCGGTGCTGGGCGACGAACGCTTGTTTGGTCTGGCGGTACTGGACATCACCAGTGGCAATTTCTCGGTACTGGAAATCAAAGGCTGGGAAAACCTGCTGGCCGAGCTGGAGCGCATCAACCCGGTTGAATTGATGATCCCGGACGATTGGCCCCAAGGCCTGCCTGCGGAAAAACGCCGTGGCGTTCGACGCCGTGCACCCTGGGACTTTGAGCGCGACTCGGCGCTGAAAAGTCTGTGCCAACAGTTTTCAACCCAGGACCTTAAAGGCTTCGGTTGCGAGAACCTGACCCTGGCCATTGGCGCTGCCGGTTGCTTGCTCAGTTACGCCAAGGAAACCCAGCGTACCGCCCTGCCCCATTTACGCAGCCTGCGTCATGAACGCCTCGACGATACCGTGGTGCTCGACGGTGCCAGTCGACGCAACCTGGAGCTGGACACCAACCTGGCCGGTGGTCGCGACAATACATTGCAGTCCGTGGTGGACCGCTGCCAGACGTCAATGGGTAGCCGTTTGCTGACCCGCTGGCTGAACCGCCCATTGCGCGATTTGCCTGTGCTGCTGGCCCGCCAGTCGTCGATTACCTGCTTGCTGGATGGCTACCGTTTCGAAAAACTGCAGCCGCAGCTTAAAGAGATTGGCGATCTGGAGCGCATTCTGGCCCGTATCGGCCTGCGTAATGCGCGCCCGCGAGATCTGGCGCGCTTGCGCGATGCATTGGGTGCCCTGCCCGAACTGCAAGACGCGATGATCGGGCTCGAAGCACCACACCTGCAGCAATTGGCCACCAGCACCGGTACCTATCCCGAGCTGGCGGCATTGCTGGAAAAAGCAATTAACGACAACCCGCCGGCGGTGATCCGCGATGGCGGGGTATTGAAAACCGGTTATGACGCCGAGCTGGATGAGCTGCAATCACTGAGCGAAAACGCCGGACAGTTTTTGATCGATCTGGAAGCCCGGGAAAAAGCCCGAACCGGGCTGGCCAACCTCAAGGTCGGTTACAACCGGGTACATGGCTACTTTATCGAGCTGCCAAGCAAGCAGGCCGAGCAAGCCCCGGCTGATTACATCCGCCGCCAGACGCTAAAAGGCGCCGAGCGTTTTATCACCCCGGAACTCAAAGCTTTCGAAGACAAAGCCCTGTCGGCGAAAAGCCGTGCACTGGCCCGGGAAAAAATGCTCTACGAAGCATTGCTCGAAACCCTGATCGGTGAGCTGCCGCCGCTGCAGGACACCGCCGCTGCCCTGGCTGAGCTGGATGTCCTGAGCAACCTGGCCGAACGCGCGCTGAACCTCGATTTGAACTGCCCGCGCTTTGTTGACGAACCCTGCATGCGCATCAACCAGGGCCGCCATCCGGTGGTAGAGCAAGTGTTGACTACGCCGTTCGTGGCCAACGACCTGGCGCTGGATGACAACACCCGCATGCTGGTGATTACCGGTCCTAACATGGGCGGTAAATCGACCTACATGCGCCAGACCGCATTGATCGTACTGCTGGCGCACATAGGCAGCTTCGTTCCTGCTGCCAGTTGCGAGCTGTCGCTGGTGGACCGGATCTTCACCCGAATCGGTTCCAGCGATGACCTGGCGGGCGGGCGTTCGACCTTTATGGTTGAAATGAGCGAAACCGCCAACATCCTGCATAACGCCACCGAGCGCAGCCTGGTGCTGATGGATGAAGTTGGACGCGGCACCAGTACTTTCGACGGCCTGTCACTGGCCTGGGCTGCGGCAGAACGTCTCGCCCAATTGCGCGCCTACACCCTGTTTGCCACGCACTATTTCGAGCTGACCGTACTGCCCGAAAATGAGCCGCTGGTGGCCAACGTGCACTTGAGCGCAACCGAGCACAATGAGCGAATCGTGTTCCTGCACCATGTATTGCCGGGCCCGGCGAGTCAGAGCTATGGCCTGGCGGTAGCCCAGCTGGCCGGCGTGCCGCCCGAAGTCATCACCCGGGCCCGCGAGCACTTGAGCCGTCTGGAGACCACCAGTCTGCCCCATGAAGCACCCCGTCCGACGCCCGGTAAAAAATCACCGCCACAGCAAAGCGACATGTTTGCCAGCCTGCCGCATCCGGTGCTGGACGACCTGTCCAAGCTCGATCTGGACAACATGACGCCACGTAAAGCACTTGATTTGCTCTACACATTAAAGACACGCATCTAACGCTGATGCGTTCAAGCTGATAGAATCGCGCGCGGTTCGGGATGCTACTGACCTTTTAGCCTGGTCTGTAGATATCACTCCCGAGCCCGGCGAACCCGTCCTGGAAGGGATTCGCTGCCGCCGCCTGAGGAGAAAATTAGAAATGACCTTCGTCGTCACCGACAACTGCATCAAGTGCAAGTACACCGACTGCGTAGAAGTCTGTCCGGTGGACTGCTTTTACGAAGGCCCCAACTTCCTGGTGATTCACCCGGATGAGTGCATCGACTGCGCGCTTTGTGAGCCTGAATGCCCGGCGCAAGCCATCTTCTCTGAAGATGAAGTGCCCGCTGACATGCAAGAATTCATTCAGTTGAATGTTGAGCTGGCTGAAATCTGGCCAAACATCACTGAGAAGAAAGACGCTCTGCCGGACGCGGAAGAGTTTGATGGTGTGAAAGGCAAGATCAAAGATCTGGAACGCTGATTCACGCTGCAGCAAAAAGCCCCGTCTCCTGCGAGCCGGGGCTTTTTGCGTTTTTGGCACAGCTATCGCACCGCCTGTATCGCCGCCAAGCCGGCTCCCACAAGCAGCGGGCGGGATATCAATCCCTCAGCCCGCCACAGCTCCAGTGCGGGAGCCGGCTTGCCGGCGATGCGACCGCCGCCCGCCAGTCATCCGGTTAGCCATTAATGGCGCAGCCGGTCGCCTCTTTGAGCTGTTCCAGCGTCACGCCTGAGGCCAGCTCAACCAGCTTTAGCCCTTGATCGGTCACATCAAGCACGGCCAGATCGGTGATGATACGGTCAACCACCCCCACCCCTGTCAGCGGCAGGTCGCACTGCTTGAGCAGCTTGTGCGTGCCACCCTTGGCGGTGTGTTCCATAAGCACCACCACACGTTTGACTCCAGCGACCAGGTCCATGGCACCGCCCATGCCTTTCACCATCTTGCCCGGAATCATCCAGTTCGCCAGGTCGCCTTTTTCGGAGACCTGCATCGCCCCCAGAATCGACAGGTTGATATGCCCGCCGCGAATCATCGCGAACGAGTCGGCGCTGTTGAAAAAACTGCTGCCAGGCAACGTGGTGATGGTTTGCTTGCCGGCGTTGATCAGGTCCGCGTCCACTTCGTCTTCACCAGGAAACGGGCCAATGCCCAGCAGGCCGTTTTCACTTTGCAGCCAGACATCCATGCCCTCGGGTATATAGTTGGCTACCAAAGTCGGCAAACCGATACCAAGGTTGACGTAAAAACCGTCCTGCAATTCTTGGGCGGCGCGATGCGCCATTTCTTCACGAGTCCAGGCCATGTTCAGGCGCTCCGCACAGTGCGTTGTTCGATGCGTTTTTCCGGAGTGGGATTAAGTACCAGACGCTGTACGTAAATCCCCGGTAAATGCACCTGATCAGGTTCGATCTCACCTGTTTCGACGATTTCTTCTACTTCAACCACACAGACCTTGGCCGCCATTGCAGCCAGCGGGTTGAAATTGCGCGCGGTTTTGTTGAATAAAAGGTTGCCGGATTTATCGGCCTTCCAGGCTTTGACCAGCGCTACGTCGGCACGCAATGAACGCTCCATGACAAACCACTCGCCATCGAACTCACGCGTTTCCTTGCCTTCTGCCACCAGGGTGCCGTAACCGGTTTTGGTGTAAAACGCCGGGATACCCGCGCCGCCTGCACGCAACTTCTCGGCCAGAGTACCTTGGGGGGTAAACTCCAGTTCAAGCTCGCCGGCCAGGTATTGGCGCTCAAACTCTTTGTTCTCGCCTACATAAGAAGAAATCATTTTGCGGATCTGACGGGTCGTCAGCAGTTGGCCAAGTCCGAACCCGTCCACGCCCGCATTGTTACTAATAACCGTCAACTCACGCTTGCCCGTGTCACGCAAGGCTGCAATCAGGGCCTCCGGGATGCCGCACAACCCAAAACCACCCACTGCCAGGGTCATCCCGTCTTCGACGATCCCCTGCAAGGCGGATTCGGCACTCGAGTAGATCTTGTTCACTGGTTATTCCTCGAATTGGCCACGACGCCTGCATCCCGGTCGCAGCATCTTTGCTTTCGTCCAGAGCGCACAAACATGCTGGCAGTCGCCCGCTCTGCGATTTTGGCTGCTCCGGCCACCGACCCAAGCGCTCTTCGAGTGTAGGGGAAGCAGATGCGCGAACTCTAGGGATGAGTGACAGAGGCGCAGAAATAAATACCCGCAGCCCCCAGGTTGTCAGCACTGACGTACAGACTGAGCCGACTTGACCCAGGATCGACGGGGGGCTTAACAATTGCATTACAAAATACATAGCTCGCTACCTTTAAAGCCGCGCCCTAGACGTATATAAAGGCATCTCGAAGCCATACCGAAAGTAGAGTTGAATCTTCCCTCGCCTTATCGTTCGATCGGACTAGACTCTTCACCAATTTGCTCTCGGCTGCGCAAGCTTGGGCTCAGGCTCAGCATCTCTATCCCTGTGTCGACCCAGGTCTCAGCTTCCTTGTGCAGCTCAAAACTATCGGGGACCAGCAGCCATTGGCCGAGAATACCGTCGATATAGGCGTGCAGACAGATAGCCGCGCGGCGGGCATCAAGGGTCTTCGGGAGTTGCTCGCGATGGATGGCATTATTCAGGGCAAGCTCGATTCGACTGTTACAGTCGACACTCGCCACTTGGCGTTGACGGCGCAGGTCACACATTTCGTCAGTGAATTCGCACTTATGAAACAAAATCTCATTGATACGCCGGGTTTGAGGATCGATGGCAACCTGGCGAAACAAATGAACCAGCAGCTTGCGCATGCACCCGAGCGGATCAAGTTCGTCCTGACTTTCACTGGCTTTGGCCAGTTCATCCAGTGGCTCATGCAAGCTGTCCAGCATGGCCTGCACCAGGTCGGCCTTGTTACTGAAATGCCAGTAAATCGCGCCACGGGTTACACCCGCCAGTGCTGCAATATCAGCCAGCGTGGTACGCGCAACACCCCGCTCATAAAAGGCCTGCTCGGCAGCTTCGAGGATTTTGCTCCGGGTTTCCTGAGCTTCTTCTTTGGTACGACGGACCATGGCAATACAAACCTCAATCAGGAGGATCTGGACAATTGCGGCCGCTCGTCCAAACCAACATCGGGTGGCGTTTGTTATGCCTTATCCCGGACTACTTCAAACATAGAAAAGGGCCTTGTGACGCATGCTGCGGCACGCCGCCGCTATTTACAAACAGACGTGAATGTAAGTATATTCCTTAGCAAGCT
This sequence comes from Pseudomonas sp. TMW22089, assembly GCF_022496645.1. NCBI lineage: Bacteria > Pseudomonadati > Pseudomonadota > Gammaproteobacteria > Pseudomonadales > Pseudomonadaceae > Pseudomonas > Pseudomonas sp. TMW22089. The sequence goes on from NZ_SCFG01000037.1 coordinate 12,949, forward strand.
ACTTATCCACCCGGAACAGCTTTCTTTACCCTTCCACTATTCTTGTGCGCTTTCGCGTGCCTGACCCGAGGATTTTCATGCAATTCAAGCCAGCTGTTACCGCTCTGGTTGCTGCCATCGCCCTAGCTTCGCTGCTCAGCGGATGTAAAAAGGAAGAGGCGGCACCTGCCCCACAAATCCCTCAGGTCGGCGTCGTGACGCTGAAAACCCAACCTTTTACCCTGACCAATGACCTGCCAGGCCGGACTACGTCCTATCGCTCGGCAGAAGTTCGTCCCCAGGTGAACGGGATTATTCTCAAGCGCCTGTTCAAAGAAGGCAGTGACGTCAAAGTCGGCCAGCAGCTGTATCAGATCGATCCAGCCATCTACGAAAGCAACGTCCTGAGCGCCAAGGCCACTTTGCAGTCGGCCAAGTCCCTGGCTGAGCGCTACAAGCAGCTGGTTGCAGAACAAGCCGTAAGCCGTCAGGAATACGACAACGCCGAGTCCGCCCGCCTCGAAGCCGAAGCAACTTTGAATACCGCCCAGGTCAACCTGCGCTACACCAAGGTTTTGGCACCGCTGTCCGGCCGTATCGGACGCTCGCTGTTTACTGAGGGCGCACTGGTGACCAGTGGCCAGGCAGACGCATTGGCAGTGATCACCCAACTGGACCCGATCTATGTTGACGTGACCCAATCCTCGGTCGAAATGCTCGAGCTGCGCCGCGATCTGGCCAGTGGCCGCTTGAAGAGGGCCGGAGATAACGCCGCCAAGGTCAAGCTGACCCTTCCGGACGGCAGTGAGTACCAGCAAGAAGGTCGCCTTGAGTTCACCGAAGTATCGGTTGACGAAACCACCGGTTCCGTAACCCTGCGTGCGGTGTTCCCGAACCCTGACGACACTCTGTTGCCGGGCATGTTTGTCCACGCGCAACTGGAAGCTGGCATCAACAGCGATGCGATTCTCGCGCCTCAAATCGGCGTGACCCACAACCTCAAGGGCCAACCGACAGCTTTGATCGTTGGACCGGACAACAAGGTAGAACTGCGCGTGCTGCAAGCTTCGCGCACCGTGGGCAGCAACTGGCTGGTAGAAAAAGGCCTGAACGCTGGTGATCGCCTGATCGTCGACGGGCTGCAATTCATCAAGCCTGGTGCTGAAGTGAAAATCATGGAAAAACCACAAGGCGAAACCCCGGCATCTGCCCCGGCAACAGAAAAAGCTGCAGGCAGTAAAGGGGAGTAAACCATGTCGAAATTTTTTATCGACCGTCCGATTTTCGCTTGGGTAATTGCCCTGGTGATCATGCTGGTCGGGGCTCTATCGATCCTCAAACTACCGATCAACCAGTACCCGAGCATTGCACCGCCTGCCATCTCGATCGCTGTGACCTACCCGGGCGCTTCGGCGCAAACTGTGCAGGACACCGTGGTTCAGGTAATCGAGCAACAGCTTAACGGTATTGACCACTTGCGTTATGTGTCCTCGGAAAGCAACTCCGACGGCAGCATGAGCATCACCGCCACGTTCGAGCAAGGTACCGACCCTGACACCGCTCAGGTTCAGGTGCAGAACAAGCTCAACCTGGCAACGCCCCTGCTGCCTCAAGAGGTTCAGCAGCAAGGTATCCGTGTAACCAAGGCAGTGAAAAACTTCCTGATGGTTATCGGTGTGGTGTCTGAAGACGGCAGCATGAACAAGGACGACCTGTCCAACTACATCGTTTCCAACATGCAGGACCCGATCTCCCGTACCGAAGGTGTGGGCGACTTCCAGGTGTTCGGTGCCCAGTACGCCATGCGTATCTGGCTCGACCCGCTCAAGCTGAACAAGTACAACCTGACTCCGGTGGACGTTAAATCGGCCATCAGCGCACAGAACGTACAGGTGTCCTCCGGGCAACTGGGCGGCCTGCCTGCGGTAAAAGGTCAGGAGCTGAACGCGACCATCATCGGTAAAACCCGTCTGCAAACTGCAGATGAGTTCAAGAAGATCCTGCTCAAGGTCAACACCGACGGTTCCCAGGTACGCCTGAGCGATGTCGCCGATGTTGCCCTGGGTGGTGAAAACTACAGCGTCAGCGCGCAATTCAACGGCAAACCGGCATCGGGTATCGCGATCAAGCTGGCCCCGGGTTCGAACGCCCTGGACACGGCAAAGGCATTGCGTGAAACCATCAACGGTCTGGAACCCTTCTTCCCGGAAGGCATGAAAGTCGTTTACCCGTATGACACCACGCCAGTGGTTTCGGCATCGATCGAAGGGGTTCTCGAAACCCTGGTCGAAGCTGTCGCCCTGGTGTTCCTGGTGATGTTCCTGTTCCTGCAGAACTTCCGTGCCACCATCATCACCACGATGACAGTACCGGTTGTATTGCTGGGCACCTTCGGGATCCTGGCCGCTGCAGGTTTCAGCATCAACACCCTGACCATGTTCGGCATGGTATTGGCCATCGGCTTGCTGGTGGACGATGCGATTGTGGTAGTTGAAAACGTTGAGCGGGTAATGTCCGAAGAGGGACTACCGCCCAAGGAAGCCACCAAGAAATCCATGGAGCAGATCCAGGGCGCCCTGGTGGGTATTGCCCTGGTACTGTCGGCGGTACTGCTGCCGATGGCCTTCTTCAGCGGCTCCACCGGTGTGATCTATCGCCAATTCTCGATCACCATCGTTTCAGCGATGGGCCTGTCGGTACTGGTTGCACTGATCTTCACCCCGGCCCTGTGCGCCACCATGCTCAAGCCGATCCAGAAGGGAGATCACGGCGAGAACAAGCGCGGTTTCTTCGGCTGGTTCAACCGTACTTTCGACAGTGGCGTGAAACGCTACGAGAAAGGTGTCGGCAGCATTCTGCGTCACAAGGCTCCGTACTTCCTGGCTTATGTCCTGATTGTGGTTGGTATGGTGTTCCTGTTCACCCGTATCCCTACCTCCTTCCTCCCGGAAGAAGACCAGGGCGTATTGTTTGCACAGGTTCAAACTCCCGCGGGCACCACTGCAGAGCGCACTCAGCAGGTGGTCGACCGGATGCGCGAATACCTGCTGACCGATGAATCGGGCGCTGTGTCTTCGGTGTTTACCGTGAACGGCTTCAACTTTGCCGGCCGTGGCCAGAGCTCTGGTCTGGCGTTCATCATGCTCAAACCATGGGGCGAACGAGATGCGGACAACAGCGTGTTTGCGCTGGCCGCACGGGCGCAGAAAGTGTTCTCCAGCTACCGCGATGCAATGGTCTTCGCCTTTGCCCCGCCAGCTGTAATGGAGTTGGGTAACGCCACAGGTTTTGACGTTTACCTGCAAGACCGTTCCGGTATCGGTCACGAGAAGCTGATGGAGGCCCGCAACCAGTTCCTGGGCATGGCATCTCAAAGCAAGATTCTGGCCGGTGTGCGTCCAAACGGCTTGAACGATGAGCCGCAATACAAACTGCTGATCGACGATGAAGCCGCTCGCGCCCTGGGCCTGAGTCTTTCGGACATCAACAACACCCTGTCCATCGGTCTGGGTGCCAGTTATGTCAACGACTTCATCGACCACGGTCGGGTCAAGAAGGTATTCCTGCAAGGCGAAGCTGACTCGCGGATGAACCCCGAAGACCTGAAGAAGTGGTATGTGCGCAACGACCAGGGAACCATGGTGCCTTTCTCGGCCTTCGCCAAGGGCGAATGGATCTACGGTCCGCCCAAGCTGTCGCGTTATAACGGCGTGGAAGCAATGGAAATACTCGGTGCTCCGGCCCCGGGCTACAGTAGCGGTCAAGCCATGGCTGAAGTCGAAGCCCTGGCCAAGAAGCTGCCGCCCGGTGTAGGTATTTCCTGGACAGGTCTGTCTTACGAGGAACGTCTGTCAGGTTCGCAAGCACCTGCCTTGTACGCAATTTCCTTGCTGATGGTATTCCTGTGCCTTGCAGCCCTGTATGAAAGCTGGTCGATCCCGATTGCGGTAATGCTGGTTGTTCCGCTGGGGATTATCGGTGCACTTATGGCTACCAGCCTGCGGGGGTTGTCCAACGACGTGTACTTCCAGGTAGGCCTGCTGACGACCATCGGTCTGGCATCGAAAAACGCCATTCTGATCGTCGAGTTTGCCAAGGAACTGCATGAACAGGGACGAACACTGACCGAGGCGGCCATTGAGGCCTGCCGCATGCGTCTGCGGCCAATCATCATGACCTCGCTGGCGTTTGTCCTGGGTGTGATCCCGCTGGCCATCTCCACGGGCGCAGGCTCGGGCAGCCAGCACGCTATTGGTACCGGCGTAATCGGTGGCATGATCACCGCCACAGTACTGGCCGTGTTCTGGGTGCCGCTGTTCTTTGTCGCCGTATCGTCCTTTGGCAGCAAAAAAGATTCCGAGAAGAAAGTGGACCTGACTAAAACACCAAACAACGAGGCTGGCCAATGAGCAAGTCCCTTCTAGCCCTCGCTGTCGCCGCATTTACCCTGGGCGGCTGCTCGCTGATCCCGGACTACCAGCGCCCTGAGGCGCCGGTAGCGGCGCAATACCCGCAGGGCCCGGCCTACTCGCCAAACGAGGCGGCCAACCAGGCCGCTGCAGAACAAGGCTGGCGTCAGTTTTTCCATGACCCGGCCCTGCAGCAGCTGATTCAAACGGCCCTGGTCAACAACCGCGACCTTCGGGTCGCTGCGTTGAACATCGACGCGTATGCCGCGCAGTACCGTATCCAGCGTGCCGACCTGTTTCCGGCGGTTAGCGCCAATGGCAGCGGCAGCCGTCAACGGACCCCGGCGAACCTGTCGCAAACCGGCGAAGCCGGTATCACCAGCCAGTATTCGGCGACCCTCGGGGTCAGCGCGTACGAGCTGGACCTGTTCGGCCGGATACGCAGCCTGAGCGACCAGGCGTTGCAGAACTACTTTGCAACCGAAGAAGCCCGACGCACCACCCAGATCAGTCTGGTGGCCAGTGTCGCCAATGCCTACCTGACCTGGCAGGCTGACAAAGAGCTGCTGAAGCTGACCGAAGACACCCTCAAGGCGTTCGATCAGAGCTACAAGCTCACCCTGCGCAGCAATGAAGTAGGGGTTGCCTCGGCACTGGATGTCAGTCAGTCGCGCACCTCGGTCGAGAATGCCCGGGTGCAACTGGCGCGCTACACCCGCCAGGTCGCTCAGGATCAGAACAGCCTCGCGCTGCTGCTCGGCACCACCATCCCGGACAACTTGCCGGCCAGCCAGCCACTGGCAGCTGATCTGTTGAGCGAAGTACCGGCCGGCCTGCCATCCGACCTGCTGCAACGTCGCCCGGACATCCTCGAGGCCGAGCACAAGCTGTTGGCCGCCAACGCCAACATCGGCGCGGCGCGTGCAGCGTTCTTCCCGAGCATCAGCCTCACGGCCAATGCCGGGACCTTGAGTCCGGATCTGTCGGGCCTGTTCAAAGGCGGTTCGGGTACCTGGTTGTTCTCGCCGCAAATCAACCTGCCGATCTTTAACGCAGGGGCTTTGCGCGCCAGCCTGGACTACTCGAAAATCCAGAAAGAAATCACCGTTTCACAGTACGAAAAAACCATCCAGACGGCCTTCCAGGAAGTCTCTGACGGCCTGGCAGCACGTCAGACCTACAACCAGCAGTTGCAGGCACAAACCGACTTCGTGAACGCCAACCAGGATTACTACCGGTTGGCTGAGCGTCGCTACCGGATTGGCATCGACAGCAACCTGACCTTCCTCGATGCCCAGCGTTCATTGTTCAGCGCGCAGCAATCGTTGATCACCGACCGCCTGTCACAGCTGACCAGTGAAGTCACGCTGTACAAGGCTCTGGGTGGCGGCTGGTTCGAACAAACCGGGCAAAACCGGCCTGTTTCGGATCAGCCACCGAAGGCCTGATGCACTCTGGTTAAACAACAAACCCGCCAATTGGCGGGTTTGTTGTTTCTGAGTAGTGCTGCCCCTGTAGGAACGAGCTTGCTCGCGAGCTGTTAAAAGCTCGCGAGCAAGCTCGCTCCTGCAGAAATGCAGGAAGGCGCTGCTATTCCCGCGATTCGACTCCCAGCTCGTCCCACACTGACTCCGCCAGATGGAAGGTGGCATTGGCCGCCGGGATACCGCAATAGATAGCGCTCTGCATCAGCACTTCCTTGATCTCTGCACGGGTGACGCCGTTACTGGCCGCCGCACGCAAATGCAATTTGAGCTCTTCGCTGCGGTTCATGCCGATCAGCATCGCAATAGTGATCAGGCTACGGGTGTGACGCGTCAGGCCGGGGCGGGTCCAGATATCACCCCAGGCGTGGCGGGTGATCATTTCCTGAAATTCGCTATTGAACTCGGTCAGGGCATTGAGGCTGCGATCGACATGGGCATCACCCAGCACTTCACGGCGTACGCTCAGACCTGCGTCGTAACGTTGTTTCTCGTCCACAAAACAGCTCCTTAAACGGCTGACAGGAAGGCCAGCACTCTTTGGCTGAAGGCATCACCCGCCTGCACGTTGGACAGGTGCGCGGCATGGAACTCGGCGTACTGGGCGCCCGCTACCTGTTCTTGAATAAAGTGACTGCCGGAAGGCGGCGTTACTGCGTCCTCGGTACCGGCAATAACCAGGGTAGGCACCTTGATGGCCGCCAGTTGATCACGAAAATCAGCATCGCGAACCGCTGCACAGTTGGCGGCGTAGCCTTGGGGCGAGGTCGCAGCCAGCATGTCGGTGATGCGCTTGACCTGCTCGGGATGTGCCTGGGCGTAATCGGCGGTGAACCAGCGGGCAATCGAGGCATCGCGCAGACCGGCCATCGCCTCAGGACCGTCGCGCAGTACCATTTCGATTCGCGGGTTCCACACCGACGGCTCGCCTATTTTGGCCGCGGTGTTGCACACCACCAGCTTGTTCAGGCGCTCGCCGGCATGGATGCCCAGCCACTGACCAATCAACCCGCCCATCGACAGCCCGCAAAAGTGCGCACGCTCGATATGCAGCGCATCCAGCAGCGCCAGTACGTCACGCCCCAGCTGTTCAATACTGTAGGGGCCCTCGCTGACCAGTGACTGGCCATGACCACGGGTGTCATAACGCAGCACCTGAAAATGCTCGGTAAACGCCGGGATTTGCGCGTCCCACATCCCCAGGTCGGTGCCCAGCGAGTTAGATAGAACCAGCACCGGCGCGCCTTGCGGGCCGTCAAGCCGGTAGTTCAGTTCACCTTCTTGTATAGGTCCCACGAACTTCTCCTTTTATGGCGTCAATGCAAAATGTTCAGCCCGGGCACGCTCCACCCATGTCACCGCCTGGCCGAGGTAATTGGCCGGATCAAGCAAGCGATCCAGATCTTGTGCGCTCAACTGCGCGCTTATTTGCGGCTCGTCGTCCAGCACTGAGCGCAGATGACGCTGCTCGGCCACCGCACGCTTGCAGCATTGCTCCAGCAGATGGTGCGCGGTTTCACGCCCTACCCTCTGTGCCAGCACGATACTGACCGCTTCGGCCAGCACCAGCCCATGGGTCAAATCAAGGTTGTGCAGCATGCGTTCGGCATCCACTTCCAGTCCCTGGGCAATATTCAACGCCTGCACCAGTGCCCCCGAGACCAAACAGCAAATCTCGGGCAGGGTTTCCCATTCGGCGTGCCACAAGCCCAGGCTACGTTCGTGCTCCTGGGGCATGGCGCTGAACAAGGTACTCAGCAAGCCCGGAACCCGGGTGGCGGCGCTGATCAACACCGCCGAGCCCACGGGGTTGCGCTTGTGCGGCATGGTCGAAGAGCCGCCCTTGCCCGGTGCCGCGGGCTCAAACACCTCCCCTGCTTCGGTCTGCATCAGCAAGCTGAGATCACGCCCCACCTTACCCAGGCTGCCGGCAATCAACCCCAGCACCGCGCCAAACTCCACCAGCCGATCACGCTGGGTGTGCCACGGCTGATCCGGCAGGCTCAGCCCCAGTTCCTCGGCCAACGCCTGCGCCACCGGCATCGCCTGATCGCCCAAGGCGGCCAGGGTTCCCGAAGCACCGCCAAATTGCAGGCACAGTAAGCGCGGCTTTAATTCCTTGAGGCGCTGACGGCTGCGAGTAACCGCACCCAGCCAGCCAGCGATTTTCATACCGAGGGTGACCGGAGTCGCCTGCTGCAACCAGGTTCGCCCCGCCAGAGGCGTGGTCGCATAGCGCAAAGCCTGTTGCGCAAGCACGGCTCCCAATTGCGCCAGATCCTGCTCAATCAAGCCCAGGGCTGAGCGCAATTGCAGCACCAGGCCACTGTCCATCACATCCTGGCTGGTGGCACCCAGATGCACATAACGCTCGGCCTCAGGTGCGGCGCTGGCAATCTGTTTGCCCAGCGCCTTGACCAATGGAATTGCCGAGTTGCCGGCGCTGGCGATCGCCTGGCCCAACGCCGCAAAGTCATACAGTTCAGCGCGACACGCCCGGTCAATCGGCGCAACGGCTGCCTGGGGGATCAGGCCAACCCGCGCCTGCGCCCGGGCCAGCGCCGCTTCAAAGTCGAGCATGGCCTGCACCCGGCCATGATCTGAAAACACCTCACCCATGGACTTGGCCGTGAAGTAGGCATCGAACAGTTGATTGCTCCTTCGGTCACTCATAAGCCTTCCTTTGAAGGCGCGCGCCGGTTATGGACGCGCGCGGTACATCACAGATCGTGGTGCAGATACTTGGGCTGCCTCGGCAGACGCAAGCTGAACAGGAAGGCGATAGCCATCATGACTGTCACATACCAGTAGAAGGTGTTTTCCATACCTTTGGCTTTCAGCGCGAAAGCCAGCACCTCGGCCGTACCGCCAAACAGGGCGTTGGCCACGGCATAGGCCATACCGACACCCAGCGCGCGGATGTGCGGAGGGAACATTTCGGCTTTCACCAACCCGCTGATGGATGTGTAAAAACTGACGATAGCCAGGGCCAGGGTAATCAGCACAAAGGCCAGAAATGGACTTGTGATGGTTTTCAATGTCAGCAAAATCGGTACCGTGCACAAGGTACCCAGCGCACCGAACCACAACATCGAGTTACGCCGACCGATTCTGTCGGCCAGCATGCCAAACAGCGGCTGCATGCACATATAAAAGAACAGCGCGCCGGTCATGATGTAGCTGGCAGTTTTGACTTGCATGCCGGCTGTGTTCACCAGGAATTTCTGCATATAAGTGGTGAAGGTGTAGAAAATCAGCGAGCCACCGGCGGTGTAGCCCAGCACGGTAATAAATGCCGCTTTGTGATCACGAAACAAAGCGCCAACGCTCCCGGCGTCCTTGTTCTTGCGCGACTCCTCGCTCGTGGTTTCTTTAAGGGTACGACGCAGCAATAGCGAAATCAGCGCCGCCACGGCGCCAATGAAGAACGGAATGCGCCAGCCCCAGGCCCGCAGTTCGTCTTCTGACAGCAGTTGCTGAAGCACGACCACCACCAACACTGCCAGCAGTTGCCCGCCGATCAGGGTCACGTACTGGAAGGAGGCGAAAAAACCGCGCTCGCCCTTGGGCGCCACTTCACTCATGTAAGTGGCGGTGGTGCCGTACTCCCCGCCCACTGACAAGCCCTGAAAGAGTCGGGCCACCAGCAACAAAGCCGGAGCCCAAGCACCGATCGTGTCATAGGTCGGCATGAAGGTGATCACCAGCGAGCCGGCGCACATCATCAGTACCGCAATCATCATCGAGTTCTTGCGCCCGTGCTTGTCGGCAACCCGGCCAAACAGCCAGCCACCGATGGGACGCATCAAAAAGCCTGCCGCAAACACGCCAGCAGTGTTGAGCAACTGCACGGTCGGGTCATCGGAGGGGAAAAAAGCCGGGGCGAAGTAGATTGCGCAAAAGGCATAAACGTAGAAGTCGAACCATTCGACCAGGTTGCCGGAGGAGGCACCGACAATCGCAAAAATCCTTTTTCTACGTTCCTCTCCCGTGTAGTGAGCTTCTGTTGTCATGTTTTTTACTCATCAGGTTTAGTTGCAGTTAGACATACCTTGCAACAACTATCACCACAACCACAAGTAAGCCGAACGACTGAGACAGTGGTTCGGCCCTGTGCTCAATGCCTGACTGTCAAACCCGCTCGATGGCCAGTGCCAGACCTTGCCCGACACCGACACACATGGTGGCAAGCCCTTTTTTGCCACCGGTTTTTTCAAGATGATGCAATGCGGTCAGTACAATTCGCGCACCGCTCATGCCCAACGGATGGCCCAGGGCAATTGCTCCGCCATTGGGATTGACCTGTGGCGCATCGTCCGCCAGCCCCAGCTCGCGCAGAACCGCCAGGCCCTGGCTGGCGAAGGCTTCATTGAGTTCAATCACGTCAAAATCGCTGACGGCCAGGCCCAGGCGTTCAACCAGCTTGCGCACTGCAGGTACCGGACCGATACCCATTACCCGCGGTGCCACTGCGGCGCTGGCCATGCCCAGTACCCGGGCACGGGCGGTCAGGCCGTGACGTTTGACGGCATCAGCCGAGGCCAGAATCAGTGCCGCGGCGCCATCGTTCACCCCTGAAGCATTGCCGGCAGTCACGGTTTTGTCCGGACCATTGACCGGCTTGAGCTTGCTCAAGGTTTCAAGGGTGGTATCGGCGCGCGGATGCTCATCGTGTTCAACGACGGTTTCACCCTTTTTGTGCGCAACACGCACCGGCACTATCTCTTCAGCAAAGTAGCCGGCAGCCCGGGCTGCGGCTGTGCGTTGCTGGCTGCGCAGGGCGAAGGCGTCCTGATCGGCGCGGGAGATGTGATAGTCATCGGCAACGTTATCGGCGGTTTGCGGCATCGGGTCGACACCGTACTGAGCTTTCATCAGCGGGTTGATAAAACGCCAGCCGATGGTGGTGTCTTCGAGCTTCATGTTGCGCGAGAAGGCAGCGTCCGCCTTGCCCATCACAAAGGGCGCGCGGGACATCGACTCGACGCCGCCAGCAATCGCCAGCTCCATCTCGCCGCTGGCAATCGCCCGGAAGGCTGTACCAATGGCATCCATACCCGAGGCACACAGCCGGTTAAGGGTCACGCCCGGAATGGTTTCCGGCAGCCCGGCCAGCAGAGCAGCCATGCGTGCCACGTTGCGATTGTCTTCGCCGGCCTGGTTGGCACAACCGAAAAATACTTCATCAACTTCGTTCCAGTTAACCCCGGGATTACGCTCGATCAGCGCCTTGATCGGCACTGCCGCCAGATCATCGGCACGCACTGCGGCCAGACCTGCGCCAAAACGGCCAATGGGGGTGCGAATCGCATCACAGATAAAAACTTCACGCATCAGGCTTCTCCTGGTGTTGGCCACGGGCCAGCGCTGTAGGCGCGGTCACGCAAGCCGCTGAGTTCAACATCGAGCGGCCCGCGGTGAGCGGCAATTACATGCTTGACGGCGTAGTGCAACGAAATGATGTCTGGCAGGTTAAGCCGCCGACTCAACCTGAACAATCCGATAATCGACTATGTGTGCGCTAATCGAACACATAGTTAGCTTGCTGACTAATCAACCCGCAATCAGGTTGCATCGGCGTGACTGACCATGCCTTTGATCAGTACCGCGGTGGTCGCCAGAGCTGCCGGAATCACCAGCGCCGTCAGCACTTGCTCGAAGTTCCAGCCCAAGCCCAGCAGGGTTGCGCCCATCCAGGCCCCCAGAATGGCGCCGAAGCGACCAATCCCGAGCATCCACGAAACGCCCGTGGCCCGCCCTTGGGTCGGGTAAAAACGCGCCGCCAGGGACGGCATCGCAGATTGCGCGCCGTTTACACACATACCGGCCACCAGAACCAGAGTGGCCAGGATCGTGATATTGCCCAGGCTCTGCCCTACTGCGTAGGCAAACACCCCAGCCAGCAGGTAGAACACACCTATTACCTTGTGCGGATTGAATCGATCCATCGCCCATCCCACACCCACGGCACTCAAGACTCCGCCGAACTGGAAAAGCGCACCAATAAACGCGGCCTGCTCCATGCTGGCCCCGCTGTCACGCATCAGGGTCGGCAGCCAGCTGGTGAGCAGATACACAATCACCAGCCCCATGAAGTAGGTGAGCCACAGCAACAAGGTGCCGGCGCTATAGGTCCCGGAGAAGATCACGGCAAATACATTGCGCGCCTTGACGGTCTGCTGCTCGGGCACGCTGAAGCGGGTGGCGCCGGCAACAATGGCCGGAGCAATGGGTGCCAGGGTTTTACGAATCAGCTCAATACTTCGATTGCGTACCACCAGAAAACGCGCAGATTCCGGCAGCCACACCACCAGAACCAATGTCAGCAGCAACGGCAAGATCCCGCCGATCAGCAACAGGCTGTGCCAGCCGTACATCGGGATCAATTTGGCCGAGATGAAACCTCCGCCTGCCATGCCCAGATTGAAACCGCAGAACATGCTGGTCACCAACAGCGACTTGTGGCGCTCCGGTGTGTACTCAGACAGCAAGGTGGTGGCGTTCGGCATCCCGGCGCCAAGGCCCAGGCCGGTTAAAAAGCGCAAGACCAGAAGTTGATCGACATTAGTGCTGTAGGCCGAGGCCAGGCTAAACCCGCCAAACACCAGCACGGCCCCCACCAGCACCACTTTTCGCCCGAAACGGTCAGCCAGCGGCCCCGAACCCAAGGCTCCGAATACCATGCCTATCAGCGCCGCGCTCATGACCGGGCCAAGGCTGGCGCGGTCTATCCCCCAGTCCTGCGACAGGGCCGGAGCGATGAAGCCCATGGCTGCGGTGTCCAGACCATCCAGAAAGACAATCAGAAAACACAGAATGACTACTCGCCACTGGTAACGCGAGAGCGGCTGAGTATTGATAAAGGACTGCACATCAAGGCAGTTTCCTGCAGCAGACTGAGACGAATTCATTATTTTTATTCCGGGAAAACGCAGGTGAACGAAAGCCTGCCAAGGAGCGGCTGCTCACACAAGAAACATAAAAGAGGATGTCAAACCGGTCTTGGGAGGACCGTCGAAGACTGCTTCCAGATCAGGAAGTGGGGGGTGTTCATGGCGTTCGGCCTCTTCTTTATTATAGTGGGCGAATCCTGGTTGAATGCTTGGGCAGACTGCATTCCAGGGCGCTCCCGGACAATAATCAGCCCGCCGCCGGCATGCAATTCGATAAACGCTTAACTGTGCGTTTATCGAACGCTTAGTGCGCCCACCTCAGCTGAACAGCTGGGCACTCAGGTCGCGACTGGAGCTCAGCATGATCGGCAGAAAGCGCTGTTCCAGTTCGGTACGGCTCACTCTTGCGGCATGGGTACTGACGTTCAAGGCTGCGAGCACTTGCCCGGAAGCGTCATATACCGGAACTGCAATGGAACGCAGGCCCTGCTCCAGCTCTTGATCAACCACACACCAGCCTTGTTCCCGCACCTGCTGCAAACACTCAAGCAACGCTTCGGGCGTATGCAGAGTACGGCTGGTCTTGGCCTGAAACTCAGCATGGGCCAGGTACTCGTGCAATGTCACATCATCCAGTGCCGCCAGGAGGATGCGGCCCATGGAGGTGCAATACGCCGGCAACCGCCCGCCCACGGAAAGATCTACCGAAATCAGGCGCTGAGTGGTAGCCGAACGGGCAATGTACAGAATGTCGTCACCCTCGAGGGTCGCCATGTTGCAGGCCTCATGCAGCTGCTCGCTCATACGGTCCAGATACGGCTGGGCCGACACCGCCAAAGGTGTCGATGACAGGTAGGCATGACCGAGAGTCAGTACTTTGGGCAGTAACGAATAAGTACGGCCATCAGTAGTGGCATAACCGAGCTTGATCAGGGTGTACAGGCAGCGGCGCACTGCGGCCCGTGGAATCTCGGTGCGATGGCTGATCTGGGCAATGGTCAGATGGCGCTTGCGCTCCTGAAAGGCCTGCACCACCGCCAGCCCCCGGGCCAATGACGCCATAAAATCGGGATCGCCGGTGAACGCCTGGATACGCTTGGCGGGCGACGCCACAATCGGAGGCGCGATACAGGTAGCGGCATTGCGCAATACATCATTCATCTTCAATCCCCCTGCTTGAATTTATTGTTATTAACCACCTGTCCAACCCGCAGAACGCGTTGACCCACACAACAGAGGGCGATTATCGAACTGTCGGGCGATAATCGCAATCGACTCGGCATTGCCCTGCCATTGCCCGCGCGGGTAATGGAGAGATCATTTACATGCCGATCGATGATCTTCAATCAGCGCACTTAATCAACGCCTGCGGTCTTTATTAAAAAACCAGCCCTTTCACATTTCATGTGTCAAGCGCCCGACACAGATAGAAACCGTCTGTATAAAGCGCACAGATTAAACCCGGGCGCCGACTTGAAACTTGTGCAGCCAACTCCCCGCCCCCTCAACTAATAGATAAGGTTCGTATCATATCTAGTTAAGCCTTTAGTGCCGTGACTCGCCGATCACCCGAAAGTTGACGCGCCCGAAGTTATTGGGCGATAGTAGCAACATTACTTGGGCCAGCATGCTTCCTAAGTAAGTGAGTGCACAGAATCAAGCACCCTCCGTTATTGGATCCAAGTCGCTGAGTGAATTCAACAAGCCCCGCGGCTTAACATTCAAGTGCACTGCATGTTGTCCCCCTCGAGGGTGAACACTTACCGTGGCGATCTGCATTTTTAGTTGATGACATGCGGCGTGCAAAGAACGGCTTGTTTAACCTTGTCATTGCTTACAGGCCGTGCACAAGGCGAGCACACACGTTAAATCGAACGCCCTCTCGTACACGATGGTTCACCGGATTTAATCTCAACTCAATTAGGTAATACTGTGACGAAAGACGAACTGCGCGCAGAACTTGAGCGTCAGGAGCAACGTTACAAGGATGTTTACGGTGGCGAAGTGACTATCTACGCTGCCCAGCCAGAACCGGAGCGCGAACCCTGGCGCAAACGGGCCAGCCTGCTGGATCAGGCATTCTCCCAGGAAATTCAAAAAATTGAACAAGAGCTCAAGCCAGAGGAACCCTGAACCTTTGGCCTGAATGCAGCTATTGAGCGCGGCTGGAGGTCCCTGACGACTGGCCATTCGCGCGCGCATTGCTGTGGTTTGTGACGCCGAGGCTGAAACTACCCCTTCTCACGGGCCGGATTGAAGAAATTTCATCCTTAAGTCGTAGCCTTCACAAGGGCAGGTATCAGCCCCGCAAGAACGCGTACAGCCTTTGATATCAGCGGCTTGGAGAGGAGTTCAGGTTCTCTGCCGGGAATAGCCATCACTGGTTTTTTCATTTATAGATGTTACCAACGGACAGCTAGTGCATCGATTAGCGGGGTTTTCTGGCATAATCCGCACCCCTTTATGACCGTGTCAGAAAACCTTCATGATCGATCTATTAAGCGGATTGGACGCCTGGGTTCTTATCAGCCTCTTCTTCGCCCTAGCCTTTGTTCTCGCATTTGAGTTCATAAACGGCTTTCATGACACCGCGAATGCGGTAGCAACAGTCATCTACACCAAAGCCATGCCGCCTCATCTGGCGGTGTTCTTTTCCGGTGTGTTCAATTTTCTCGGCGTTCTGCTGGGCGGGGTCGGTGTGGCGTATGCCATCGTCCACCTGCTTCCGGTAGAGCTCCTGGTCAATGTAAACACCGGACATGGCCTGGCCATGGTGTTCTCGCTGCTTGCCGCTGCCATCACCTGGAACCTGGGAACCTGGTATTTCGGGATTCCCGCGTCGAGTTCACACACCCTGATCGGCTCTATCCTCGGTGTCGGCCTGGCCAATGCCCTGATCAACGGAATTCCGGTGAGTGAAGGTGTTAACTGGCAGAAGGCCATCGACATTGGCGCCTCGCTGGTATTCTCGCCAATGGCCGGATTCGTGATTGCGGGACTGTTGCTGGTTGGTCTCAAGTGGTGGCGTCCTAACTCCAAGATGCACAAGACCCCGGAGCAACGCCGCAAACTGGACGACAAAAAGCATCCGCCGTTCTGGAACCGTCTGGTTCTGGTGATCTCGGCCATGGCGGTGAGTTTCGTTCACGGCTCCAACGATGGCCAGAAAGGCATCGGCCTGATCATGCTGGTTCTGATCGGCATCGTGCCAAGTGCGTTCGTTCTGGACCTCAACAGCACCACCTATCAGATCGAGCGGACTCGCGATGCAACCCTGCACCTGAGCCAGTTCTATCAGCGTAACAACGCCTCCCTGAGCGAGTTCCTGGCACTGGGCAAAAGCGTAAAAGACGACTTGCCGGATCAGTTCAGCTGCAACCCGCAGCAAACCGAGCCGACCATCGCCGCGCTACTGAGCTCGCTTAAAGGCGTAGCAGACTACCACTCGCTCCCGTCTGAAAAGCGTATCGAGATCCGTCGCTACCTGCTTTGCCTGGACGACACCGCGAAGAAAGTCAGCAAATTGCCAGCACTTGAAGCCCGTGAAAAAGCGGACCTCGAAAAACTGCGCAAAGATCTGACCGCCACCACTGAATACGCGCCATTCTGGGTGATTCTGGCAGTTGCTCTGGCTCTCGGGCTGGGCACCATGGTTGGCTGGAAGCGCGTGGTGAAAACCATCGGCGAGAAGATCGGCAAGCAAGGCATGACCTATGCACAAGGCATGGCGGCCCAGATCACCACGGCCTTTGCCATTGGCCTGGCCAATGTCTTCGCCCTGCCGGTATCGACGACACACATCCTGTCGTCGGGTGTTGCCGGCACCATGGTCGCCAACAAGAGCGGCCTGCAAAGCAGTACGATCAAAACCATCCTGATGGCGTGGGTGCTGACCTTACCGGCCACCATCGCACTGTCTGCGGGGCTGTTCTGGCTGGCATCGAAAATGCTCGCCTGATTTAGCGTTGTCTAGTCCTGAAATAGGTTTACACCTGTTTCACCCCAACGCCCGATGCATTGCATCGGGCGTTTTGTATTTCAAAGACTGGTGCGGACGCTCGCTGTTGTAGATCGATATCGACTCACTCACCA
>NZ_SCFG01000038.1:0-26153 GCF_022496645.1 Pseudomonas sp. TMW22089
CGACTTGGTCGACGACCGACAATTTAAAGGTCAGCGTGTAGTCTCGCTGACTACGCCTTTTACTTGTCTCCATTACGCCCTCCTGAAAATAGATCAGAAGGTGTAAACCTTATTCAGGACGGGACAGGGTCAATAAAAAGGGAGACCCTTGGGTCTCCCTTTTTTATGCGTGGTAAAAACTACTTCACATTGACGGTGATTTTTTTCGAAACCACGGCAGGCTCAAACGGTACGTGGTTTTTGTCGCCCAGTTCCAGTTGCAGGGTGTGCTTGCCCGGGGTCAGCGTTACTTCGGTTTCGACCTGGCCTTTGCCGAAATGCACGTGGTTGGCGTCTGCCGGGATTGGCATGGCGGCGGCAGGCAGCTTGTCGACATCGATCAGCAGATGGTGGTGGCCAGTATTTGCGGTCTGGTCGCCAGCCGGTGCAATGGCGACGTTTTTGGCGCCGAACTTGACGGTGAAGGTTTTATCCACAGTGGCGCCGTCAGCGGGGGAGACGATGAATACTTCGGCGTCTTTAGGTGCCGGGGTAGTCGGCATGCCGGCAGCCGTGGCCATGACCGAGGCGCCCATCAATACAGAAGCCAACGCAACACGAGACAATAGAGCTTTCATTTTTTTCTCCGTTTTTTACAAAATGCTCAGGCTTAGGACAACTTTGAGCGGATCTGTTGTCCAACGCCGCAATTGACCAACATAAAGCAAAGCGGACGCCAGTTGCGAATCGCTTGCATCAAATTCAAAGGAGTGACCATGCGTTTTCTGCCGGGCCTGATGCTTTTACTGCCATTGGCGAGTCCTTTTGTCCAAGCCGAATTGATCGACGATGTGAATGACCGGGGCGAACTGCGTATCGCCCTCGAGGCTGACCTGCCTCCCTTCAGCTTCAAGCAGGACGGTCGTTTGACCGGTTTCGACGTCGAACTGGGCGAGTTACTGGCCAAGGAGCTGGAAGTGACTCCCTCGATTCTCATCACCGACAGCAATGACCTGCTGCCGGGCGTTGAAAGCGGTAAATACGATGTAGCAATCAATCACATTGCTTTGACCCCGGAACTGCAGGATCGGTTCGATTTCAGCGAGCCTTACAGCTATACCGCTGCGCAGTTGATCGTGCGGCAGGAAGAACAGC
This sequence comes from Pseudomonas sp. TMW22089, assembly GCF_022496645.1. Taxonomy (NCBI): domain Bacteria; kingdom Pseudomonadati; phylum Pseudomonadota; class Gammaproteobacteria; order Pseudomonadales; family Pseudomonadaceae; genus Pseudomonas; species Pseudomonas sp. TMW22089. The sequence continues at coordinate 1,135 of NZ_SCFG01000038.1, forward strand.
GTTCGCTCAACACCCCGGGCACCCTCAAGGGCCAGCTCTTAGGCGTAGCCCAGGGCAGCCAGTTTGTCGAGCAGGTGCGTACCGGTCAGGCAGGGGAAGTGCACAGCTACCCGGATGCCCATCAGTCATTGGTGGCGTTGGTGAACAAACAACTGGATGCAGCGGTCAGTGACCGTTTGCTGACCCCGTATGCGATTCGCGATAGCCGGTTGCCGGTGAAGGAAGGTGCAACCATGGGGCCTGTAGTAGCGCTGGCGATTCCCTTCCAGAAGGGCAATCCGGCGTTCCAGACCAGCCTGGACAATGCCTTGCAGCGGATCAAGGCCGATGGTCGCCTCAAAGCCCTGTCGCAAAAATGGTTCGGTCTGGATGCCACCAAGCCCTGAGGCAGCCCCGGGCCCTGCAGGCGCTGGCTTGCCAGCGATGCAGGCGACCGGTGTTGATCCTGTCGCCCGCAAGCCGGCAGGGTAATGGGCCCTATTCGCGCAACCCCTTCACATCTGCTGCCTTCACATCCCCACCTTTATTGCCCCAGCTGGTGCGGATGAAATTGACCACGTCAGCGACTTCCTGATCCGACAACCGCCAGTCAAAAGCCGGCATGGTGAAGGTCGACGGCGCCGTGTGGGTTGCCGGCAGCGTCCCGCCTTTGAGCACGATATGAATCAGCGACGTCGGGTCGTCTGACAGCAGCACCGGGTTCCCCGCCAACGCCGGGAAGACCCGGGTATAACCGTGCCCGTCAGTGCGATGGCAGGCAGCGCAGTTGTCGATATACACCGCCGCACCGCGCTTGCTGTCATCGCCGTTCCACAAGGCATCGGCGACTGCCGGATCGTATTGATGCGGCATGTCCGCCGCGTCCACTGCCGGCAGCGATTTCAGGTAGCGGGCAATGGCTGTCAGGTCGGCTTCGGACATGTACTGCATGCTATGCACAATCACATCGCTCATGCCGCCAAACACCGCACTGCGGTCACTGCGACCGGTCTTCAGAAACTGCACCAGTTGTTCTTCGTTCCAGCTGCCCAGGCCATCTTTGTGGTCACCGCGCAGGTTCTTCGCAATCCAGCCTTCCAGCGGTGCGCTGCCTGACAAAAACGCGCTGCTGTCGCCCGCACTCAAGGCTTTTTCCTGCATGGTCAGTGCCCGTGGTGTATGGCATGCACCGCAATGCCCAAGGCCTTCCACCAGATAAGCACCGCGGCTCACTACAGGGTCTTGCCCGGTAACCGGGGTGAAGTCGGCAACGGCCGGTGCGAACGTCCAGCGCCACATCGCCAGCGGCCAGCGCATGCTCAGCGGCCAGGGAATATCGACCGCCTTGTTTTCTTGCGCGACAGGTTTTACCCCGTTCATGAAGTAGGCATACAACGCCTGCATGTCGGTTTCAGTGACCCGGGCGTAGGACGGATAAGGCATGGCCGGGTACAGGGTGTCGCCATTTTTGGCGATACCATGGCGTACGGCCTTGTCGAAATCGTCAAAGCTGTAGGCGCCGATGCCGCTTTTGTCCGGGGTGATGTTAGTTGAATAAATCATGCCAATCGGGGTTTCCATTGGCAGCCCGCCGGCGAACGGCTTGCCATCCTTGGCCGTGTGGCATGCCACGCAGTCACCGGCACGGGCCAGATATTCACCTTGCTTGATCAGCGTCTGCTGATCTTCCTGCGCGGCCACTGCCGAGAAACTGCCCAGCAGGGCCAGGGTCGCGATAACAATTGCTTTCATGCTCATCGCTCCTTATGCCTGAACCAGCGGGCCGGGGTTTTTCAGGTACTGCTCGCGGATCGCCCGGGCCGACCAGTAGGTCAACGCGGCAACCAGACCTGTCGGGTTGTAGCCCAGGCCCTGGGGGAACGCCGATGCGCCGGGGACAAATACGTTATGCACGTCCCAGCTCTGCAAGTAGCGGTTCAGGGCACTGGTTTTCGGATCGGTACCCATGATTGCGCCACCGTTCAGGTGAGTGGTCTGGTAGGACGCGGTGTTGAAGTGATCCCCGACTTTTTTGCCGATGGCGGCGATGGCTTTGGGGTTCATCGCTTCGGCGATCTTGCCCATTTTTTCCATCATGAAACGGTTCATCTTGATGTCGTTTTCCTGCCAGTCGAACGTCATCCGCAGCAATGGCTGACCGTAGGAGTCGCGATATACGGGGTCGAGATCGAGGTAGTTGCAGCGGTAAGACTGATGGGCACCATGTGAGTCCATCGACACCTGATGGGTGTAGTAATCCGCTGTGGCGCGCTTCCAGGCGCTGCCCCATGCCGGCGTGCCGGGCGGGTTCGAGGTGCCGGCAATCGGCCGGCTGCCCGCCTGATTGACCCACATCGGCGAGCCACCGACGAAGCCGTGGGGCCCGTGGTCGAAGTTGTCCGCGTTGAAGTCGTCCACCGCCACGCCGTTGCCGCCAGCGCCGATGAAATTGTTGGTGTGCACGTCTTTGTCGAAGTAGGCCTTGATGGTGCCCATGTTCTGGTAGGCGAAGTTACGCCCCACCACGCCTTCATTGGTGATCGGGTCGTAAGGCTTGCCAATCCCCGAGAGCAGCATCAAGCGCACGTTGTGGAACTGGAACGCCCCGAGAATCACCAGATCCGCCGGTTGCTCGATTTCCCGGCCCAGTGCATCGATGTACGTCACGCCAGTGGCTTTGCTTTTGCTGCTGTCCAGATTGACCCGGATTACATGGGCGTTGGGGCGCAGTTCAAAGTTCGGCAGCGGTTTGAGCGCCGGCAGAATGTTCACGTTGGGCGAGGCTTTGGAGTACATGTAGCACACGTAACCGCTGCAAAAACCGCAGAAGTTGCACGGCCCCATCTGTGCGCCATAGGGGTTGGTGTAAGGCCCCGAGGTGTTGGCCGATGGCAGGTTGTAGGGTTTGTAACCCACCTCATTGGCCGCTTTCTGAAACAGCTGTGCGGATACGGTGTTTTTTTGCGAGACCAGCGGAAAATGGTCTGAGCGATCCGGCGCGTAAGGGTTGCCGCCATTGTCTTTGCCGACCAGCTGACCTTTGACGGTCCAGGCCTGGCCCGAGGTGCCGAAGACTTTTTCTGCGTAGTCGAAAAACGGCTCCAGCTCTTCGTAGCTGACACCGAAGTCCTGGATGGTCATGTCTTTGGGGATAAAGTTTTTGCCGTAGCGTTCTTCGTAATGACTGCGCATCCGCAGTTCAATAGGGTCCACCCGGAAATGCACGCCCGACCAGTGCAAACCTGCACCGCCCACGCCGTTACCGGGCAGAAACGCGCCCAACTGGCGATTGGGCAAGGCCACGTCATTCACGCTGTGGCGGATGGTGACGGTTTCTTTCGATACATCCTGAAAGAGCTTCTTGCGCACGCTGTAGGTGAGTTCGTCTATCACCTGCGGATAGTTGCCGTCCGGGTAGGTGTCCTGCATCGGGCCTCGTTCCAGGGCCACAACATTCAGGCCGGCTTCTGTCAGCTCTTTGGCCATGATCGAGCCGGTCCAGCCGAAACCGACGATAACTGCATCAACTTTTTTCATAACGGTCGACATGCTCAAGCCCTCTCGCCGCGGATGGATACTGCCGGGAAGGGGTACGGCTCGTTGCGTTCAACCCAGTCCATGAAATCAGCGCGGGCGCCGGGAAAGCCGATCATGGTCCAGCCGACCATGCCTTTGTTGCCACCGTGGATCGGGTCGCAGAAGAAGCCTTCCTTGGTGTTTTGTAGCAAAAAGCTGAAAAACATCTTGGCCGGAACGCTCTCGAATTCAGGGGTGCCAGCTTCCAGCTGTTTCAGCACTTTGTCTCGGGTAGCGCTGTCTAGCCCAGCAAATGTTGAGTTATAGGTCTTTTTGCAAAGCTCCTCCGTTGCAGCAATACCCAGGCGATAAATCTGTTTGGGCACCAGCTTGCTCTGCCAGCCCATTTCCGGGGCAGCGTCTGCATTGAACGGACCTTGCATGAACCACAGCGCACCGCTGGCATAGGGGGTGTTCATCTGCCGATCGATATATTCCGGTACGCCAGCTTCCAGGGCGCCAGGGCCTTGTTCGTCAGCCGGGATCAAGCGCGCCACGGCGGCGTTCACAAACGCCCACTCTTCAGCACTGAAGTAAGTCGGCTCATAGGCGCTGGCCGGAGTCGTAGGGCGCTTCGCCGGCTCAGGTGCGGCGGCGGCAGGCGTAGCCATCAGCACTGAACCGCCAAGGCCGGTACTGGCGACGGTGACCACCGGGATCAGGGTCAGGGTTTTGCGTAAAAACTCACGCCGCGGGTTGTCTTGGTCAGACATGGGGGAGCACCTCATCGGGCAATCACGGGTTTCAGCTGCTCGGTGGCAGCTTGTCGTTTTGGCGGCGGTTTGGAGCGGAGTCGATCCGTTAACAGAACACGCAGGCAACTATTAGTTACAAATTCTAACAGGCTGGGACAGCTGATGAATCGTTTCATGCGTAATTTTGCCGCACCGGTAGTGGCACGGTGCTTTGCCGTCTTCACGAAATTTTGACAAACGGCTCACAGAGTTTTGATCGGGCTTAACTCAATCTGACCCCATACCCCCTTAATTACTGTGATGTGGTCTGACTGACATGCCCAAAGCCCGGTTTCTCCCTGCCCTGTGCCTGACATTACTGGCTGCGTTCGCGTTGCCCCAGGCCCAGGCCGATGAAGCGACCCCGGCCCGTCCGGCTCAGTGGGCACAACCCGTTGCTGTGCAGTACAACCTGTATCAAATGTCCCCGACGCTGTATCGCAGTGCATTGCCCGATGGCGAAGCTCAGGCTTTGCTGGAAAATTTGAAGATCGGCACCGTGATCAATTTTTTGAAGGAGCCGGATGAAACCTGGCTCAAGACCCCTGGCGTCTTACAAGTTCAGTTGCCTTATCGCACTAACCATGTGGATGACGCCGATGTACTGGCCGCCCTGCGCGCCATTCAGACCGCACAAGCACGGGGCCCTGTGTTGATGCACTGCAAGCACGGGGTGGACCGCACTGGACTGATGGCGGCGATGTACCGGGTGGTCGTGCAGGACTGGAGCAAAGAAGACGCCCTGAAAGAAATGACCCAGGGTGGCTTTGGCCAGAACTCACACTTCGAGGATGGTGCGAAGTACATGATGCAGGCCGATATCCCGCAGCTGCGCACAGCCTTGAGCAAAGGTGCCTGCAGTACCAGCCCGTTTGCTGCATGCGTGGTGAAGGGCTGGTTGAAATCCGCCTAAGCCCGGGTTGTCCACTGCTGCAAGGCCGCCCGGCGCTGCAGCAGCGGCAATTTACCGAGCTTTTCTACCTCGGCATAAAACATCTGCCAGTCACCTCCCGAGTGTTTGAACAGGGCGGCAAAGGCGGGCACCCACTGGTCGTACAGGCCGAATGGCAAAAGCTTGGCATTATTCATCGGCGAATTTATCCACAGGTCATACCGGTTATTACCGGCCCATTGGTGGTCGCGTAACTGACGGTATTCCCTGCGCAGTCGTTCAAATTCCGCTGCTTTTCGCTGGCGCATTTCAGCTGCCGGCAAGGGCTGGGCGTACAGCTGTTGCAGGCGTTTGCGGGTGTCCAGCACCAGCCCCATGAATTGCTCGCGTTGCTCCAGCCCCGCGCTGCCGGAGGGTGGCAAGCCCTGATAGGTGCGCCATTGGCGAGTGCCTTGCTGTTCCACGAAGCTGGCGAAAGACTCATTGAACTCGGTGTCGTCCTTCAGATAAAAACGCTGATGGGCCAGTTCATGAAAAATCAGGGTGGCCAGTCGCTCATCGCCCCAGTTGAGCATGCTGTTGAGAATTGGATCATCAAACCAGCCCAGGGTTGAATAGGCTTCGACGCCACTGACAAGCACGTCCATGCCTTGCTGACGCTGCAGGGCCGCCGCGCCGCGTGCGGCCCCTTGGGCGTAGTAGCCGCGGTAAGCCACGCACCCGGCAATCGGGAAGCAATGGGTGACGGGGTTCAGGGAAAACTCCGCGGTGGCAAACACGTTCCACACCACGTAAGGCCGTTTCAGGTCGACATACAGGCGATAGCTCTGGTTGTCCGGCAGGTGCAAATGCTGGCTGGCGAAGGTTCTCGCGGCCTGGGCTTTTGCCAGGTGCTCACGTAATGCAGGCGGTTGTTGCGGGTCGGCAATGACCGTAGCTACCGGTTTGCGGGCTTTTAATATCTGCCATTGGCCGTCGGCCAGTTGCGAGTAATACGCTGCACTGGAACAGCCATTGAGCAGGGGCAACAACACAAGGGCGAAGAGGCAGCGAGTGAGCGGCGTCATGGGACGGTCCAGTGGGATAATGGGCCAAGACTAATCGCAATCCCCTGTAGGTGCAGCCGGTCGACGCCCGATTGCCTGGGTTTTGAATAAGCTGGCGCCTGCAGCGGGGTAGCCTGGCATCAGGCTATGCTCATACTTTGATCCCACCTGGAATTCGCCATGCGCACCTTTCTGCTACTGCCGATGGCCTGCCTGCTGAGTGCCTGTGCCAGCACGCCATTGCCTGCCGTCGACCCCGCCAAGGCGTGGATCGACCTGGAAACACAAACCGGAAAACTGGTAATGGCTGAGCGCCTGGATAATCAGCGCCTGAACGACGGACGTTACTTTCAAGTAACGCCAGGCAGTCACGAACTGATGGTGCGATTCGATTTTGAAGTCTTTGTTGGCGGCATGGGTATGTTCAGCGATCCACAGGAGCGCTTGTGCTACATCACGCTCAATTACGACAATTTCCAGCCCGGCCAGCGTTACCGGTTGCAGGCGCGCTCTTTGGGGTTCAACGCTTACGCCCGGCTATACAACGCCGAGGGCAAGGTGCTGAGCGAAGAGAGGCTGGTTAACTGTTTGCCTTGAGGTCAGGCGTCGTTCTTTTGATAGATGATCTTTTTGCTGCCGTTTTCGCACGTACCCACCACCATGTTCTGGTCGTGAACTTCATCGTTGGTCACGATTTCAAGGGTGTAGGACGACACGTTGTTGGCCTGGATCTTGGCTTCGATCTCGGCTTTAAGTTCTTCACACGGCTTTGGCGCGGCCAGTGCCGAAGTGGCCATGGCGCAGCAGATAACAGCTAGAGCAAAACGTTTCATGATGAGACTCCCTTGGGACAGAACGCAAAGTCATGATCTGACGCGACGAACGATCATACGATCACATCTCACCGCGTGCATGACTGATCTGTGGCAGCCATTTGCCTGCTGTCCTGGCCTGCGCGGCTCCGGTCATGGCGACCGGAGCGCACGTGTGTCATCAACCCGTCGGATTAACCCACCAGGGTGGCATCGAGGGTGATTTTGGCATTCAGCACTTTGGACACCGGGCAACCTTCTTTGGCCTTTTTGGTCGCTTCCTCGAATTGTGCCTGGGTCGCCCCCGGCACCTTGGCTTTAAGCGTCAGATGCACGGCAGTGATCCCGTAGCCGCCTTCGACCTTGTCGAGGGAAACTTCAGCCTGGGTGTCGATACTGTCCGGCTTGAGCCCGGCCTCACCGAGAATCATCGACAGGGCCATGGAGAAGCAACCGGCATGGGCCGCGCCAATCAGTTCTTCAGGGTTGGTGCCCTTGCCGCCTTCGAAACGGGCCTTGAAGCCATACGGCGCCTTGTTCAGAACCCCGGTTTCAGTGGAGATGGAGCCGATGCCGGTTTTGACATCGCCTTCCCAATGCGCCGATGCCGTTTTTTTAATAGTCATGCGTGCCTCCTGAAGAACGGCATGAAAGATTTCACACCTTGACTGGATGTGTGAGGGGAGCCGGGCTCACAAAGTTCATCTTCTCTGACCAATCGTCTTTTTTAGTCGCTCAATTGATGGCTTGCCATTGAAACTCGGGTATATGCCCATATTGCTAAAGCACTGGCAGGTTTTGGCGAGCGTCACGGCCTGCGTCCAATTAGGAGAAGCCGGCTCATGACACGATTGTCCGATGTTAAATTCTCGACCCTCGACCTGGTGCCTGTGCGTGAAAATGGCAGCGCCGCCCAGTCGTTGCACAATTCGCTGGACTTGGCGCAGCACGTAGAAAAGTTTGGCTATAACCGTTTCTGGGTGGCCGAACACCACAACATGGACGGCATCGCCAGCTCGGCGACCTCGGTGCTGATTGGCTACCTGGCCGGCGGCACCTCGACCATTCGCGTCGGTTCAGGCGGGGTGATGTTGCCCAATCATGCGCCCCTGGTGATCGCTGAACAGTTCGGCACCCTTGAAAGCCTGTATCCGGGCCGGATTGATCTGGGCCTTGGGCGTGCGCCGGGCTCCGACCAGATGACCGCCCGGGCCTTGCGCCGCGAGCGCTCCGGCAGTTCGGATGACTTTCCTGAAGATGTGGCCGAGCTGATGCGCTATCTGGGCCCGCGAACCCCGGATCAGCGGGTCATCGCAATGCCGGGCACTGGGACTAATGTGCCGGTATGGTTGCTCGGTTCCAGCCTGTTCAGTGCGCAATTGGCCGGTGAACGCGGTCTGCCCTACGCCTTCGCTTCACATTTCGCCCCGCGGATGATGCACGAAGCGATTCGCGTTTATCGCAATCACTTCAAGCCGTCAGCGACCCTCGACAAACCCTATGTGATGCTGGGTGTGCCACTGGTGGCGGCCGATACCGACGAGCAGGCCGAGTACCTGTCCACCTCGGTGCTGCAGCGGATTCTGGCGTTGATGCGCGGGCAAAGTCTGGTGCAGCGTGCGCCGGTGGACTCGATGGATGGCTTGTGGCTGCCCCATGAGAAAGAAGCGGTGATGAGCTTTCTGGGCCTGGCGATGGTTGGCAGTCCAGAGAAAATCCGCGCCAGACTCGAAGTGCTGATTGAGCAAACCGGGGCGGACGAGCTGATCTTCACCTGTGATCTGTATGAGCACGCGGATCGCATTCGCTCATATGAACTGCTGGCCCAGGTGATGAAACAGGACTGACCTGCAGAAGCGAGCTGATGGCCACAAAAAAGCCGACCCCGGGGTCGGCTTTTTTGTCTGCGCAGGTTTAACCGCGCTTGTAGACGATGTCCTTGGTGCCTGCTTCGCAGGAACCTACTACTTTTCCGTCCGTCGCCGTGCCTTTGTCCACTACCGTCAGCGAATAATGACGAGCGCCATTGGCCTCAATCTTCGCTGCGATTTCGCTTTTCACTGTTTCGCAAGGTTTGCCAGCTGCGAATGCTGTTCCAGCAAGACTCAGCAAACCTATAGCCAATAAAAACTTTTTCATCGGTCACATTCCCCGGTCGAAACTAAAAGGGTGCAACGCATGTACTGCGTTGCACCCAGACGGTGTAGCGGAGTTTATGGCAAACGGCCAGTCGATCAGCCCTAAAGGATGATGCGGCTCAACTGCTGGCAATCCGGAAGCCGACCTTGAGGGTGACCTGATAGTGGCCCACCTTGCCGTCCTTGACGTGGCCCCGGGTATCGATCACCTCGAACCATTCTATGTGTTTGATGCTTTTGTTGGCCTCTGCCAGTGCATTACCGATGGCGTCTTCTATGCTGCTCGGGGACGAGCCTACCAGTTCGATTTTCTTGTAGGTGTGATGGTCAGACATAACGTTCTCCTTTGTCGTAGATCAAAGCCTAGCAGCGATTGTGCTCAATACTTTGTAGGCGACAGGAAACGAAAAGTTCAGACCGACTGCACTTTTGTGGCACCCCGGAGTCGGAGTTAACACGTACCTCACTCATCAATGCAGGAGAGCCCTAATGGCTAGCAATTCCTTACGTAAAGCCTCATTGCAAAGCATGGAAGCTGAGATCGAGAGCCTGCTCAAGTCTCTGGAAAGCCTGAAGCACGACGCTTCTGACGAGTCCAAAAAAACCTTGAGTGCCCTCAAAGGCAACGCAGAGAATGCGCTGAAACATTCACGTCACCTGATCAGCGATGCTTACGAAGAGGTCAAGGACAAAACGCGGGAAACCGCTGCCGCCACCCGCGAGTATGCCCAAGAGCATCCGTATGCCACCGCTGGCGTTGCCATCGGCGCCCTGGGCCTGTTGGCCGCCTTCCTGATGTGCAAGCGCGGTAACTAATTATCCGCGCTGCGCCCAAGCTCAGTCTTGAGCCATTGCGCCAGTTGCCGGGCGCGTCCGTCTGCGGCGCGCTTGGGCAGCCATAACGCCAGCTGCGCCGGGGTTTGCTTGAAGCCCCAAGGCGCAGCCAGGCGTCCGGCCCGCAAGTCTTCAGCCACCAACGGCTCGGGGGCAATTGCCACACCCAGGCCTGCTACGGCGGCTTCGAGCAAGTAGTACAAGTGCTCAAACCCTTGTCCATATTTCAAATCTTTTGCCTGGATCGCGTTTTGCTGCGCCCAGCTTGGCCATGCCTGGGGCCTCGAAGTGGTGTGCAACAACGCTTCGTCCAGCAGGGCGCTCACGGGTGCCTGGCGCAGTTGCTCATAGCGGGCGTAACGCGGGCTGATCACCGGCCCGATCCGCTCGCTGGCCAGTTCATAGACCTGCATGTCGGTGGGCCAGGGTGGCTCGGCAAACAGCAGCAGGGCATCGAGCCCCGGGCGGCGCGGATCAAGGTCGCCTTCGCCGGCCGACAAGTGCAGGCGCAAGTCCGGCAGGTCGGCATTGAGCCGGCCCAGTCGAGGGATGAACCAGCGCGCCAGCAAACTGCCCGAGCAGCCAAGTACAAAGGGCGCATCGACATGGCTTTGCGTGAGTTCAGTGCACACATTACGCAGGCGGTCGAAGGCTTCGCTGCTGGCCTCACGCAGGCGCAACCCGGCATCCGTGAGCTTAAGACCGCGTCCTTCCTTGACGAACAGGCTGACGCCCAGGTGCTCTTCGAGCACTTTCAGTTGCCGACTGACGGCACCGTGGGTGACGTTCAGCTGTTCTGCCGCAAGGCTCACGCTGCTCAGCCTGGCAGTGGCTTCGAACGCGCGCAGGGCGTTCAGCGGGGGAAGGTCGCGGCTCATGGTATCTGTGAGTTTTCCTGACAGGTTGCAGCGATCTTATCGGTTTTCATCCTCGGCTGTCGCGGTTAAAGTCAGGTCCATCGACCTTCGTACCTTTTTATCTGGAGCGTCCCATGACCCAATCCACTTTGCGTACCGGCCCTGATGCCAATGGCCTGTTTGGCTCATTCGGCGGCCGCTACGTGGCCGAAACCCTGATGCCGCTGATCCTTGATCTGGATCGCGAGTATGAGCTGGCCAAGACCGACCCCGAGTTCATTAAAGAGCTGGCCTATTTCCAGCGCGACTATGTCGGGCGCCCAAGCCCGCTGTATTACGCCGAGCGTCTGACCGAGTTCTGTGGCGGCGCCAAAATTTACCTCAAGCGCGAAGAGCTGAACCATACCGGCGCGCACAAGATCAACAACTGCATCGGCCAGATCCTGCTGGCGCGGCGCATGGGCAAAAAACGCATCATCGCCGAGACCGGCGCCGGCATGCACGGCGTGGCTACCGCCACCGTGGCCGCGCGCTTTGGTCTGCAGTGCGTGATCTACATGGGCACCACTGACATCGAACGCCAGCAGGCCAACGTGTTCCGCATGAAGCTGCTGGGCGCTGAAGTGATCCCGGTCGTGGCGGGCACCGGCACCCTCAAGGATGCGATGAACGAAGCGTTGCGCGACTGGGTGACCAACGTCGATGACACCTTCTATCTGATCGGTACAGTGGCGGGGCCGCACCCGTATCCGGCGATGGTCCGCGACTTCCAGGCCGTGATCGGCAAGGAAACCCGCGACCAGATGCAGGCTCAGGAAGGCCGTCTGCCCGACAGCCTGGTGGCCTGCATTGGCGGTGGGTCCAATGCGATGGGCCTGTTCCACCCGTTCCTGGATGACACCAGCGTCGAGATCATCGGCGTTGAAGCGGCGGGGTACGGTATCGAAACCGGCAAGCACGCAGCCAGCCTCAACGGCGGCGAACCGGGCGTGCTGCACGGCAACCGTACCTTCCTGTTGCAGGACGACGATGGCCAGATCATCGACGCACATTCGATTTCCGCCGGCCTGGACTACCCGGGTATCGGTCCCGAGCACGCCTGGTTGCATGATATCGGTCGCGTTGAGTACACCTCGGTGACTGACGAAGAAGCCCTCGATGCGTTCCATAAATGCTGCCGTCTTGAAGGCATCATCCCGGCGCTGGAAAGTGCCCATGCCCTGGCTGAAGTGTTCAAGCGTGCGCCGACCCTGCCAGCCGAGCACCTGATGGTGGTCAACCTGTCCGGCCGAGGCGACAAAGACATGCAAACCGTGATGCACCACATGGAACAGTCCCAGCAGGAGAAACACTGATGAGCCGCCTGCAAACGCGTTTTGCCGAACTCAAGGAACAAAACCGCGCTGCGCTGGTGACCTTCGTCACTGCCGGCGATCCGGATTACGACACCTCGCTGGCGATCCTCAAAGGCCTGCCTGCTGCTGGCGCCGATGTGATCGAGCTGGGCATGCCGTTCACCGACCCCATGGCGGATGGCCCGGCGATTCAGCTGGCCAATATCCGTGCCCTGGGAGCCAGGCAGAACCTGGCGAAAACCCTGCAAATGGTTCGCGAATTCCGTGAAGGCAACCACGACACACCGCTGGTGCTGATGGGTTACTTCAACCCGATTCACCACTATGGCGTGCCGCGGTTTATCGCTGAAGCCAAGGCAGCGGGCGTCGACGGCCTGATCGTGGTGGACATGCCGCCCGAGCACAACGCCGAGCTGTGCGACCCGGCGCAGGCTGCAGGTCTGGACTTTATCCGCCTGACCACCCCGACCACCGACGACGTGCGTCTGCCCAAAGTGCTGACCGGCAGCTCGGGCTTTGTGTACTACGTGTCCGTGGCGGGCGTGACCGGTGCCGGTTCGGCGACGACCGATCAGGTGCGTGAGGCGATTGAGCGTCTGCGCCGGCATACCGATTTGCCGATCAGTGTGGGCTTCGGCATCCGCACCCCGGAGCAAGCGGCAGCGATTGCCCGCTTGGCCGATGGCGTGGTGGTGGGCTCGGCCCTGATCGACAAAATCGAGAATGCAGCGACCCCGCAACAGGCGGTTGATGGTGTGTTGAGCCTGTGCGCGGCACTGGCTGAAGGTGTGCGCAAGGCACGTCAGTAACCCCTGTGGGAGCTGGCTTGCCAGCGATACGCCCCGGCGGTTGCCATCGCGAGGCAAGCTCGCTCCTACAGAATTCGGGGTGTTGCTAGCAGGCCCTGTGGGAGCTGGCTTGCCAGCGATGCACCCCGGCGTTTGCCATCGCGAGGCAAGCTCGCTCCTGCAGAATGCGGGGTGTCGCTAGCAGACCCTTGTGGGAGCTGGCTTGCCAGCGATGCGATCCAGCGTTTGTCATCACGAGGCAAGCTCGCTCCTGCAGAATGCGGGGTGTTGCTAGCAGACCCCTGTGGGAGCTGGCTTGCCAGCGATGCGATCCAGCGTTTGCCATCGCGAGGCAAGCTCGCTCCTACAGAATGCGGGGTGTTGCTAGCAGACCCTTGTGGAAGCGGGCTTGCCAGCGATACGACCCAGCGGTTGCCATCGCGAGGCAAGCTCGCTCCTACAGAATTCGGGGTGTTGCTTGCAGGCCCTGTGGGAGCTGGCTTGCCAGCGATGCGCCCCGGCGGTTGTCATCGCGAGGCAAGCTCGCTCCTACAGAGTGCGGGGTGTTGCTAGCAGCCCCTTGTGGGAGCTGGCTTGCCAGCGATGCGATCCAGCGTTTGCCATCGCGAGGCAAGCTCGCTCCTGCAGGGTGCGGGGTGTTGCTAGCAGGCCCTGTGGGAGCTGGCTTGCCAGCGATGCGATCCAGCGTTTGCCATCGCGAGGCAAGCTCGCTCCTACAGAGTGCGAGGTTTTGCTAGCAGCCCCTGTGGGAGCTGGCTTGCCAGCGATGCACCCCGGCGTTTGCCATCGCGAGGCAAGCTCGCTCCTGCAGAATGCGGGGTGTTGCTAGCAGGCCCTGTGGGAGCTGGCTTGCCAGCGATGCAGAGTTTTACTTCTGTGTGCCGTCATCGTGCAGCAGGTTGGCCTGGGTCAGGTTGCTGCCCGCCGGTACGCTGCGGGTCAGCCACACATTGCCGCCAATGGTCGAGCCCTGGCCAATGGTGATGCGCCCTAAGATCGTCGCCCCCGCATAGATCACTACGTCATCTTCAACGATTGGATGACGTGGATGACCTTTTTGCAGCTGGCCTGATTCGTCTGCCGGGAAACGCTTGGCGCCCAGGGTCACCGCCTGATAAATCCTCACACGTTCGCCGATGATCGCGGTTTCTCCGATCACAACGCCTGTTCCGTGATCGATAAAGAAGCTGCGGCCAATCTGCGCCCCCGGGTGAATGTCGATGCCGGTGGAAGAGTGGGCAATTTCTGCGCTGATCCGTGCCAGCAAGGGCAAGCCTGCGCGATACAGGTGGTGGGCCAGGCGGTGATGGATCACCGCCAGAATCCCCGGATAGCACAGCAGCACTTCATCCACACTGCGTGCCGCCGGGTCGCCGTGGTAAGCGGCCAGAACGTCGGTGTCCAGAATGCTGCGCAGGCCGGGCAGCGCCAGGGCAAAATCCTGAATCAGCAGCGTTGCACTCGCATCCACACCCTCATCGGGCAGGCCGCCCTGGCGCGCCGCGTAACGCAGCTCCAGTCGGGCCTGAGTCAACAATGCGTTTAGCGCCACATCCAGGGTGTGGCCGACGTAGAAGTCTTCACTTTCCTCGCGCAGGTCCACCGGGCCCAGGCGCATCGGAAACAATGCCCCGCACAGGGCTTCAAGAATATCGGCCATCGCCGCGCGCGACGGCAGCTCGCGGCCTCCCTGTTCACCACTGACGCGCCCGTTTTGCGTGCGCCACTGGTTTCGTGCCGTTCGTAGCTGGCAGACGATGGTTTGCAATTGCCAAGGATTGGAACGATCACTCACGATGAATACTCCGCACGCTGGCGGCTGAATTGAGCAGCCGCGAATTGGCAATTATTTTACGGTATCAAAGCGTTTCAGATACGGACAATTGCGGCTTAACGCCGACGATGACGCCAGGCGCGCCAGCCCACCCCGATGATGATCAGCAACGCCAGCCCGCCAAGGATCACCAGGCTCAGACTGTTGTAGCTGAACAGCGGTTTTTCGATCCGCATATAGCCGGGTTCGGCAAACAGCTCGTGCAGAGCCGCATTGGCCTGCTTGAGGCTGATGGCTTGCAGCTGTCTGGCCGGGTCATAAAAGTGACCATCATCGTAGTCACCCAGCGAAGCCCAGTAATAATCGGCCAGCGCGCTGTTGCCTTGGACGGCCCATGCCTGACGGGCAATGGCGGCATTTTTGAGGCGAGCAAAAACCTCAGGGTCCAGCCCTTCTTTGAGCAGTCGGGTCTTCAGTTGCTCTACAACCTGGCGTGCTTGCGCTACATCGTCGCGGTCAAGATCGGCATTGAGGCTTAAAAAGCCTACGCCACCGAACACCTCGCGCTCGGCCCAGGGGCCGTAAGACAAGCCGTGCTTGAGCCGTAGCTCGCTGTACAGCGCCCACTCCAGATAATCCCTGAGCAGGTCCCAGGTTTCATCGCTCTGGCCTTCGATGACCGGCTCCGGCAACAGCCAGTGCAGTTGCACGGTGTCGCCGACCACGCCGCGCAGCAGGTCGCGTTCGGGCTCGGCCTTGGCTGCGATTGCCGCCAAAGGTTTGTGTTCGGTGGGCTCTACCGGCTCCAGGGCGCCATAGGTGCGCTCCAGGTACGCCGGGAGCAGGCGGTCAAGATCCCCCACGATGATCAGCGTCATGTTGTTGGGGGCATACCAGTTCTGGCGTACGGCTTCCAGTTGCTCACGTGTCAGATTATTTACTTGCGCGCGCTCGGCGCATTTGAGCCCCAGCTCAACCGCCAGTTGATTACTGGCGCTGTGGCCCAGGTCCTGGCGGTCGAGCCAGCGCTGCAAGTGCGAGTAATGGCCACCGTCTTCGCGCTCGACCACTTGTTTGGCGTCGTTGATCCGCTGCTCGGTGAATTGTGTGCGGGTGAGCAGGCTCAGCAACAGGTCGAGAATCTTGCGCTGGTTTTTGGCCGGGGCTTCGATCACGAAAGTGGTGTCGGCATGGCTGGTGAAGGCGTTCCATTCACCGCCCAGCGCTTGCATGCGCTGCTCCAGGCCGCCTTCACCGGTGTCGTCGACGCCGCTGAACAACAGGTGCTCCAGCAGGTGCGGCAGTTGTTGATCGGCGCAGCTGAAGTCGTCCAGGCCCACGCCCACCACTAACCGGATGGCCACATGTCCGCGTTCGGTACCGGGTTTGAGGATCAGTTGCAGGCCGTTGGGCAACTGGTAGCCCTCCACGCTGTAACGATCGAGGGCAAAGCTTGGGACAGTACCCAGCAGCAGGCAGATGAGCAGCAGGCAACGCATAAAAAATCCCTGAATCCTTGTTGGGGTAGTGCAGCAGTCGGTGCAGGTTAGTCGCTGCTTACAGACTGACAACAACCCGGCGCGCAACGTTCAAGGCAAATGCGGGGTGTCATCCGCGTCATCCAGTTCCAGCGCCCCGATATCGGCTGTTTCCAGCACCGCATAGGCGCTGCCGCAAAACAGCGAATTAAGGCGTTTCATGTCTGCGATCAGCTCCAGGTGCACTGAACTGGTCTCGATGCTCTGGGTGATCTTGCGTTGCAGACGGTTGACGTGGGCGTGGGCCAGGCGCCGTTCCTGGGCGCGGAAGCGACGTTTTTCACGCAGTAGCTGGCGTGCACTTTGCGGGTCGCCATTGAGGAATACGGTCAGCCCCAGACGCAGGTTTTCGATCAACTGGGATTGCAGGCCCACCAGTTCTTCCAGGCCCATTTCCGAGAACGAGCGGCGTTGCGAGGTTTTCTGCTGCTGGACTTTACGCAGCATGCGTTCGATCAGGTCGCTGGCGAGTTTGAGGTTGATCGCCAGCTCGATAATTTCTGCCCAGCGGCGGCTGTCCTGTTCGCTCAAGTCTTCCCGGGGCATTTGTGCCAGGTAGAGTTTGACCGCGCTGTACAGCACCTCGACCTCATCGCTCAGGGTGCGCATCTGCTGGGTCACGGCCGTTTGCTTGCCCCGCAGTACGTCAAGGGTGTTGACCAGCATGGTGTCGATCAGGTCGCCGATACGCAGGGTTTCGCGCACCGCGTTGGTCAGTGCCAGGCTCGGTGTGTCGAGCGCAGCAGGGTCGAGATGGCGCGGCTTGATGGCGCCGTTGGCTTGCTCGCGTTCAGGCAGCAGCCAGGCGCAGATTCGCGCCATCAGCCCTACGGTAGGCAACATCAAGAAACAGCGCACGGTGTTGTAGAGCAAGTGAAAGCCGATGACCAGTTCCTGTGCGCTGTAGTTGAGGCTGTCCATCCAGGCCACGAGCGGATCGAGCACGGGCATGATCAGCAGCAAGCCGATCAGCTTGTACAGCAGGCTGCCCAACGCCACCTGACGCCCGGCGGTGTTTTGCATGTTGGTGCTGATGAGCGCCAGCACGCCGCTGCCGATATTGGCACCGATCACCAGGCCGATCGCCACGTGCAGACTGATTACCCCGGCACCGGCCAGGGTTGCGGTCAGCAGCACGGCGGCCAGGCTGGAGTAGGACACCATCGCGAACAGGGCACCGACCAGGGCATCGAGCAGCAGGTCGCCGGTCAGAGAGGCAAAAATCACCTTTACCCCTTGGGCGTGGGTAATGGGGCCGGCGGCTTCGACTATCAGTTGCAGGGCCAGAATGATCAGGCCCAGGCCGATCCCGACCCGGCCCAGCTGCCCGGCGCGGGTTTGCTTGCGCGACAGGAAGAAGATCACCCCGAGGAAAATCAGCAGCGGTGACAGCCATGACAGGTCGAAGGTCAGCACCCGTGCCATCAAGGCCGTACCGACGTCGGCGCCGAGCATGGTTGCCAGCGCGGGAGTGAGGGTCATCAGCCCCTGGCCGACAAATGAGGTGACCAGCATCGCGGTGGCATTACTGCTCTGCACCATGGCCGTGACCACAATACCGGCGACAAAGGCCAGCATGCGCTTGGACACGTTCTGCCCGATGACATGACGCAGGTTTGTGCCGTAGACCCGCAAGATGCCGGTACGCACGATATGCGTGCCCCAAATCAGCAAGGTCACGGCGGAAAGCAGGTTGAGCAGGGTCAGCATGCTGGCTCCCTGTAAAGGATGTACCTAAGGATCAAATAGCTGCGGATCATTTCTACAGACGTTTCTTAAGCTGTAGTCGGCAATTGAGCTGAGCGCCAGCATCGCATAGCTCGCGAGGTCTTGAAACATTTCTGAAACATTCACCCGGTCCAGGCACCTGTGGGCGCCGGCTTGCCAGCGATGGCAGCACCTCGGTCTTGCGGATAAACCGAGCTGAATCTGTCGCTGGCAACCCGGCCCGTGCCGGATCAGAGGCTGCTGTACAGCGGGAATGTTCCCAGCAACAGGGCCGCCACCATGATGCACAGGCACACCAGTACCGCCCATTTGAGGGTGAAGCGCTGGTGGTCACCGAATTCGATGCCGGCCAGGGCTACCAGCAAGTAGGTGGAGGGCACCAACGGGCTGAGCAAGTGAACCGGCTGGCCCACGATCGAGGCGCGGGCCATTTCGGCGGCCGTAATCCCGTAGTGGCTGGCGGCTTCGGCCAGTACCGGCAACACGCCGTAGTAGAACGCATCGTTGGACATGAAGAAGGTGAACGGCATGCTCACCAGTGCGGTAATTACCGCCAGATAAGGCCCGAGTGCCGGCGGGATCACGGCCAGCAGGCTTTTTGACATGGCGTCGACCATGCCGGTGCCCGACAGGATGCCGGTGAAAATGCCCGCGGCAAAAATCAGCCCGACCACTGCCAGTACGCTGCCGGCATGGGCTGCGACGCGATCCTTTTGCTGTTGCAGGCAAGGGTAATTGACGATCATCGCGATACTGAACGCGACCATGAACAGCACGGGCAAAGGCAGCAGGCCGGCGATCAGGGTGACCATCAGCAGCAGGGTCAAGGCACCGTTGAACCAGATCAGTTTTGGCCGGCGGGCGTCCGGGAACTGCGAGACGCTGATTTCGCTGTGATCAATTTCGTCGCCCTGCAGGTGCAACTCGCCCAGGCGTGCGCGCTCACGCAGGCCGTAGAACCAGGCAATTGCCAGAATGGCCACGCAGCCTGCCAGCATCGCTGGAATCATCGGCACGAAGATGTCCGAAGGGTCGACATGCAAGGCGCTGGCGGCGCGGGCGGTCGGGCCGCCCCAAGGCGTCATGTTCATCACGCCCCCGGCCAGAATGATCAAGCCGGCCATGATTCGCGGGCTCATGCCAATCCGGCTGTAGAGCGGCAGCATGGCGGCCACGCAAATCATGTAGGTGGTCGCGCCGTCGCCGTCGAGTGAGACCACCAGCGCCAGTACCGCGGTGCCCACCGCGATCTTCAGCGGGTCGCCTTTAACCAGCTTGAGGATCTTGCGTACGGCGGGGTCAAACAGCCCGGAGTCAATCATCAGGGCAAAGTAGAGGATGGCAAACATCAGCATCACCCCGGTGGGGGCGAGTTTGGTGATGCCTTCGAGCATCATCGGGCCGATCTTGGGTGCGAAGCCACCAAATACTGCGAACAGGATGGGTACCAGGATCAGGGCAATCAGCGCCGACAGGCGCTTGGTCATGATCAGGTACATGAACGTAATGACCATGGCAAAGCCAAGGAAGGTCAGCATAAAAGTCACCGTTGTTATTGTTGTTTATTGGGCGCTGGCAGCGATGGGGGTGCTGTCAGGCCGGCCGGTCTGTTGCCGGAGGTGACGGGATGCTAGAGGGGAATTCTTTCAGCCAGCTGTCGCCGGTGAATATTCTGACGCGGGGACCTGATCCTGCAGGAGCGAGCTTGCTCCTGCAGGTATAGGGGGGCAGGTGTTAATCCAGCTTGAGGACTTTGGCCAGGACGATTTTTGGGCCTTTCATCTTTTTGATGATGATGCGCAGGCCTTCAACTTCCAGCTTCTCTTCTTCTTCCGGCACCCGCTTGAGGGTGTCGTAGATCAGGCCGGCAATGGTCTCGGCTTCGATGTGGTCAAGGTCGACACCCAGCAGGCGCTCGATTTTGAACAGTGGCGTGTCGCCGCGCACCAGCAGTTTGCCGGGCTGGTACGACAGAATGCCGCGCTCGGCCTTGCGGTGTTCGTCCTGGATATCGCCCACCAGTACTTCCAGCACGTCTTCCATGGTCAGGTAGCCAACCACCTTGCCGTCTGCTTCTTCCACCAGGGCAAAGTGCGCGCCGCCCTTGCGGAACCGCTCCAGCAGCTGCGACAGCGGCATGTGGCGCGATACACGCTCCAGCGGCCGGGTCAGCTCTTCCAGGTTGAAGGTCTCGGGCAAGTGCTCAAGGTCGGCCAGTTCCAGCAGCAGGTCCTTGATGTGCAGCAGGCCCAGGAAGGTGTTGCTCTCGGCGTCGTACACCGGATAGCGGCTGAACTTGTGGCGACGGAACAGCGCCAGGATTTCTTTCAGCGGCGCCTTGGAGTCCAGGGTGACCAGGTCTTCGCGGGAATTGGCCCAGTCGACCACTTCCAGTTCGCCCATTTCCACTGCCGAGGCCAAAACACGCATGCCCTGGTCGCTCGGGTCCTGACCGCGGCTGGAGTGCAGGATCAGCTTCAGTTCTTCACGGCTGTAAGCGTGATCGTGATGGGCGCCGGGTTCACCCTGGCCGGCAATCCGCAAAATGGCGTTGGCGCTGGCGTTGAGCAGGTAAATCGCCGGGTACATGGCCCAGTAGAACAGGTACAGCGGCACGGCTGTCCACAGCGACAGGGTCTCGGGTTTACGGATGGCCCAGGATTTGGGCGCCAGTTCACCGACCACGATGTGCAGGTAAGAAATGATGAAGAAGGCGGCAAAGAATGACACGCCCTTGATCACTTCGGGCGACTCGACGCCCATGGCGCCCAGTACAGGCTCCAGAATATGGGCGAACGCCGGTTCGCCGACCCAGCCCAGGCCCAGCGACGCCAGGGTGATACCCAGCTGGCAGGCAGAAAGGTAAGCATCGAGCTGGTTGTGTACGGTGCGCAGGATCTGTCCGCGCCAGCCGTTCACGTCCGCGATGGCCTCGACCCGGGTCGAGCGCAGTTTGACCATGGCAAATTCCGCCGCAACGAAGAAACCGTTGAGCAAAACCAGGACCAGTGCAAAAAGAATCATGCCGAAGTCGGCGAAGAGTGTGGCGAGGGTCAAGCCAGGGGAAGGGTCCATGATGGAGTTTTAATGGTTCCGTTGTTTCAAAAAATGGGGAGGTTCGAGTCTGCTACGCAGACTGACGCCGAGCAATGTAGCGGCTGAGGCGGCCCTTGCCTAGTGGGTAAAGGCCATGGCGGCTAGTCGGTCAGTGGCGGGAGGCCGGGTTTTGTCACCTGCGCCGGGGCGAAATGGCAGGTAAAAGTGCTGCCATGTCCCAGCACGCTGTTGATTTCCAGGCTTGCTCGATGGCGCAGCAGTACATGCTTGACGATGGCCAGGCCGAGCCCGGTACCGCCGGTGCTGGCGTTGCGGCTGGAGTCCACACGGTAGAAACGTTCGGTCAGGCGCGGCAGGTGTTTATTGTCGATGCCCACGCCCGAGTCCTGCACGCTAAGGTGCGCGCCCGCGGCGTTGGCCCACCAGCGGATTTTCACACTGCCGCCATCGGGGGTGTATTTGACCGCGTTGAATATCAGATTGGAAAAAGCACTGCGCAATTCGGCTTCGCTGCCTTTGAGCGCCACATCGGCCTCGATCTCCAGACTGATGGTCTGGTTGCGTTGCCCGGACAATGCCTGGGCATCCCCCTTGATCGAGTGCAACAGGGTATCGATGGCCACCGGCTGGTTGTCCGAGGGGTAATCCGTGGCTTCCAGCTTGGCCAGCAGCAGCAGGTCATTGAGCAGGGTCTGCATGCGCTCGCCCTGTTGCTGCATTTGCGAAAGCGGACGTTTCCAGCGCGGGTTCACGTCATCGACATTATCGAGCAGGGTTTCCAGGTAACCGCAGATCACCGTCAACGGGGTGCGCAGTTCGTGGGAGACGTTGGCGATGAAGTCTTTGCGCATTTGTTCGAGCTGGTGCAGACGGGTGACGTCGCGCACCAGCATCAGGTGTTCGTTGTTGCCGTAGCGGGTGATGTAGAGCTGGATGCGCAGGTGATCATTGATCGGCGAGGGGATATCCAGCGGCTCGGCATAGCTGCCCTGCTCGAAGTACTCCTTGAAACGCGGGTGGCGCACCAGGTTGCTGACCGGCTGGCCGCTGTCTTGAGGCGTTTTAAGGCCCAGCAAGGTCTCTGCGGCGCGGTTCCACCACTCGAGGTTGCCGTCGCTGTCGAGCATGATCACAGCGTCCTTGAGGGCTGCCGTAGACTCCTGCACGCGATCGATGACCGCTTGCAGGCGCCCGCGTGCCCTTTGATCACGGCGTTGCAGGTGGTAAATGCTGTCAAACACATCGCCCCACAGGCCATAGCCGTCGGGGGGCGCTTCATCGGGTTTGTGCTGGCGCAGCCATTTATGCAGGCGCAGCAACTGCTTGAGGGTCCAGCCCAGATAGAACGCCAGGCCGATTGCCATGCTCCAGCCGTAATAACCACTGATCAGCCCGACCAGCAAGCAGCCGGCGACCAGAAGCAGCAAATGACGAATCAGAGTGCCATGCCAATTTTGATTCAAGATCACAAGTCCAGTTGTGAGCTGCAAGCCTCAAGTTACAAGCGTCAAGCCAGGAGCCAGACAGCTCCGGACCTTCAGGTTGCAGTTGATGACGTGCTGCTGCTTTTAAGCTTTGGTCGAAAACCGGTAGCCGGTGCCGCGCACGGTTTGTACCAGATTTTCGTAAGCCTCGCCGAGGGCTTTGCGCAGCCGGCGGATGTGAACGTCCACGGTGCGCTCTTCCACGTACACGTTGCCGCCCCACACCTGATCGAGCAGTTGGCCGCGGGTGTAGGCACGTTCCTGATGGGTCATGAAGAACTGCAGCAGGCGATATTCGGTAGGGCCCATCTCGGCAGGGGTGCCGTCGATGGTGACGCGGTGGCTGATGGGGTCGAGCAGCAAACCGCCAATCTCAATGGGTGACTCACTGTCGGCAGGTCCGGCACGGCGCAGCACGGCTTTGAGGCGGGCCACCAGTTCACGGGGCGAGAACGGTTTGGTGATGTAGTCGTCAGCCCCGACTTCCAGGCCCTGGATCTTGTTGTCCTCTTCACCTTTGGCGGTGAGCATGATGATCGGGATGTCGCTGGTCAGCTCTTCGCGCTTGAGGCGGCGGGCCAGTTCAATGCCGGAAGTGCCGCCGGGCAGCATCCAGTCCAGCAGGATCAGGTCCGGTTTGCGGTCAACGATGATGGCATGGGCATCCTGGGCATTATCGGCTTCAAGGCAGTCGTAGCCTGCCATTTCCAAGGCTACTGCAATCATTTCGCGGATCGGTGCCTCGTCATCAACAATCAAAATGCTCCTGCCAGCCATGCCTTAATCCTCGTGTCATTTAACTGTCTTGTGGCGCATTAGATAACGGAATTATTGCAGTCGTGTGACAGTCCTGGGTGTGGCCCACGGGATGCAGGTTACTGAACTACGCTTTGAGTTCAAATCGTACAACCACAAAAGGACGATTCCGATGATTCGCAGCTCTTTTTCCCTGAAAGCTTTAGTGGTCGCTGCTGCATTGGCCCTGCCGGGCCTGGCGTTCGCGGCTGATCCGGCAATGGCCAAAGACGGCATGCTGGTCGACCACAAAGGCATGACGCTCTACACCTTCGCCAAGGATGCGGACGGCAAATCGATGTGCAACGACAAATGCGCCACCAACTGGCCGCCACTGATGGTCGAGGGCAACCATAACAACATGGGCAAGTGGACCATGGTCAAGCGTGATGACGGCACCCAGCAATGGGCCTATGACGGCAAGCCGCTGTACACCTTTGTCATGGACAAGCAAGCCGGTGACAAGACTGGCGACGGCAAAATGGACGGTGCGTGGAAAGTGGCCAAGCCCTGACCCGCATACCCCTCTGCTCCTGCAGGTTGTTTCCAGCCATAAAAAAACCTCGCCTCCTTTGCAGGAGGCGAGGTTTTTTATGGCGCTGTCTTATGCCGCTGTGGGCGATTTCGGACGACGTACATCAGGTTGTTTCCAGGACTCGGCCGAGGCTTCGTCGATGGCTTGCTGGATCGCCTTTTTGCGGTGTTCTTCGGCGCGGCGGCTGAAGAACCACACCAGGAAGGTCACCAGCGACACCGCCAGCAGAATCAGGCTGGCCACGGCGTTGATCTCGGGTTTGACCCCCAGACGTACCGCCGAGAACACTTCCATCGGCAAGGTGGTGGAACCTGGCCCGGACACGAAACTGGCCAGTACCAGGTCATCCAGGGACAGGGCGAACGACATCATGGCGCCCGCTGCCAGTGACGGCGCAATCATCGGGATGGTGATCAAAAAGAACACTTTCCACGGCTTGGCGCCCAGGTCCATGGCCGCTTCTTCGATCGACAGGTCCAGCTCGCGCAAGCGCGACGACACCACCACGGCTACATAGGCCGAACAGAACGTGGTGTGGGCGATCCAGATGGTGACGATCCCGCGTTCCTGGGGCCAGCCGATCATTTGCGCCATGGCCACGAACAGCAGCAACAGCGACAGACCGGTGATTACCTCAGGCATCACCAGCGGTGCAGTTACCAGGCCGCCGAACAGCGTGCGGCCCTTGAAGTGGCTGATGCGGGTCAGCACGAATGCTGCCAGGGTCCCCAGCGCCACCGCTGCAATCGCCGTGTACAGAGCGATTTCCAGCGAGCGCATCACCGAGCCCATCAGTTGCGTGTTGTCCAGCAGGCCCACGTACCACTTCAGCGACCAGCCGCCCCACACCGTCACCAGCTTGGAAGCGTTGAACGAGTAGATCACCAGAATCAGCATCGGCAGGTAGATGAACAACAAGCCTGCGACCAGCATAAAGCTGGAAAAACGGAAGCGATTCATATCTTGCCCTCCAGTTCTTTAGCCTGGCTGCGGTTGAACAGGATGATTGGCACGATCAGGATCGCCAGCATTACCACGGCAAGCGCAGAGGCTACCGGCCAGTCACGGTTGTTGAA
>NZ_SCFG01000039.1:0-26028 GCF_022496645.1 Pseudomonas sp. TMW22089
GATTACATCGAGATGTTTTACAACCCAAAACGACGCCACAGTTTCAACAATCAGCTGTCACCGGTAGAGTTTGAAAAGCGTTACGCAGCGAGCCTGGAGAGTGTCTAGGAAACCCGGGGCGATTCACACTCGAAAAATGACGCCAGCTCAGACTTTACATTTTTAGTCGGGCGAGGTTGATTGGCTAGCCATTGTTTTCTCCAGGCAAAAAATACCCGCGCCTGGCGGGTTAGTTGAGTTGAAAGCTATCGCTGTAGTAATGCTGCCCATCTATTGAGCTGCCCTTTCCTGTCGGGCACACTCCGGAGTCCTCATTACCCGATAACAGGAGTTTACGGATGCCATTTCCACAGACGGAACATAATGCTTTGCTGGCCCTAAAAGGCGTAGGACCGACCGTTATCGCTCGCCTAGAGCAGATGGGCATTGACTCGCTTAATTTACTCAGCAAGGCGAGTGTCGACGACATCCTGGCTCAGGCATCAGCAGCAGTTGGATCGACTTGCTGGAAGAACAGTCCCCAAGCCCGGACAGCTATTACCACTGCTGTTAGATTTGCCAAGGACTTTCATGCGAACACAGTTGATTCATAAAGCTGACTCGAACTCCCTCAATGCTTGTGGTCAGCCGTGTTGCCACTGGTGTCGATAATTGCTCCGCCACCGTTGATATCCCCCGTGACGCGTAGCCCGCGGTTGATCAGCACTTCGCCGTAAATGGTCACTTCATCGAGCGCGATCGCCCCGGACGTCACCGCCACAGCGCTATCCGTAACGGTCGCCGACGACCTTGATATCCACCAGGCCAGTCGGCAGCACAATGCTGTAACTGTGAGCCAGCGCTCGACGTGATCGCGGTTATCCGGGGCGGGCCCGGCATCGCCAAACAAGCCCGGCACAAAGGTGCCTTGTGACTCATCATCACTCGGACTGAGCAAAGTGCCCTGCTCACCGCCGTGCCTTGCCCACGATCATGGGTCGTGCTCGGAAAGGACGTGGATCATGGGCCAACCTCACCGTCCACACTGAACACCAGCGAGCCGGGCTTTTCGTCGGGCCAGTGCCATTTCCTTAACCGTGGCGCCTACACGGCTTGCCCGCTCGATCGCGCCGGGTTGATCCGGCGCGGCTTCACGCTTGCGAACCCATGCCTGGGCGGCCTGTTTTCGGGCGAAGGTCTGGCTCTCTTGGTAGACTTGCGCCCCTTCACGAATCAGGCGTATTAGAGCCGTGTTACTAATGCTGCCGTCGGTGCGTTTGCCTGCTCTGATCGTGGCCATGGTCAACTGGTACAATTCGAAATCGGGTTGGTACGTTGTACCACTCACCCCCTAAAACACGCCTAAAACACGTAGAGCAAAATGGTACAGAATTCAGCTACACCCCACGTAAACACAGGCTCTGCGGTGTCCAGACGCTTTAGCGTGGCCCCTATGATGGACTGGACCGATCGTCATTGCCGTTTCTTCCTGCGCCTGCTATCGAAAAACACCCTGCTCTACACCGAGATGGTGACCACTGGCGCGCTGCTTAACGGTGATGCCGAGCGCTTTTTACGTCACGACGAGGCTGAGCATCCGCTGGCTCTGCAGTTGGGCGGCAGTGTTCCCGCCGATCTGGCAGGCTGCGCGCGCATGGCCCAGGCCGCCGGGTATGACGAGGTGAATCTGAATGTCGGCTGCCCGAGCGATCGGGTGCAGAACAATATGATTGGCGCATGCCTGATGGCTCATCCGGCACTGGTTGCCGATTGTGTGAAGGCCATGCGTGACAGCGTTTCCATTCCGGTCACGGTCAAGCACCGCATTGGTATTAACGGACGCGATAGTTACGAGCAGCTGTGTGACTTTGTTGGCACCGTTCGGGATGCGGGTTGTACCAGTTTTACCGTGCATGCGCGTATTGCGATTCTTGAAGGGCTGTCGCCGAAAGAAAATCGCGATATTCCACCTTTGCGTTATGACATTGCCGCGCAGCTGAAAGCTGATTTCCCTGAGCTGGAGATTATTCTCAACGGCGGGATCAAGACGCTTGAACAATGCCAGGAGCATTTGCAGGTGTTTGACGGGGTGATGCTCGGGCGTGAGGCCTATCACAACCCGTACATTCTGGCTGAAGTCGATCAGCAGCTTTTTGGCAGTACCGAACCGGTGATTTCACGGGCCCAGGCCCTGGCGCTGTTGCGCCCTTATATCGCGGCGCACATTGCTGCGGGCGGGGCAATGCACCATATCACCCGGCATATCCTGGGGCTGGGCCAGGGCTTTCCCGGGGCACGGCGCTTCCGTCAGTTGCTGTCTGTGGACATCCACAAGGCCAAGGACCCACTGGCCTTGCTGGATCAAGCCGCAGAGCTGCTGGAAGGCCGCTGAATCGCAGGCAATTAAAAAGGGCCGTCCTGTACAGGACGGCCCTTTTTTATCGGTTGCCGCTCAAGGGTCAGTGACGCTCGAGTGCATTCACCAGATCATGGAACGCTTCACGGTTGGAGTCGTTGAGCCCCATCAGAATTTTGTGGGCTTCAAGCACTTTGATCCGGACCACTTCTTCAGACTGGTCCTGGGATGGCAGGTCTGTCAGGCACTCAGGGCACGGAATTGGCTTGCCGATGATGTTGAACACCTGATCGAAGCCCATCGACTGCAGAAGTCGCGTGATGTCTTCGTGGGTGGTGACAACTGTCGGCAACAGACCGATTTTCTGGCGTGACAAAATCGACAGTTTCGCCAGCAAACCCAGGGTGGTGCTGTCGATGCTGCGGGTTTCGGTGAGGTCAATGACGATGGCGTTGAAATTCAGCGCCGTGAAAATCCTCTCGATTGTCGCATCCAGTGCCGAACACAGTGTCAGGCGCACTTCACCCACAAATTTCAGGACAAATGTACCGTCCTGTTCGGCGAACTGAATTCTACCGGTACTCATTTAAGATTCCTGCTTAACACCAACAAGGCGATATCATCCGGCATCTCCCCGAGCGTAGCTAATCCAAACTCTTGGCGCAGGCCATCCAGGCTGCCGCCAGCTGCTTTTACCAGTTGTGGCAAAGCTGCCTCTTTCTCTTTGAGCGTCTGCTCGGTCAAAAGGTCCAAAATTCCGTCCGACATCAGTGTAAGACTGAAAGCTTCCGGCAACTTCAGAACATGATCTTCATAGGTCGCTTCGTTAAACAGGCCAACCGGCAGCCCTCGCCCTTCCAGGTAGCCCACGCTGTCAGGCGTGTAAAGCACCGGCAATGGCAGGTGGCCGCCAATGCTGTAAGTCAGCACACCGGTTTCTTCATCAATGACTCCGCCGACCATGGTCACGTGTTTGCCCAGCTTGCAGTTGATCAGGCCGCGGTTGATGTGCCCAAGCACCTCTGAAGGCTTGAACTCGGGCAGGGTCCCGTTGCGTTTGGACTCGAACAGCAAGCGCGTGGTCATGAACTTGAGCAGCACGGTTACAAACGCGGATGACGCACCGTGACCGGAAACGTCAGCCAGATAGAAGGCTACCCGTCGCTCATCGACCCTGAAGTAATCCACGAAATCGCCGGACAAATACAGGGAAGGAATAATTTGATGAGCAAAGTTGAAATCATCAATGGACCAGGGGCTGATGGGCAGCATGTTCATCTGCACCTGGCGCCCGGCATTCTGGTCTTCCTGCAAAAGATGCAGACTGGCTTCGAGCTCGCGGTTGGCAGACTCCAGCTTGTCGCGGTAGCGCTGGTTTTCCACCAGCAGCCGCGCGCGATCCAGCGCCCGATGTACTGAGTGCTCCAGAACGGCCAGATCTTCAAGCGGCTTGATCAGGTAGTCGGCAGCACCCAAGCGCAGCGCCTCGACCACATCGCTCATCACGCCCGCACCGGAAATCACGATCACCGGGGTTTGCGACGAGCGCTGCGCTACCTGCCGTATCAGCTCCAGGCCACTCATTTGGGGCATGCGCAAGTCACAGATCACTAAGTCTGGCTGCTCTTGCTCGAACACCTGAAGACCCTGCATGCCATTGCTGGCCTGGAGGACGCTGAAGCCGCTGTCTTCCAAGTAGGCTGCCAAACTGGCGCGTACTACTTCGTCGTCATCAATGATCAGCAGCGTGGCACTGGTTTTTTGCATGTGGGCAAATGGCGCCAGAATTGGGTTGGCGTAGGAGCTCGAACGGGTCGGGCTCAACGACTGAATTGGCTTATGAACATCCCTGATTCAAATCGATGGTATTGCTCGATCCTACAAAGGTGCCCGTGTAAGGCGCAGACGGTACTCCCATCCGCGGGGGGTTTCAAGCTCAGGCCGATGGTGGCCGCAGGTCTTCGTCAAGTTAAATTCCTGCGGGTTATAAGAACCTCGTGAACGGCAACTAAAACCAAGGTTCGAGCTCCGCCAAAAGCAACCTTCACCCCACCCCGACAATGCAAAAAACGGCCCTCAGGGCCGTTTTTTTCAGCAACAGCGCAAGAATCAAAAGTCGTCTTCAACCTGCCCGTCTTTGATCTTGAACTCGCGGTTCTGCAAATACGCATTGCGGATAAAGACGTACCTGTCACCCGTAATGAGCTTTTCAGCAGACAGCAAGCTGGCGCGGGTATCAATAACATCCATGCCGATTGCCATGTTACGGGCCGGGATATCATTCATGTAACGGTACGGTTCGGTGAAGGTGTCCGGATAAATGGCGACTGCGTCACGCACGGTGCTCGGACCCAGTACCGGCAACATCACGTAAGGACCACTAGGTACACCCCAGTACCCCAGGGTTTGCCCGAAGTCTTCAGCGTTGCGCTGCAGGCCCATTTTGGTGCCGACATCGAAGAAACCGGCCACACCGAGGGTGGTATTCATCAACAGACGGGCCGTGTCTACACCCGCAGCCTGGGGCTTGGCTTGCAATACATCGTTGGCCAGGTTGCGCACGTCGCCAATATTTCGATACATGTTATGGATGCCATCCTCCAGAAATTGCGGAGTGATGAACTGGTAGCCCTGGGCAAGGGGCTTCAAGGCATAGGTATCGAGCTTTTCGTTGAATTTGAAAATGACCCGGTTGACTCCTTCCCACGGGTCATCTTCGGTGGCGGCGTTGGCGGTGAATGGGACCATCGCAACACCGGCACAGACACATATTTGAGCAAGACGATCGGTCCAGCGCATAGCAAAGCTCCTAAAAAATACATAATACTTGGGCGCTACGCCCTGGGTCAGGCGCAGAGTATAACGGTAATTGGATTTTCGGCGCCCAAAGAAACACCTGCAACAGACTGGCCCATGCAGCAGTCGTTCCGAAAATAATTACATTTGTTATAAATTCCCGCATCTCGCCCCTCTCTGCCGGCAAAAGCCGCTATAGGGATTTTGATAGAGATCATGCATGCTTGGCCCGAGTGGATTAATCTAGAGGCCCGCTTACAGACCTTTTGTTCACGGCGAAGGTCTATACAGAGCCTATCAATAAAGGATGAATGCTATGCCTGCCGGCGATCTGCAAAAACAACTCGACTCCCTGCGCGAGCAACTTGATAAAAACCCGCCACTTTCCCTTGATGAGCGGGACGACCTCAACAAACTCGCTGAACAGATCGATGCCCAGATCAAAGTCGAAAACGCAACTCAGGACACCAGCCTGGTCGACAACGTTAATCTGGCGGTAGAACGCTTTGAGGTCGAGCACCCTACCCTGGCTGGCACCTTGCGCAATATCGTACAAACCCTGGGTAATATCGGGATCTGATTTCCCGTTACACCCCGGACACAAAAAAGCCCCGACTCAATCGAGTCGGGGCTTTTTTTATTGCTCAGGCTGTCAGAGCCCTGATTGACCACTCAACGCCAGGTCGAGCAGCTCACGGTTGGCTACCGCATACATTGCGTAGTCATTGCCGGTGGCGGCACGCAGATCCACCAGCATCGAGCGCCAGCGCTCAACCATCGAGTTGTTCTGCTCAAGCCACAATGCCAGACGCGCTTCGATTTCAGTCGGGGCATCAGCCATTTGCAGTACCGAGACGGTAATTGCACGCTGCTGCCAGTCGATATCATCACGGAACGCTTCACGGGCCAGCGCCTGCCAGTTGTTCTCTACCGGCAGGTTGCTGATTTGCTGCAGGTACCAGGTCAGATCCAGCGCACTGCCGACGGCGAAGTACGCCTTGGCCACATCCGCAGCATTCTGGCCGGTCACATCCGAAGCCTCGATGATCGGCAGCAAGGTGTACAGGTGCGTAGTACCAGCCACCATCCGCGCCAGCAACTCCGGTACACCGGCTGCGACGTAAGCCTGGTAGCGGGTCTGCCAGCCCTCGCGGGTTGCACCTTCCAGCAGTTCGTCGAGCTTGAGCCCCAACGCCGCCAAATGCGGGCCGAAATGCGCCACGTCACGTGCCGCATCCAGTTCGTTGCGACGACTGCGCAGGAACCAGCGGGTGGCACGACGACCCAGACGCATCAACTCGTCCATCAGCGCCAGCTGGATTTCGGCCGGAACCTGGTAATCCAGAGCTTCGATCTGACGGAACCAGTGCGGGAGATGGAAGATGTCGCGCACGATCACATAAGCACCCGCCACATTGGCAGCACTCATGCCGGTCGACTCTTTCAGCCGCTCGACAAAGGTAATGCCCATGTGGTTGACCAGATCGTTGGCGATCTGGGTGCTGACGATTTCACGCTTGAGGCGGTGACGACGCATGGCAGCGGCAAACTTGCTGACCAGCATCGGCGGGAACGCGGTTTCCATGTCACGGGTCAGGTAGTCGTCATCCGGTACCTGGGAGTTGAGCAAGGCTTCCTTGAGGTCGATCTTGCTGTACGAGATCAACACCGACAGCTCGGCACGGGTCAGGCCATGGCCCGCCGCTACGCGCTCGTTGAGTTGCTCTTCGGACGGCAGGAACTCAATGGCACGGTCCAGCTTGCCACGGGCTTCCAGATCGCTCATCAGACGCTTGTATTCAGCAATGCGCTCGTATGCACGGCGCGCCGCCAAAGAAATGGCCTGGGTCTGCTTGTAGTTGTTGCCCAACACCAGGCCGCCGACTTCATCAGTCATGCTGCCCAGCAGCTGATTACGCTGCTTCTCGGTCATATCGCCAGCCTGCACTACTTCGTTGAGCAGGATCTTGATATTCACTTCGTGGTCAGAGCAGTCCACACCACCGGCGTTGTCGATGAAGTCGGTATTGGAACCGCCGCCATTGAGGTTGAATTCGACACGGCCCAACTGGGTCATGCCCAGGTTGCCGCCCTCGCCCACAACCTTGCAGCGCAACTCGTTGCCGTTTACCCGCAACGCGTCGTTGGCCTTGTCGCCTACATCGGCGTGGCTTTCGCTGCTGGCTTTGACATAGGTACCGATACCGCCGTTCCACAACAGATCTACCGGCGCCTTGAGCAAGGCATTCAGCAGTTCGGTCGGGGTCAGCTTGTCGGCGGTAATTGCGAAACGCTCTTTCATCTCAGGGGAGATGGCGATGCTTTTCGCACTGCGCGAGAAGATCCCGCCGCCTGCCGACATGATGCTGGTGTCGTAATCCGACCAGGCCGAACGCGGCAGGTCGAACAGGCGCTGACGCTCGACGAAGCTATTGGCCGGCTCCGGGTTCGGATCGATGAAAATGTGCAGGTGGTTGAATGCCGCGACCAGTTGCAGCTTGTCGGACATCAACAGGCCGTTGCCGAACACGTCGCCGGCCATGTCACCGACGCCAACCACGCTGATGCTGTCTTGCTGAACGTTGATGCCACGCTCTTTAAAGTGGCGCTGCACGCCCACCCAGGCGCCTTTGGCGGTAATGCCCATTTTTTTATGGTCATAACCGGCCGAACCGCCCGAAGCAAACGCATCACCCAGCCAGAAGCCGTAATCAATGGCAATGCCGTTGGCAATGTCAGAGAAGGTCGCGGTCCCTTTGTCGGCTGCTACCACCAGGTACGGGTCATCGTCATCGTGACGGACCACGTTCAATGGCGGTACCAACGCGCCGTCCTTGAGGTTGTCAGTGATGTCCAGCAGACCGGAAATGAAGATCCGGTAGCAGGCAATCGCCTCGGCCTGGATTTCGTCGCGTCCGCCGCCCAGTGGCAGACGACGTGGCACGAAACCGCCCTTGGCGCCCACCGGCACAATGACCGAGTTCTTCACCTGTTGAGCCTTTACCAGGCCCAGTACTTCGGTACGGAAGTCTTCTTCACGGTCGGACCAGCGCAAGCCACCGCGAGCAACGTTGCCGAAACGCAGGTGAACCCCTTCAACCCGTGGCGAGTAGACGAAGATTTCAAACTTCGGCACCGGCTTTGGCAGCTCGGGAATCAGGTGCGGATTGAACTTGAAGCTGAAGTACGAACGGTTCTGGCCATTGGCATCCGGCTGGTAGAAGTTGGTCCGCAGGGTTGCTTTGATCAGGTCCAGATAGCGACGCAGGATGCGGTCTTCGTTGAGTACCTGAACGTCATCCAGCGCAGTCAGGATCGCTTGCTCCAGACGCAGCTGCTTGTCATCCAGATCTTCTGCGGTCAGCTTGCGCGCCAGATAGAAGCGGGTTTTGAACAACCGGGTCAACTCGCGGGCGATGTCGGTATGGTTGTTCAGGGTGCTGGCGATATAGCCAAGGTCGAAGCCCAGGCGAATCTGCTTCAGGTAGCGGGCGTAAGCACGCAGCAATGCCACATCACGCCACGGCAAACCGGCGGTCAGTACCAGGCGGTTGAAGGCATCGTTCTCGGCGTCACCCTTGACGATATGCACGAATGCATCCTGCAGGGTGTCGTTGAGTTGCTGGATATCCAGATTCAGGCCTTCGCCCGCGGTGAAGGCAAAATCATGGATCCAGAACTCACGACCATTGGCATGCCGCAGGCGGTACGGGAACTCGCCCAGTACGCGCAAGCCCAGGTTCTCCAGGATCGGCAACACATCAGACAACGCCAGTGGCGTATCTGCGTGATACAGCTTGCAATGCAGTTCCTGGCCGGCGCTTTGACCCAACGGCTGGTAGAAGCTCATCACCAGCGGGTTTTTCTCGCTCAAGCTCATCAGGTGCTGCATGTCGACCACGGCCGAGTGCGCGGCAAAGCGCTCGCGGTAGCCGGCCGGGAAGCCTTTCGGGAAGTCCGACAGCACCTTGGTGCCATTGGCTTCGCCGAAGCTTTCAACCACCAGGCTTGCGTAATCGTCCTGCCAGCTGCGGCAAGCCTGGACCACTTCTTTTTCCAGCATCAGCGGGTCGATATCGATCCGGTTTTTTGGATCGACCCGCAGGATCAGTTGCACGCGGGCCAGTACCGACTCGGAGAAGAAGGTCCAGAACTCGCAGTCCGAAGCTTGCAGACGCTCCATCAGCACTTGCTGGATTTTCTGCCGCACTTCGGTGGAGTACACGTCCCGTGGCACATAGGCCAGGCAGTAGCAGAAACGGCCATACGGGTCTTTGCGCAGGAACACGCGAATCTTGTTGCGCTCCTGGATTTGTACAATCGACATCACCGTGGTGAACAGTTCGTCGACCGGGGTCTGGAACAGATCGTCACGGGGCAGGACTTCCACCACCTGAGCCAGTTCCTTGCCCAGGTGAGCCTTGGGCTGGAAGCCGGAACGGCGTTCGATCTCGGCAACCTTGCGCCGGATATAAGGAATCACCCGCACGCTCTCGCCGTATACCGACGAGGTATACAGGCCCATGAAGCGGCATTCCTTGATCACCTTGCCGTCGGCATCGATTTGACGAATCGAGACATAGTCAGGGTAAGCCGGGCGATGTACGCGACTTGGGTGCGCAGCCTTGGCAAACGACAGCAGGGTCGGCTCGCGCAGGTAGCTGACGGCGTAATCTTCGATGCGCAGGTCTTCGGCAGTCAGGCCGGCCCGCAGCAGCTTGGTCAGACCGAGGAACGACTGCGGGTCATATTCGATATGACCGCCATCCGCCTCGTCACGTACCACAAACTCTTCATAGCCCAGGAAAGTGAAGTGGTTGCCCACCAGCCACTCCAGGAAGCTCTTGATTTCGGCTTTCTCGTCGGCATCGACGACGTACTGGCAGCTGTCGATACCTGCCAGCAACTCCTGGACCTTGTCTTTCATTGGCTCGAAATCAGCCACGGCGACGCGCACTTCACCCAGAACCTGTTCCAGTTCCTTGCTCAGCACATTCAATTCAGCGGCATTGGAGCAGCGATCGATTTCCAGGTACATCAGCGACTCTTGCGAGACGCCTTCGCCACTGGTGCCCTTGGGCAGAATTTCCAGCAACTCGCCTTTGCTGCCGCGGCGAACGCTCAACACCGTGGTCTGCAGGGTGTGGATGCTGTAACCGCGGCGGTTCAGCTCGGTACGTACCGAATCCACCAGAAACGGCAAATCGTGATGCAGTACTTCTACGGCGGTGTGGGTCGACTGCCAGCCATGGCGCTCGTAATCAGGGTTATAGACCCGCACTTGCGGCTGCGCCGGATCGAAGCGTTCCAGCAGACGCCAGGCCGACAGCGTACAGCCGGCCAGGTCGGACATTCGACGTTGCGTGAGTTCGTCCAGGGAAATGATGCCGAAGAATTGCTCGGCAAACAGGGCTACTTGTGGCAATGCCTGTTCACTGATGTGCTGGGCCAGAGCTGCTTGCAGTTGATGCTGGAAGTCGGCTTTGCTGGCTGCGGTGAAGAACGCCATCTGTGGTACTCCGCTTGGGCTTGTTATTGAGAGAAGCGTCGCGTGCTGTTCCCGCGTGGGGAGCTGCCAATACTGTGCAAGGGCATATCTTGGCAGTTTACCTTGAAAGCACAGCATGACAGGGTGGTGAAGCTGGCCGCGACCCAGGGGTCACATTCACGTTCCAGGATGGGTATCTGCAAAAACGACTGCCGGATGAACAGGCTGTGTTTTTAAAGATAGCTATCACCCGCGAAGCTTAACGATTGAGCCGCCCGGCCTGCTTGCGATGCGGCGACATATTCGGTCATTGGGACGCAACCTTGCGGCCTGATAATGAACAACCCTAGCATTCCAATGGGAAAAACATTCCGAAAAGCACCTGTAAATCCTTTGCCAGTCACAAAAATGACTCGTACGACGCAATCCGGACTCTTCGACACATTTTCAATCAGGCCAGCATAAATCTGTGCAGGCTGGCAAAATCAACTTTTATTCAGCCGATACATGCGCCCGCAGCGCCAGGATTCCCCCCATGCAAATCACCACCCCGCTCCTCATGGCCAACCCGTGCGACGACGAAGAAGACAACATGGCCATGCTGTGTTGCCACAGCGAACAGGGCGAAATGTTCCTGATGACCCGCTATCCGGACGAAGACGAACTGGAAATCACCTTCGGCGACGTTGACGGACCTTCGGTTCTGGAAGGGGTAAAAGCCACCCTGAGCCCTACCCGCCTGCTGATTGAAATCAGTCCGTCTGACGCTGACGCCCTCAATGGCGACGATCATATCGAGATCCTTCACAGCGCAGACCCAAGCGAGCTGGCCGAAATCGAACAAACTCTGCACAACATCCTCAAAGGCACCGGCACCTACGTCAGCGAACTGGGCTGAACCACCTGACCACAACAACTGCTTACCCCTGAAACGCAGGTAATGCCGCCATGCGCCCGATCTTCGATGCTCACTGCCATATCATCGACAGCGCCTATCCGCTGATCCCGAACAACGGCTATATGCCCGAGTTTTTCAGTGTCGATGATTACCAGGAACGTACCCGCCCCCTGGGCATCGTCGGCGGGGCCGTGGTCTCGGGATCTTTTCAGGGTTTCGATCAGACTTACCTGATCGCTGCACTGAACCGCCTGGGCCCGGGCTTCGTGGGGGTAACGCAACTGCCCGCCAGCGTCACCGATACCCAGTTGCAAACCCTGGACCGGCATGGTGTTCGCGCCTTGCGCTTCAATCTCAAGCGCGGCGGTTCCGAGCAACTGGACCAGCTCGAATCCCTGGCCAAAAGGGTGCATGACTGCGTGGGCTGGCATTCGGAGTTGTATATCGACTCGCGGGAACTGCCAGCCATTGAAACCCGGCTGCTGCGCTTGCCAGCCCTGAGCATCGATCACCTGGGGCTGAGCCATGAAGGCTTGCCCAGCCTGCTGCGCCTGGCCGGATACGGGGTTCGGGTCAAAGCCTGCGGTTTTGGCCGGGTAGATTTCGCGCTGCCCGGCGTACTGCGACAGATTCACAGCGCCAACCCCCATGCACTGATGTTTGGCAGCGACTTGCCGTCGACCCGCGCGCCCCGCCCCTTTGCAGACAGCGACATCGTCTTGTTGAGCGATGCCCTGGGTGAGGACGGCGCCGCGCGGGCCCTGTGGCACAACGCCCGGGAGTTTTATCGCTTGAGCTAAACAGGGTGTTTAGCCACTGACACGAGAACAGCATGCGTAAGGATTACCTGGCTTTTTTCATTTCGCTGTTTGTGTCGCGGCTTGCCGACCAGATCCTGTTATTTATCGTGCCGCTGATTGTGTTCCAGACCACCAATAGCGTGTCGTGGGCCGGACTGGCATTTTTTGTCGAGTCTTTGCCGCGCTATCTGGCGTTCCCGGTCTGCGGGGCACTCTGTGACAAATACCCCCCGGTACGCATCCTGCACATCAGCCAGGTCTATCGCGCGGTTGCCTGCGTCATCGCCGTAGGGCTTTACGCACTGTTCGAAGGTATTTACTGGGTGGTCATCCTGTCAGCACTGTGCGGGGTACTGACCACCCAGGGCGTCATGGCCCGGGAGGTGCTGATGCCGCACATCTTCAAGCACTACACCTACGGTAAAACCCTGTCCTACTCGCAGATCGCCGATCAGAGCGGGTTGGTCCTGGGGCCGCTGGTAGCTGCATTGCTGCTCGAAATCTGGGCCTGGCACTGGGTGGTCATGGCCGTAGCCGGACTCTTTGTCCTGGCCGATCTGGCGATGCTGTTCTGGCAACGCAATACCAGGGTCAACCTGCCAACCTTCGAACAACACCAAGACCTCTGGCTACAGCCATTGCGCATCGCCTTCAGGCATATCCGCCAATTGGCAGAGTTGCAAAAAATCATCGTCCTGGCAGTCGGCGTCAATCTGCTGATCGGTGTCACCCTGGCCACCTCCGCGGCCATGGTCATCGGCCAATATGCGGCCGGCAAGCAGACCTATGCCGGCTTGCAGGCCGCAGGCGCGCTGACGACCATTGCCATTCTGTTTTACCTGGCGCGCTCGACCCTGTCTTTGAAAGTGCTGGGCAGCCTGTCCTACTCCATGATCGCGTGTGGCGCGCTGATCACCGCCCTGAGCCCGAATATCTGGGCCTACACCCTGGGCTTCTTGCTGATTACCGGCTTCGACAAGATGTTCAACATCTACTTTCGCAGTGTTCGCCAGAAAGTCATCCCGCCACAGGATTTTGGCAAAACCGTGGGTGTGGTCAGTTTGCTCAACAACCTGTCCCAACCCTTGGCCGGACTACTGATTGCCCTGCTGGCAGGTCCCTTGGGCACCCAGACGGTCATCCTGTGGCTGACCGGTTTGACCGCCTTGATTGGCGTCACCCTGGTGACACTGGCCAGACGCCGGTAATGGCGAGGCGCAGATGAGCACTGTTCTCAACAACTCCCTGGATTTCGGATTTTTCCTTAAATATCGGATTTTTCCTTAAAAAGCTCCCCCTGCGATTAGTCCGCGACCCCTCCAATGGATTAAAGTAACGGCCCCAGCCCCGGCGTAACTCTTGCGCCGTCGGTGTCCTTTTCAGGAACAGTCAACGATGGAACATCGTGAAGCGCTGCTTGCGCTGCGAACCTTTCTCTCAACGCAGATTCTCGGTCAGGAAAAACTCATCGACCGCCTGCTGATCGCGCTGCTGGCTGACGGCCACATGCTGGTCGAGGGTGCGCCCGGCCTTGCAAAAACCAAGGCCATCAAAGAATTGGCGGAAGGGATTGAAGCGCAGTTCCATCGAATTCAGTTCACCCCCGACCTGCTCCCCGCCGACATCACCGGGACTGAAATCTATCGTCCGGAGACCGGCAGTTTCGTCTTCCAGCAAGGGCCGATTTTCCACAACCTGGTGCTGGCGGATGAAATCAATCGCGCGCCGGCCAAGGTTCAGTCGGCATTGCTCGAAGCCATGGCCGAGCGCCAGGTCAGTGTCGGGCGCAGCACCTACGAACTGTCGCCGCTGTTCCTGGTGATGGCCACGCAAAACCCGATCGAGCAGGAAGGCACCTATCCGTTGCCCGAAGCCCAGCTCGACCGCTTCCTGATGCACGTCAAAATCGGCTTCCCCGATGCGGCTGTCGAACGGCGCATCCTGCAACAGGCCCGCGGCGAAGCACTCAACGGTGAAACCAAACCCGAGCGCCGGGTCAGCCAGCAAGCCATTTTTGCTGCACGCAAGGAAATCCTCGGCCTGTACATGGCCGATGCAGTAGAGGAATACCTGGTGCAACTGGTCATGGCCACCCGTACTCCGGGCAAGTTCGACACGGAAATGGCCGACTGGATCGCCTATGGCGCAAGCCCCCGCGGCTCGATTGCCCTGGACCGCTGTGCCCGGGCGCATGCCTGGCTGGCCGGACGCGACTTCGTCAGCCCCGAAGACATTCAGGCCGTGCTGTTTGACGTTCTGCGTCACCGGATCATTTTGTCGTTCGAAGCTGAAGCCGCCGGTATCGACCAGGACCGTGTGGTGCAGCGCATCCTTGACGTCGTTGCCGTCGCCTGACCCATGAACAACCCCCTGCCCGCCGAGCCCGGCATTCGCGTCACCCTTGCCGAACTGATCGAGATGCGGCACCGGGTGCGCGAAGTACAACTGTTCGCCTCCCCTGGCCAGCGCAGCCCGATGGCGGGCCTGCACCATTCAAAATTGCGCGGCCGCGGCGTGGATTTCGATCAGGTACGGGTCTATCAGGCCGGTGACGATGTGCGCACCATCGACTGGCGCGTCACGGCTCGCACCCAGGAGCCGCACACCAAAATGTTCCATGAAGAGCGCGAACGGCCGATCTTCATTCTCGCCGAACAAAGCCGGCGGCTGTTCTTTGGCTCGGGCCTGATGTTCAAGTCGGTGCTTGCAGCCCAGGCTGCCAGTCTGATCGGCTGGGCGGCACTGGGGCACAACGACCGGGTGGGCGGACTGGTATTCGGCGATCACGAACATTACGAAATCAAACCCCGGCGCAGCAAGCAGAGCCTGCTGCAACTGCTTAACCGTCTGGTACGGGTCAACCAGTCGCTGCACACCGAAGTGCAGTCCGACCGCGATGCCCTGGGCATGGCGCTGATCCGGGCGCGGGAAGTGCTGCGCCCCGGCAGCCTGGTGATTGTGATTTGCGATGAGCGCGCGCTCACCGACGCCGCCGAGCAGCAACTGAGCCTGCTGGCCCGCCATTGCGACTTGATGCTGCTGCCACTGTCCGACCCGCTGGACCACGCCCTGCCCGCTGCCGGCCTGCTGCGCTTTGCCGAACGCGGAGCACAGCTGGAGCTGGACACCCTCAACTACGACTTGCGTCAGGCCTATCGCGCCCAGGGCGAAGCACGTATTGCGCGCTGGGAGTTGCTGGCACAAAAATTGAGCGTGATGCTGATGCCGTTGAGCACACAAAGTGAAATGATCGAGCAATTGCGTGAATACCTGAACGCCAAACGCCCCGGCAAACCATTATGAAAGACCTGGAACAGTTGCAGCCCCTGATCCAGCCGCCCGTGATCGGCTTCTGGCCGCCTGCGCCCGGCTGGTGGCTGCTGCTGATCCTCCTTGCGACCCTGGCCTGGGGCCTGTGGTGGCTACGCCGGTATCTGCCGGTCAAGCGCCAGCCGCGCAGGGCCGAGCAGCCTCTGGACCCGGTGCGGCTGGCGGCGCTTGAAGAGCTTGCAGGTTTCCCCAAACCCTACGACGGCGCACCGGCCGGAGCCTGGCTGCAACAACTCAACGGCCTGCTCAAACGCCTGTGCCGCAACCACTACCCCTACAGCCAGAGCCACACGCTCAATGGCCGAAAATGGCTGGCATTCCTCGACAACCGCTGTCCGGCGGCCGGTCTGACGCGCTGGATGGTTCTGGTTGAAGGGGCCTACAAGCCCGAATGCAAGCTTGATGACAAGGCGATTGCCGGCCTCAATCAAGCGGTTGAAACCTGGATTCGCAAACATGTTTGAGTTCGCCTGGCCCTGGCTGTTCGTCCTGTTGCCGCTGCCCTGGCTGATGCGCCTGGTGCTGCCGGCCGCCGACAGCGGCGAGGCCGCACTCAAAGTCAGTTTTCTGTCTGACCTGGAAGAGCTGGCCCGGCGCAAAGCCCGCGCAACAATGCCTTCATTGCGTCAGCAAATTCCGTTTTTGCTCTTATGGCTGCTGCTGCTGACCGCTGCCGCGCGGCCACAGTGGCTGGGTGAGCCACTGCCCATTGCCGCCAGCGGCCGGGATTTGCTGGTGGCGGTGGATGTTTCCGGCTCCATGGACTTCCCCGACATGCAATGGCACAACGAAGACATCAGTCGTCTCGATCTGGTCAAAAGCCTGCTCGGGGACTTCCTGGAAAACCGCGAAGGCGACCGCGTAGGCCTGATCCTGTTCGGCAGTCAGGCCTATCTGCAAGCGCCTTTGACCTTCGACCGCCACACCGTCCACACCTGGCTGGATGAAGCGCGAATCGGCATTGCCGGTAAAAACACCGCCATCGGCGACGCCATTGGCCTGGCCCTCAAGCGCTTGCGCCAGCGCCCGGCACAGAGTCGAGTGTTGATTCTGGTGACCGACGGGGCCAACAACGGCGGGCAGATCGACCCGCTGACTGCCGCCCGCCTTGCCGCCGAGGAAGGGGTCAGAATTTATCCGATCGGCATCGGCGCCGACCCTGCCCAAAGCAGTGCCAAGGGCATGTTCAGCATCAATCCCGGGGTGGATCTGGACGAACCGGCTCTGCAGGAAATTGCCAAAGTCACCGGCGGTCAGTACTTCCGGGCCCGCGATGGTCAGGAGCTGGCCGCCATCAAAGACACCCTCGACCGACTGGAGCCCGTCGCCCAGCAGCCGACCCAGGCCCGTCCGGTACAGGCACTTTACAGCTGGCCATTGGCCGGTGCCCTGCTGCTGAGCGTGTTGCTGGTGATACGGGAACTGTGGCCAAACAATCCACTGCAACGCTGGCTGAGCAAGGAACATTTTCTGCAACAACATCCTCACTGGCGTTCGCAGCTCAAACGTCTGCGTCTGCGGAGGCGCCGATGAGCACGCTCTGGCCCCACTGGTTCCGTCCCGAATGGCTGTTGCTCTTGCCGCTGCTGTGCTGGTTGCTGTGGAAACTCTGGCACCGACAAAAACGTGCGGGGCGCTGGCAGATGATTCTGCCGGTGGCCTTCCATCGCGTACTGCTCAGTGGCGGCAGCGGGCGTAACAGCAAACTGCCCTGGATCGCCCTGGGACTGGCCTGGCTGCTAGCCCTGCTGGCACTGCTGGGCCCAAGCTGGGAACGGGTTGAGCAATCCACCCAAAAGCCTGCCGACCCGTTGGTGGTGATGTTGCAGCTCACTCCGGAGATGCTGGCCACGGACAAAAATCCAAACCGGCTGGAGCAGGCGCGACGCAAACTCTACGACCTGTTGCAAAGCCGCAGCGATGCGCAAACGGCCGTCATTGTCTACGCCGGCAGCGCCCATACCCTGGTGCCGCTGTCCGATGACCTGTCCACCAGCCGCAACCTGCTCGAAGCGCTCAAGCCCTCCATCATGCCGCAGCCGGGCCATCGCGCCGATCTGGCGGTGGCCAAAGCCCTCAAGCTGCTGGATCAGGGGGCCCTGGGCCAGGGCCGCTTGCTGCTTATCACCTCTTCGCTCAGCGAACAGGAGCGCGAGGGCATCAGCCAGGTCTTGAAGGGCCATACCCCGCAGTTACTGATGCTCGGCATCGGCAGTCGTGAGGGTGCGCCGGTGGTTGATGAAAACGGCCAGTTTCTCAAGGACGACCAGGGCGCCATCCTCATGCCCCGTCTCGACAGCGCGGCCCTGCGGGCCTTCGCCCTCGAAGTTGACGGCCGCTACCGCCAGGCGCGCCTGGACGACAACGACTTGCGCGGCCTGGGCCTGCTCGACGGGCCCCGGCAGTTACGCAATAACGGCCAGACCCTGCAACTGGACACCTGGGCCGACCAGGGCTACTGGTTGCTGCTGCCACTGTTGCTGTTGGCAGCCTGCGCAGGCCGCCGCGGCTGGCTGCTGTGCCTGCCGTTGTTATTGATGCTGCCCCAGCCCGGTTACGCCATGAGCTTCACCGACCTGTGGCTGCGCCCCGACCAGCAAGGTCAGCGTTTACTGGAGCAGAAGAAACCGTTGCAAGCCGTCGAGCACT
The DNA here is from genome assembly GCF_022496645.1 of Pseudomonas sp. TMW22089. Taxonomy (NCBI): domain Bacteria; kingdom Pseudomonadati; phylum Pseudomonadota; class Gammaproteobacteria; order Pseudomonadales; family Pseudomonadaceae; genus Pseudomonas; species Pseudomonas sp. TMW22089. Next base: position 18,297 of record NZ_SCFG01000039.1, read on the forward strand.
TCGAGGACGCGCAATGGCAAGGCGTTGCCCTGTATCAAGCGGGCGATTACGCCGCTGCGGCTCAGCGCTTTGCCGAGTCCAACACCGCCAGCGCCCACTATAATCGCGGCAATGCGCTGGCCAAGGGCGGTCAACTGGAAGCGGCCATCGACGCCTATGAACAAGCTCTGGAGTTGCAACCGGACTTGCAGGTAGCGGCACAGAACAAAGCCCTGATCGAAAAAGTGCTCGAACAAAAAAACGCCGAGGCCACTCCGCCGGCCGACAACAAACCCGAGACTGACTCAGAACCGGAACCGGTGCCTGCCATCAGCACCCGTAACAGCAGCGCCTCGGGTGACAGCGCGCAGCAGCAGGAAAACAGTTCGGCCACCGAGCCGGATGCTGCGGTAAACAACAACGATTCCCCGGAACCGCCTCCGCCAGCCAGCAATTCAGAGCCCGGCAGCGAATCCACCGACGATACGACCACCCGCCCCCCGGCGCCGACGTCAGACCACCTGGACGAGGAGCATCGCCAGGCACTGGAACAATGGCTCAGACAGATTCCCGACAACCCCAGCGAATTGTTGCGACGGAAATTTTGGTACGAACAGCAGCAACATCAGGACTCGCCCCAATGAACCGCATTTGCGCCTTGCTTCTCCTGCTCTGCTGCTGGACCGTGCCGGCCCATGCGCTCGGGCTGGTTGCCAGTGTTGATCGCAATCAACTCAACTCCGGCGAAACCGTCGAGCTGACCCTTCAATCAAACGACGCCACCCTGTTCGGCAAACCGGATCTGACACCGCTCCAGGCCCTGTTCGATGTCCGGGGTACGCGCCAGGTCAACCAACTGACCGACCTCAGCGAAGACAACAAGGCCAACACCCGCTGGATCATCACCTTGCAGCCCAAAAGCACCGGCACCGTGATTATTCCGTCGCTGCAGGTCGGTGCCTACCACAGCCTGCCCATCAGCCTGACGGTCACTCAAAGCATCCGCAGCGACAACGAGCTGGCGCCGGTATTTATCGAAGCCGTCCTCGACCAGCCAAGCGTCTACGTACAGGCCCAGGCAATACTGACCCTGCGCATCTACCACTCGGTTGCCCTGTACGACGACAGCAGCCTGACCCCCTTGCACCTGACAGACGCCATTGTCGAGCAACTGGGCGAGTCGCGGACCTACGAGAAATTGATCAATGGGGTACGCCACGGCGTGATTGAACTGCGCTACGGCATTTACCCGCAGAAAAGCGGCGAGCTGATCATCCCGGCCCAGACGTTCAGCGCTACCCAGGTTGACAGCCAGCAAGCCGCCGCCCCTGCCCCGCTGGGCCCCAAGCCTGGAAAAATGGTGCATGTGAGCACAGCCGACATCCCGCTGACGGTCAAACCCAAACCTGCGGACTATCCGGCCAACTCGCCCTGGCTGCCAGCACGCAGCCTTAGCGTCAGTGAGTCGTGGAACCCCGAGCCGGATCACTGCCAGGTCGGCGAATCATTGACCCGTACCCTCACCCTCAAGGCTGAAGGTCTGTCCAGCGCCCAGCTGCCGCCCCTGCCCGCCACCGATGTAAACGGATTGCGCCGCTACCCGGACCTGCCGCAACTGAGCAATCAGATCACCGAAAACGGCCTGGTGGGCAGCCGTGAAGAACGCGAGGCTCTGGTCCCCTCCCGGGTCGGCCAGGTTGAATTGCCTGCCGTCGAAGTGGTCTGGTGGAACACCCATGAAGACAGCCTGGAACGTAGTTACCTGCCTGCACGGACCTTACAGGTCGCGGCCAACCCGAATCTGGCGCTGGATACACCGGTCAGCACCCTGCCTGCGGCAATGAATGACGACTCCACATTGTGGCTCTGGCAACTGAGCACCTTTATCCTCGCCTGCACCACCCTCGCAGGTTTCGGCCTGTGGTGGCGCGCGCGCTGGCAGCCGGCCATTTTACGGGCCGCGCAAACCGGTCCCAGCCCCCGCACCCTGCTCGATGATCTCAAGCGTGCCTGCCTTGCCAACGACCCGCAGGCCACCCGCCAGGCACTCGATGCCTGGGCCCGGCAACAGCCGGAAACCCTGGCCGAAATGGCCGCGCGGTTTGTACTGCTGTCCGATGCCCTGGATGGTCTCAATGGCGCGCTCTACAGCGAAACCGGTCAGCACTGGCAGGGTGAAGAACTGTGGAAGGCCATTCGCAGCATTCCTGCCGCCGAACGTGAGCACGATGCGGGCAGCGAGCCGAGCAGCCTGCCACCGCTCTACCCCAAATAATTTCCAGCCGGCCCCGCGCCCGTGTGTGTACCGGGGCCGGTTTTGCGTCCAGCCTGCGCTGGACGAAGCCCATTTTTTACGGACTCTGTCATGCGCCTGTTTCACACTTCCGACTGGCACCTGGGGCAAAACCTCCATGGCCAGGAACGCGACTTCGAACACGCTTGCTTTCTGAGCTGGCTATTGAGCCAACTGGCCGACCAGCAACCGGACGTGCTGCTGATTGCCGGTGACATCTTCGACACCGTCAACCCGCCGGTCAAAGCCCAGGAACGGCTCTACGACTTTATCGTCAGCGCCCATGAGCAACAGCCCGGCCTGACCATCGTGATGATTGCCGGCAACCACGACTCCGGATCCCGGATTGAGCTGCCGGCGCCCTTGATGCGCCGCCTGCGGGCCCATGCCCTGGGCCGGGTGCTGTGGCTCGACGACGGGCGGCTGGACGCAGAACGCCTGCTGATCCCGCTCCCGGATGCCTCTGGCGAAATTGCCGGCTGGTGCCTGGCGCTGCCGTTTCTGCGGCCCGCCGAAGTCACCGGCGCCCATCTGGGGGATGACTACCTGCGCGGCATCGGCCAGGTCCATGAATGGCTGATCGCCGCCGCCAACGCCCGGCGCAAGCCAGGCCAGGCCCTGATCGCCATCAGCCATGCGCATATGGCCGGCGGTTCAGTCTCGCAAGACTCCGAGCGCAGCCTGATCATCGGCAACGCCGAAGCCCTGCCCGCCAGCCTGTTCGGCCCCAGCATCAGCTATGTCGCCCTGGGGCATTTGCATAAACCCCAGCGAGTGAATGGTGAAGAACGCATTCGCTACTGCGGATCTCCAATTCCGTTGTCATTCTCGGAAATCGGCTACCAACATCAAATCCTCGATGTGCAACTGGATGGCGAAACCCTGGTCAGTGTCGAACCGCGCCTGATCCCGCGGGCCGTCAACCTGCAGCGCATTGGCCCGGCCCCCTTGGCGCAAGTCCTTGAGCAACTGGCCGAACTGCCAGACATCGACTTGCTGGCCGATCCCCAGCGTCAGCCCTGGCTCGAAGTACGGGTCAAACTTGACGAGCCGCAACCCGATCTGCGCCAGCAAATTGAAACCGCGCTGCAGGGAAAATCGGTTCGCCTGGTGCGCATCGCTGCCGAGTACGCCGGCAGTGGTCGGCGCACCGACGAGGATGACGCCAATGGCCTGATCGAACTCGATCAACTGACTCCCCGGGAACTGTTCAGCCGCGCCTGGCAGGAAAATTACGGCAGTGAAGCCGACGAGCAAACCCTCAACGACTTCGCGCTGTTGCTGCAAGAAGTACAGCTGGAAGGTGAACAACCATGAAAATCCTGGCCATTCGCCTGAAGAACCTCGCCTCGCTGGCCGGCCCCTTTGAGCTGGACTTCACCGCCGAGCCCCTGGCCAGTGCCGGACTGTTTGCCATAACCGGCCCCACCGGGGCCGGCAAAAGTACCTTGCTCGACGCATTGTGCCTGGCACTGTTTGGTGCCGTTCCGCGCCTGAGCAACACCGGGCGCGATGCCAAGGTGCCGGATGCCGATGGCGAAGTGGCCACCGGCGACCCTCGTACCCTGCTGCGTCGCGGCACCGGTGAAGGCTATGCCGAAGTCGACTTTGTCGGCATCGACGGCCGCCGTTACCGGGCCCGCTGGGAAGCCAACCGCGCCCGTGAGAAAGCCGCCGGCAAACTGCAGGCCAGCCGCCAAAGCCTGCGCGACCTCGACAGCGACCAACTGCTGGCCAGCCAGAAAGGCGATTACAAAGTGCAGCTCGAAGCGCGTCTGGGGCTCAACTTCGAGCAGTTCACCCGCGCCGTGATGCTGGCCCAGAGCGAGTTCAGCGCCTTTCTCAAAGCCGATGACAACGAGCGCAGCGAACTGCTGGAAAAACTCACCGACACCGCGCTCTACACCCGCCTGGGTAAACGGGCCTTCGACAAGGCCAAAGAAGCCCGGGACAACCACAAGCAGTTGCTGGACCAGGCCGTTGGTGTGACCCCCTTGACCCCTGAAGCCCGCGTCGAACTGGACCAGCAGTACGACGAAGCCCGGCAACAGCTGAAAAACCGGCAGAGCCAGCTCAAGCAGCTGGAGCAACAGCACAGCTGGCTTAAAACCCTGCGCGAGCTGCAAGAGCAACAACAGAGTGCCGCCGAGCAACTGCAACAGGCGCAAACCCTGTGGCAGAGCCAGGCCGACCAGCGCCAGACCCTCAACCTGCTGGAGCAATTGGCACCGCAACGCCATCAATTTGCCCGACTGGCCGAGCTTGAGGCACAGCTCAGCCCGCTGGCCGCACACATTGCTGCTCACCTGCAGCAACAAACCGCACTCAGCCAGCGCCAGGGGCAACTGCAACAAGCGCTACAAACAGCGCAACTGGAGGCCACCCAGGCTCAGGCCCGACAACGCGAGTGCGCACCCCGGGTGCAGCAGGCACATTTGGCCCAGGCCAACCTCAGTCGCCTGACGCAAGCCCTCGACGCCCAGCAAGTCCTCATGCAGCAAGCGCAACAAGCCTGTGACGAGGGCCAGCAAGGGCTGGCCCGGATGATCGAGCACCAGCAACAAGGTGCCGGGCGCATTGAGCACATCACCCGGCAACTGGAGCAAAGCGCTGAACTGACGCCATTGGCCAATGCCTGGGACGCCTATCGCCCGCGCCTGCAGCAACTGGTTCGCCTGAGCAACAACCTCGGCACCGGTAATAAAGAACTGCCCGCCCTTGAACAACGGGCGCAGCTGGCGGCGCAACAACTCAACGAATTGCGCAACACTCTGGAAATACTGTTCCAGGAGGCCGAAGCCGAGCCGCAGGCCGTCAATGAGCAAATCCAGACCCTGGGCAGCCTGCTCTCCGACAACCATCAGCAACAACGCGCGTTCGAAGACTTGCAGCGCCTGTGCAGCAGCCAGCTTGCACTGGAGGCCCGCTTGCAGGGGTTACAACTCAAGCTGCAGACCCTGCAGACCGAACGCGAACAGCTGATCGAACAAGGCACCGCGACCAAGAAACAATTCGAGTCGGCCGAGCAGGCCCTGCTGGTCACCCAACAGCTACTGGAACGCCAGCGACTGGCTCGCAGCGCCAGCGTCGAAGAACTGCGCGCCCGGCTGCAGGATGACCAGCCGTGTCCGGTTTGCGGCAGTCATGAGCACCCCTATCACCAGCCAGAAGTACTGTTGCAGAGCCTTTCACGCTTTGACGAGGAAGAGGAGGCCCGCGCCCGCAAGGTGGTCGACGGCCTTAAAGAAACCTTGATTCAGTTGCGCGAAAAAGTCGGCGGGGTGAACGCCCAGCACCGCGAGTTCCTCCAGCAACATCAGCACATCCTCGACGAACAACAGGCCCTGGCTCCCGGCCTTGAGGCGCATCCGCTGTATCCGCAATGGCTGGCACAAGATCCGGCCAGGCGTGAGCAGTGGCTGACCCAGCGCCTGGGCCAGTTGCAACACAGCATCAACCAGGATCAACAGCGCCAGAACACCCTGCTGGCCCTGCAAAAAGAAGCCGCACAATTACAGCAGCAAGTGCAGCGCAGTACCGAGGCCAGCCAGATGGCCGCGCAACAGCTGGCCGAGCAACGCCTGCACCTGCAAGCCGACAAGCAGCGCCTTGGCGATGAGCTGGCGGAATTCGCCGGCCTGTTGCCCGAGGCGACTCTCGCAGCGCTGCGCGATAATCCGTCAGCCTGTTTTATGGCGCTTGACCAGCAAGTGGCCGATCGACTGGCGCAACTCGAGCAACTGCGCGATGAACAATCGGAGCAGGCGCAACGGGCGAGCCAAATCGAGCGGGCGCAGTATCAGCAAGCCAATATCACTAAAGAGCTCGAAACCCTGCAACGCAGCGTGCTCGAACTGACCGCGCAACAGCAGTCGGGCCAGCAGGCCCTCCATGAGCTACTGGGCGATTACAGCAGTGCGCAACTATGGCAACACAGCCTGGAACAGGCAGTGGAACAGGCCCGTGTGGCCCAGACCGAAGCAGAGCAGGCCGTGCAGACCTGCGCCAACCAGTTGCTGCAACTGACCGCCGAGCTCAAGGCGCAACAGCAACACCAGCACGCACTGCAACAGGAACACAGCACCCTCAGTGCTCAGGTTGCGCAATGGCGTGCGCAGCACAGCGAACTGGATGACAGCCGTTTGCAACAGTTGCTGAGCATTGACGAAGCGCAATTGCGTCAGTTGCGCCTGCAACTGCAGAACAGCGAGAAGGCCGTAGAGCAAGCCCGCGTTCTGTTGCAGGAGCGCGACCAACGTCTGAATCAGCATCAGGCCCAGGCCAACGGCAACCTTGACGCCCAGGCACTGGACAGCGCCCTGAATGAGCTGCACGGCCTGATCAACACCAGCGAACAGCAATCTGCGGAGTTACGTGCCCGGCAAGCCGAAGACCAGTGCCGCCAGGAGGCCAACCAGGCACTGGCGCAACGCATCAGCCAGGCCTATGACGAATGGCAGCGCTGGGCACGGCTCAATGCCCTGATCGGTTCCGCCACCGGCGACACCTTCCGCAAAATCGCTCAGGCCTACAACCTCGATTTGCTGGTGCACCACGCCAATGCACAGCTGCGCCAACTGGTGCGCCGCTATCGCCTCAAACGCGGCGGCAGCATGCTCGGCCTGCTGGTAATGGATACCGAAATGGGCGACGAACTGCGTTCAGTCCACTCGTTGTCCGGCGGTGAGACCTTCCTGGTGTCACTGGCTCTGGCCCTGGGTCTGGCGTCAATGGCGTCCAGCACGCTGAAAATCGAATCACTGTTTATCGACGAAGGCTTCGGCAGTCTCGATCCCGAGTCGCTGCAACTGGCAATGGATGCCCTCGATGGGCTGCAGGCCCAGGGCCGCAAAGTCGGAGTAATTTCCCATGTCCAGGAAATGCACGAGCGCATCCCCGTGCAAATTCAAGTGCGCCGTCAAGGCAACGGCCTGAGCACCGTGGAGGTCAAATGACCATGCTCTATTCCTTCCGTCGCTGCCCCTATGCCATGCGGGCGCGCATGGCCTTGCACTACAGCGGCGTACCGGTGTCGATTGTGGAAGTCAGCCTCAAGGCCAAACCTGCCGAAATGCTGGCAGCCTCGCCAAAAGGCACAGTACCGGTACTGGTGTGCGCCGATGGCAGGGTCATCGAACAAAGCCTGGACATCATGCACTGGGCACTTGAGCAGCATGATCCGGAGCATTGGCGACAAGGGGCCTGGGGGGAGCTGATTGAAGAAAACGACAGCCGCTTCAAGGCCAGTCTGGATCGTTACAAATACGCCAACCGATATCCCGAATACCCGATGGAGTATTACCGGGGCCAGGGGGAAGCCTTTTTACAACGCCTTGTCCCGTCCTGAATAAGGTTTACACCTTCTGATCTATTTTCAGGAGGGCGTAATGGAGACAAGTAAAAGGCGTAGTCAGCGAGACTACACGCTGACCTTTAAATTGTCGGTCGTCGACCAAGTCG
>NZ_SCFG01000004.1:0-252138 GCF_022496645.1 Pseudomonas sp. TMW22089
GAAAAGGTGCTCTTCCGCAAAAAATAGTGAACTGACAGGAGGAAAGGTCTGTTTTTCGATTAAGTCGGTGTTTTTTGAACCTCAGACAGCTAGACCGTTAAAAACGGCTGCTTACTTCAGACCTTCCCTAGGGTCAACTTGCGCGCAGTGCGTTAGTTGTCAGATGCGACAGGTTAAGTTTTTTGCCACTATCACTGAGGCATTCAAGTTCATGCACTGAATCAGTGCTGCAAGATGTTTAGGAATAACTGGCAATGACTAAGAGTATCTTAATGATGTAACCAAAGATTACACGACCACTGCCAGGGGCCATCCGGATCTTAGTCGCAAAACCGTTCGCCAAGTTTCTCGCCGAGCAAACTGTCAAACATCGCCTGGGCCGCTGCCGACAACTCATGGCCGGGTTTGGTCAGGATGCCCATGGCCCGTTCTATCACGGGTTCATGCAAGGTGATGCAGCGGGCGCCGAGCTCGCGCATCTGTTCGGCGCACAGTGCCGGAACTGCGCTGACTCCCAGCCCGCTGGCGACCATGCGTCCGACCGTAGCCAGTTGATGACTTTCAAATTCCACCGGCAATTTCATCTGCCGGGCCTGCAAATGCTCTTCGAGCATCACCCGTACGGCAGAGGGTCGCTGCAGTGTGATGAAGGGTTGTTCCAGCAGGGTTTGCCAATCAATCAGCAAACGCCCGGCCCACTGCGAATCACTGGGCACTATTGCGACAAACCGGTCCATATACAGCGGGGTAAAGGTCAGCGCTGAACCCGGGCCCGGCTTGAAAGCCACCCCCAGCTCCACCTGACGGTCACGCACCATCTCCAGCACCTGTTCGTTGATCACGTCGTTGACCGTGACGTTGAGCCGGGGGTGGCGGGTACGAAAGTTCTTGAGGATACGCGGCAGCAGATTGCCCGAAAACGAAGGTATCGCTGCCAGGGTTACCCGCCCCCGCTGCAGGGTGAAGCGCTGGCGCATCTCATCCTCGGCATTGTCCCACTCGGCAATCAGCCGTCGGGCCAGCGGCAACAGCGACTCACCTTCGGGGGTCAAGGCCACATGCCGTGTGGTACGGCTGAACAGGCGCCCTCCCAGCCCCTCCTCCAGCGCCTTGATGGTCAGGCTCAGGGCCGACTGCGACAAATGCAGGCGTTCGCAGGCCACGGCGAAGCTCAGGCTCTGGGCCACGGCGAGGAAGGCACGCATCTGTTTTACGGTCATGGGCTGCACCCTGGAGTCATTGATTTACTTTACCAATTAATAAACCTTAAAAAACAATTTAACAAATCAATTGCCCGGAGTGACACTCGCTGCCATTGGCTAACCACCCACCACTAACAATAAAAGAGGTGTCTATGGCAGGTTTCGACAAACGTGTGGCGTCCTACGAGGAAGCCCTGGCCGGGCTCGAAGATGGCATGACCGTGATCGCCGGGGGCTTTGGCCTGTGCGGTATCCCGGAAAACCTGATCAACGAGATCAAGCGCAAGGGCACTCGCGACCTGACGGTGGTCTCGAACAACTGCGGGGTTGACGGGTTTGGTCTGGGGGTATTGCTGCAAGACCGCCAGGTCAGCAAAGTGATCGCCTCCTACGTGGGTGAAAACGCCCTGTTCGAGAAGCAGCTGCTGGATGGCGAAATCGAAGTGGTTCTGACCCCCCAGGGCACTCTTGCCGAGAAGATGCGTGCCGGTGGCGCCGGTATTCCTGCGTTCTTTACCGCTACCGGTGTAGGCACGCCTGTGGCCGACGGCAAGGAAATCCGCGAATTCAAGGGCCGCGCCTACCTGATGGAAGAGTCGATCACCGGCGACTTCGCCATTGTCAAAGGCTGGAAGGCTGACCATTTTGGTAACGTGATCTACCGCCACACCGCGCAAAACTTCAATCCGCTGGCCGCCACCGCGGGCAAGATCACCGTGGTCGAAGTTGAAGAGATCGTCGAGCCCGGCGAGCTGGACCCGACACAGATCCATACCCCTGGCATCTACGTCGACCGGATCATTTGCGGCACGTTCGAGAAACGCATCGAGCAACTCACCGAACGTTCCTGATCCCCTGCCCTCAGCCCTGGCTCCACGGAGAACAATAATGGCTCTTACCCGCGAACAAATGGCCCAGCGCGTCGCCCGCGAAATGCAGGACGGCTTCTATGTGAACCTCGGCATCGGCATTCCGACCCTGGTGGCCAACTACATCCCCGAAGGCATGGAAGTCATGCTGCAATCAGAAAACGGCCTGCTCGGCATGGGTGCATTCCCGCAAAAAGGGCAAGCTGACGCCGACATGATCAATGCCGGCAAACAGACAGTTACTGCCCGCACCGGGGCTTCGATTTTCTCTTCGGCAGAATCCTTCGCCATGATTCGCGGCGGTCACATCGACCTGACCGTGCTCGGCGCCTTTGAAGTCGACGTGCAGGGCAATATCGCCTCCTGGATGATCCCCGGCAAAATGGTCAAGGGCATGGGCGGCGCGATGGACCTGGTGGCGGGAGCCGACAATATCATCGTCACCATGACCCATGCGTCCAAGGACGGCGAGTCGAAACTGCTGTCCCGTTGCAGCCTGCCGTTGACCGGTGCCGGCTGCATCAAGCGGGTTCTGACCGACCTCGCCTACCTGGAAATCGCTGACGGTGCGTTCATCCTCAAGGAGCGTGCCCCCGGGGTCAGCGTGGAAGAAATTGTGCGCAAGACCGCCGGCAAGTTGAACGTGCCCGAGCATATACCAGAAATGCAGTTCGCCTGACCTGGCTTTTTCAAGGAGCAATGTGATGCAAGAAGTCGTCATTGTCGCGGCCACGCGCACAGCCATAGGCAGTTTTCAGGGGGCCCTGGCCACTATTCCGGCAGTCGAACTGGGCGCCGCGGTAATTCGCCAGTTGCTGGTCAAAACCGGTCTGGACGCTGATCAGGTGGATGAAGTGATTCTCGGCCAGGTGCTGAGCGCCGGTTGCGGGCAAAACCCCGCGCGTCAGGCGTCGATATTCGCCGGCCTGCCCCACAGCGTTCCCGCCATGACCCTGAACAAGCTCTGCGGCTCCGGTCTCAAGGCGGTCCAGTTGGCGGCCCAGGCGATCCGCTGCGGCGATGCAGAGGTCATTATTGCCGGTGGCATGGAGAACATGAGCCTGGCCCCCTACGTGCTGCCTGCTGCCCGCACCGGCTTGCGCATGGGCCATGCCAGCATGATCGACAGCCTGCTCCACGACGGCTTGATGGACGCTTTTAACGACTACCACATGGGCATCACTGCCGAGAATCTGGTGGACAAGTACCAGCTCGGCCGTGAACAGCAGGATGCCTTTGCTGTCGTGTCCCAGCAAAAGGCTTGTGCGGCCATCGAGTGCGGCCGTTTCGCCGACGAGATCACGCCGATCCTGATCCCCCAGCGCAAGGGCGACCCGCTGTCGTTTGCGGTGGACGAGCAACCCCGTCAAGGCATCACTCTGCAGTCCCTGGGCTTGCTCAAGCCGGCGTTCAAGAAAGACGGCAGCGTCACCGCCGGCAACTCTTCGACCATCAATGACGGTGCCGCCGCCGTGATGTTGATGAGTGCCGACAAAGCCAGGGCGCTGGGCCTGCCGGTACTGGCGCGGATCTCGGGTTACGCCGGTGCCGGGGTTGATCCGGCCATCATGGGCATCGGCCCGGTAGCGGCCACCCGGCGCTGCCTGGCCAAGGCTGGCTGGAGCCTCGACCAGCTGGATCTGATCGAAGCCAACGAAGCCTTCGCAGCCCAGGCATTGGCGGTGGGTAAAGAGCTGGAGTGGGACATGGACATGGACAAGGTCAATGTCAACGGCGGAGCCATTGCTCTGGGCCATCCGATCGGCGCCTCGGGCTGCCGGGTGCTGGTGACCTTGTTGCACGAGATGATCAGGCGCGACGCCAAAAAAGGCCTCGCTACCCTGTGCATCGGTGGTGGTCAGGGAGTGGCCGTGGCCATCGAGCGCGGCTGAAGCGCTACAGGTTCAAACAGTCAGGGCAAGGACCCACGATATCCGCGCACTGACTGGCAACACCCCGGCGTGACTTCGGTCACGCCGTTTTTTTTGTCTGGATGTCGGGTGCTCTCGAGGCTATCGCGAGGCAAGCTCGCTCCTACGGGGGGGTTACGTTAACGTAAGGGCATCTGGCAGACACATATCAAGGAGCAATGCCCAATGACTACTCAGCTCGGTTGTTCCCTGCAAGACAGCGCGGCCCCTGAAGGGGTTTGTTTCGGCTGCGGCACCAGCAATGTCCACGGCCTGCACGTAAAGAGTTTCTGGCATGAGGACGGGGTGCATGTAATCGCCGAGCACCTGCCGGATGCCAAATATTGCGGCTGGCCGGACCTGGTCTATGGCGGCTTGATTGCGATGCTGGTTGATTGCCATTCGAACTGGACCGCGATGGCTTTTCACTACCGTGTGCAGCAGCGTGAGGTCGACAGCCTGCCGCGGATCAATTGCGTCACCGGCAATCTGGGGATCAAGTTCATCAAACCGACCCCGATGGGTGTGCCCCTGACCTTGCGGGCGAGAGTCGAAGGTGAGGTGGGACGCAAAAGCCGTGTGATCTGCGAGGTCTATGCGGGGGATGTGCTGACGGCGGTCGGTGATTCAATCTTTGTGCGCGTGGATACCGCAGAACTGGCTTCCCAGGCCCATGGCCGCCTGTAGAAGCTCTTCGCTGAAAGGCTCGCGAGCAAGCGAGCTCCTACAACAAGCGAGCTCCTACAGATGGACGGGGGGCGGGTTTATCTGGAGAGCTCCCTGATCATTGCCACGGTCAGGTACAGCCGCGGCGCAATGCTGCTCAGTTCGATGTATTCGTCCTCTGCGTGTAAACCTGCACCGACCACGCCCATGGTTTCCAGCACTGCCGGCTTGGCACTGCCCGGCACATAGGCATAACCCGCATCCGTGCCGAAACGCATGGCGATAGGTTCAACCTTCAGACCAATTTCGCCATAGAGCTGTTGCGCCGTTCTGGCCAGGGATTCGGAGCCGGCATTCTTCGCCAACGGCGGCCGGCCCTGGTGCAGGGTGATCGCAGTTTCGGTGTCCGGGATCAATGTGTTCTGCGCAATGCGCTTGGCATCGGCCAGAACCCGGTCGCTTTCGGCCACATCCGAGTAGCGCATGTCGGCCTGGGCGCTCGCCAGGTCGGGGATGATATTGGCCTTGTCGCCGGCCCGGGCCATGGTCCAGTTAACCGTGGTGCCTTTGGCCGGGTCGCCCAGGTCCTTGAGCTGCACGATCTGATGCGCCAGTTCGGTCAGGGCATTGCGACCCTTTTCCGGCGCGGAGCCCGCATGGGAGGACTTGCCCTTGACCTCCATACTGAGCTGGTTGATGCCATTGGTGGCCACGGTCACGGCATCTGTGTCCGGTGGCTCGTAGGAGAATACGTAGTCATGTTTGCGGGCAAGTTCGGCAATGATTTTTTTCGACCCGGCAGAGCCCATTTCTTCGTCGGGGTTAAACAGTATGGTCAGGGTGCCGTAGTCCTTGAACTGTTGATCCTGCAACAACTTGACCGCGTGCAGGATCATTGCCACTCCGCCCTTGGCATCGGCGACACCCGGGCCATAGGCACGCTCACCTTCGGTGCGAAACGGCCTTTTGGCCACGGTTCCGGGGCCGAATACGGTGTCGTAATGCACCATCAGCAGGAAGTCTTTATTACCTGTGCCCTTGAAGGTGCCGACGATATTGTCACCTGCCGAAGGACTGGCCGGACTGGTCTCGACCTTGGCCCCCAGAGCCTCCAGGCGCTTGACCAGCAGCGCGCTGACCTGGTCCAGACCCGGCTTGGTCCCGGTCCCGGTATCCACTGCGACCAGGGTTTTCAAGGTGTCCAGATAAGCCGGCTGTTCGGCCCGGGCTTTGGCCAGCAAGGCTTGCGGATCCGTCTCGGCGGCGTTGACGGCGGCACTGACAAGCAGCGCCAGAACGGTGGCTGCGGTGAAGGAAAAGCGGGACAACTGCATAGGTAAGGCCTCGATCCATCATGGGTAATTATTTTTATCAAGTGCACTTTGTAACCCATATGACGCTACAGATGTCAGGTGCTCGCCGACTTTTCCAGTGGGGTCGGGTGGGTCATCGGGAGCACCTTGCGCGTGGGGAAGCTACTGCGCCAGGACTTTGGCGTCCTTGCTGCGTATCTCCTTGATCACCGAATTGACCCGATTGACCAGGACGTAGTGCCCGCTGATTTCAACCCACTGCTCGGTATCCGAGGGTTGCGGCAGCCCCTTGGCTTTCCAGTTTTTTATCGCGGCCGTGTCGCGGGTGTATTGGTCCGGTGCCTTGTCGCCGTTGCCATAGCAACTGCTCAGATCCATGGACTGCGCCAGGATTTGCCCCGGTTTGCAGTCACTGGGCTTTTCATCGCCAGCCTGGGCTGCGAAGGGTACTGCGCACATGAGACCGGCCAGTATTGATGCAGAAATGATGCTGCGCATGTTCACCTCGTTGTGGTTACCGGCCAGACGCCGGTTTGGGGTTATAGCAACGGTGGACAAGTGCAGGACCGCTAACGTTCCCTTTATCAGGCCTGCCGTGGCTTGTGCTTTGCCGGCCCGGGCCCAGGGTGCGACCGCTGATTACGGATTCCGGGCGTTGGGTGAGCACATCAAAATCGGCCTGCGCTCTGGCGGCATCGTCCTTGTGCTTGATCAAAAACCAGAGCTTTTTCTTGCCCTCTTGCTGTGAACGCACCAGGTTCCAGATGCCTTGCAGCTTGTGGCCTTCGAGCTGGAACTGCAGCTTGCCTTTTTTGAATGACTCGACCGGGTCGCCTATGGGCTTCCACACCCCGTTATCCCAGACAATCACATCCCCTGCCCCATAGTTGCCTTCAGGGATATGCCCCTCGAACGTGGCGTAATCCAGTGGATGGTCCTCCACTTGCACCGCCAGACGCTTGAGCCGGGGGTCCAGGCTTGGTCCTTTAGGCACGGCCCAGCTCTTGAGCGTGCCTTCCAGCTCAAGGCGAAAATCGTAGTGCAGGTGGCTTGCGTCATGCTTCTGGATACAGAACCCATGGCGTTGCGAAGCCTTTTGATCTGCACCGCCGGGCTCCGGCGTGGCTGCAAAATCGCGTTTTTTCTGGTACTCATCCAGCTTGTCGTTCATGACGGATCCTCTTTTTTCGCTGCCAAAAACCTGGTGCGTAATCGGTGGTCGAGCCACGGCCCCGCACGGGCTCCTTCTATTGCCCGGCCGGGGCCGTTTCGAGCATCTTTTCAAGGAACATCGCCAGACCGACTTCTTCTGCCTTGAGCCCCTTGCGCACTCTGGGGCGGGGCAGTTCGGCCAGGGCGCCCGCTACATACCCTTCAAGTACGGCCGGGTGGATGTAGCACTTGCGGCAGACTGCCGGAGTGTTGCCCAAATGCCTGGCAACGCTCTTGACCATGTCCACCACATGCCGCCTGGCATCGGCCTGCGGCTGCCATTGCAGTTCGCGCAACACCGATAACGCCATGGCGCTGCCGGCCCAGGTGCGGTAGTCCTTGGCCGTGAAGTCCGCGCCGGTGAGGCTGTGCAGGCAGGCATTGATGTCGGAAGAACTGACAGTGTGGCGCTCGCCATTCTCGTCCAGGTACTGGAACAGGTTTTGCCCCGGAATCTCCAGACAGCGCTTGATGATCCGCGCCACACGCCGGTCCTTCACGGAGATGTTGTGCTCTACCCCGCTTTTGCCGCGGAAACGGAAATTGATGGTACTGCCGCTGACCTCCACATGCCGGCTGCGCAAGGTGGTCAGGCCGTAGGAACGGTTGTCCCTGGCATATTGGCTGTTGCCGACCCGGATCAGGGTCGCATCGAGCAAAGTCAGTACCGTGGCCATGACTTTTTCGCGGCTGAAACCGGGGGCCGCCAGCAGGCTGTCCAGTTGCCGGCGCAGTTTCGGCAAGGCCAGGCCAAAGTCCCGCAGCCGGGAGTATTTATCGGCATCGCGCACTTCCCGCCAGCGAACGTGATAGCGATATTGTTTGCGGCCCCGGGCATCACGGCCGGTGGCCTGCATATGGCCGCGCGGGTCAGCGCAGATCCAGACATCGGTATAGGCCGGCGGAACGGCCAGGGCGTTGATCCGCTGAACTTCCCCGGGATCGCTGATGCGCTGCCCGTGCGGGTCAAAGTAGGCAAACTTGCCGCGCAGTTTCTTGCGCGTGATACCTGGCTGCGTGTCATCGACATAGTGCAGGTCTGGGGGCAACAGGTCGGACATGGCGCTCATCCTGTACGGGGATTCATGGCCCCTTCAAACCATTGACCGCAGCGGTTGACGTACGTGCCGAGGATTTGCCCGGAGTTTTTTCAGGGTGAGGTGGACGCACCCGGCCTTACAGGATCTCGTTCAGCAGGTTGAACACCGTGAGTTTTACTGCACTGTCCAGGTCCACCCAGGCCAGGCCGGTGGTTGCCCGATAGCTGCCCAGCTCCAGTGGCCTGGCGATGACATTGGCCGGTAATGCTCGTCCGGCATTGGCCGGTAGCAGGCCAATGCCGAGCCCGGCGCAGACCAGTGCCAGCATGGTGGTGAACTCCCCGAGTTCCGAGGCTATTTGCAACTGCAGGCCATGACTGTTGAGCGATTGCATCAATTCATCGTAGAACCCCGGCGCGTAGCGTCTGGCCAGGACCAATACCGGTACACCGGCAAGTGCGGCCGCCGGTACCTTGTCGTACGCGGCCAGCGGGTGATCGGCGGGCAGTGCCAGGATAAAGCTCTCCTGCAACACCTCGCGGGTGTGGATCCCGGGGATCACGGCGGGCAAGCGCATCAGCCCGAAATCCAGCTGGCCGTTTTTCAATGCAGTGGCCTGATCCGGCCCCGGCATGTCCTTGAGTTCAAGTTCAACCCGCGGCAACCGTGCATGCAGTGCCCGCACCAGTGCCGGCAACAGTTGCGGCAGCACCGAGGACACAAAACCAAAGCGCACCCGGCCGATCTCGCCGCGCCCCGAAGCCCTGGCCACATCCGCCGCATGGGCGGCCTGATGCAGCGTGGCCCGGGCCTCGGGCAAAAACACCGCCCCCACCTGGGTGAGCATGACCGAATGCCGGTTGCGCTCGAACAGGCGCACACCCAGTTCCTCTTCAAGCATCTTGATTTGCATGCTCAGGGCCGGTTGCACGATGGATAGACGCTGCGCCGCACGGCCGAAATGCAGCTCTTCGGCCAGGGTCACAAATGATCTGAGATGTTTGATTTCCAATTGGGTGCTCCGCTGAAAAGGGTCTCTGGGGGCACTGATCAAAATAGCTGATCACCAGATCATCAATGACGATTGGACGCTACCCCCGGCCTGGGGTGAAGTAGCAACCGGGCCCTCGAACATAATAAACGGCCCGGGAGAACAGCATGTCATTCAATCTCGCGAGCTTTGGGCTCAATGGCCGCAGGGCCCTGATCACCGGTTCCGGCAAAGGCATCGGCCTGGCGCTGGCCCGGGGCCTGGGCGCTGCCGGGGCAACGGTGGTGATCAATGATCGCAATATGGACAAAGCCCGCCGGGTCGCCAGTCAATTAATCGACGAAGGTCTCAACGCCGAGTTCGCGGTATTCGACGTCACCGATCGGGCGCAACTGTTCGAGGCAATCAACACCTTTGAGGCCGAGACCGGGCCCATCGATATTCTGCTCAACAACGCCGGTGTGCAGCGCCGTGCGCCACTGGAAGACTTTACTGCCCAGGACTGGCATGAGCTGATGCGGGTCAATCTGGACGGTGTGTTCCATGTGTCCCAGGCGGTTGCACGGCACATGATTGGCCGTGGTCGCGGCAAGATCATTAACATCTGTTCGGTGCAAAGCGAACTGGCCCGGCCGACTATCGCGCCCTATGCCGCGTCCAAAGGTGCCGTGAAAATGCTCACCAAAGGCATGTGCGCCGAGTGGGCACGCCACGGGATTCAGGCCAATGGCCTGGCCCCCGGGTACTTTGCCACCGAGATGAACCGGGCGCTGGTGGATGACCAGCAATTCTCCGAGTGGCTGTGCAAACGCACGCCCGCAGGGCGCTGGGGCCAGGTCGAGGAGTTGTGCGGTGCCGCGGTATTTCTGGCTTCGCCGGCTTCGGATTTCATCAACGGACAAACCCTGTTTGTGGATGGTGGCCTGACCAGCGTCGTGTAAACCAATGCCGTCGAAGCCGGGGTTATTGGGAATCTTTCCCATAGGGATGACATCACAACTAGAAATGTTATAAGGTAACCATCCCTTATGACCTCCCCTTGTCTGTGATCCCTTGATGACCACCCCAGTCCAAGCTCCACCCTCAAGTCAGCGCCTGTTGTCCATCGATGCCCTCAGGGGTCTGGTGATTCTGTTGATGCTGCTGGACCACGTGCGCGAAACGTTTTTCTTGCACCGCCAGGTAGCCGACCCGATGAACATCGACAGCACCGAGCCGGTGCTGTTTCTCAGCCGTACCCTTGCCCACCTGTGTGCCCCGGTGTTTGTCTTGCTCACCGGCCTTTCGGCGTATCTGTATGGCGAGAAATATCAGGGCAAGCGCGACGTTTCGGTCTTTCTGTTCAAACGCGGGCTGTTTCTGGTGCTACTGGAGTTGACCCTGGTGAACTTCGCCTGGACCTTCCAGTTCCCGCCTTCGGTGATATACCTGCAGGTGATCTGGGCCATCGGCCTGAGCATGCTCGCCCTGGCGGCGCTGGTGTGGTTGCCGCGGCCCGTCCTGCTGTTGCTGGCCCTTGGCATCATCGGCGGGCACAACCTGCTGGACAGCCTGCACTTCGCTGCCGATTCGACGCTGCATGTGCCTTGGGCGATTTTGCATGACCGCGGCTGGATAGAGTTTTCCGACACCTTGCGCCTGCGCACGTCCTATCCGGTGTTGCCATGGATCGGGGTGATTGCCCTGGGCTACTGCGTGGGGCCCTGGTTCGCCCGCTCTGCTTCGGCTGCCGAGCGCCAGCGCTACCTGTTGCTGGCAGGTGCGGGGGCGCTGCTGGGTTTTGTCGCACTGCGCCTGTTCAACGGTTACGGTGAGGCGCACTGGGTGGCCCATGGCACTTACCTGCAGACTCTGATGAGCTTTTTCAACATCACCAAGTACCCGCCTTCGCTGCTGTTCCTGACCCTGACCCTGGGCGTCGGACTGTTGCTGTTACTGGCCTTCGAGCGGGTTCAACAGAGCAAATGGATCGCCATGCTGGCGGTGTTTGGCGCGGCGCCGATGTTTTTCTATCTGCTGCATCTGTATGTGCTCAAAGTGCTCTATCTGCTCAGTGCTGGCCTGCTCGGCCTGAATCAGGGCAACTATTTCGGTTTCGACGGCATGGGCCCGGTGTGGCTGACGGCGATGTTGCTAGCAATTGCGCTTTACCTGCCGGTGCGCTGGTTTGCCGGGTTAAAGGCCCGTCGTCGCGACATTAGCCTGCTGAAGTATTTCTGAATCCTTTTCGAGCAGACAGCGCCGCGCCCGCAGGCTACTTTAGCGGGCTTCTGACCCTGCGACTGCGTTACTCCTCAAAGCCTATATGGATAGCCCGATATGCGTATTTCATCCCTGAGCCTGTTGCTCAGTGCGGCCCTGCTCTGCTCATCGGCACTGGCGCAAACCCATGAAGTTAAGATGCTCACCCGCAGTGCTACTGCGGGCATGGTGTTCGAGCCGGATTATTTGCACATAGCTCCCGGCGATACGGTTAAATTCGTTGCCACCCAAACCGGTCATAACGCCGCCACTTTGCCCGGACTGTTGCCCGAAGGCGCGCAACCCTTCGCTGGCAAGATCAATCAGCAAATCGAGCAAACCTTCACTGTGCCTGGGCTCTACGGTATTCAATGCGTTCCCCACCTGGCCATGGGCATGGTGATGCTGATTCAGGTCGGTGAGGCCGGGCCGCAGCCTGCGGTACTGCCTGCAACGCTACCGGCCAGGGCCCTTGAGCGTTTACATGTGGCCCTGCAAAAACTGCAGGCCGGGCAGTGAGCAAAGTCCACTGGCGATCTGCGATGCTGCTGGCCCTCGCCAGCCCCATGGCGCTCGCCGACCCGGGCACCCAGGATCGGTCCGCGGGCCTGGTCGAAGACAGTACCTGGAGCCTGGTCAACCGCACGGTTTACGACAGCCGCGAGTATCGCCACGGCGCACGCAACAGCGGAGCGCGCAATGCCTATAAACCGCGCGCCGAACGCAATGATTATGCCGAGGAATGGGCCTACGGGTTGATGGGCACGTTGCAATCAGGGTTCACCCAGGGCCTGATCGGGGTCGGGGTGGATGCCCACGCCTATCTGGGGGTCAAACTGGACAGCGGTGGTGGCCGCGCTGGCAAGGCGCGCCTGTTGGGGCTGGATAACGACGGCTACCCCAAGGACAACTTCGGCCGGGGCGGCGCGGCGATAAAGCTGCGCATGTCGGACACAGTGCTGTCCTGGGGCGAACAACGGGTCAAAACCCCGGTGTTCAGTTCCTCCGACAGCCGCCTGCTGCCGGAAACCGCCACCGGGGTGTTTCTCACCAGCAATGAATTCACTGCCCTGAAGATGGTCGGCGGGCATTTCACCGGGAGCACCGACCGTAACGCCAGCAGTCACGATCAAGGCTTTGTGGTCAATTACTCCAACGGGCCCAAAGGCGATGCCTTCGACCTGGCCGGGGTGGTCTATACGCCGA
Organism: Pseudomonas sp. TMW22089; assembly: GCF_022496645.1. Classification (NCBI taxonomy): domain Bacteria; kingdom Pseudomonadati; phylum Pseudomonadota; class Gammaproteobacteria; order Pseudomonadales; family Pseudomonadaceae; genus Pseudomonas; species Pseudomonas sp. TMW22089. Next base: position 12,651 of record NZ_SCFG01000004.1, read on the forward strand.
GTAAAAACCTCAGTGCCAGCATTTACAGCTCGCGCTACGAGGACACCTGGAACCAGCAGTACCTGGGCGCCCTGTACAGCCAGGCGATTGATGACAACCGCTCGCTGACCTACAACTTCAACCTGTATCGCACCACCGATGAAGGCAAGGCACTGTCGGGCAATATCGACAACACCACTTGGAGCCTGATGGGCACCTACGCTCAAGGCCCCCACAGTTTCAGCCTGGGTTATCAGAAGGTGCATGGCGATACGCCGTTCGACTATGTGACGCGGGGTGCGATTTTTCTCACCAACGCCGTACAACTGTCTGACTTCAACGCGCCGAATGAACAATCGTGGCAGGCCCGCTACGACCTGGGGATGACGCCGTGGGGCATGCCCGGCCTGGTGTTCAGCGCGGCGTATGTGCGTGGCAGCCAGATCGACGGCAGTCATGTCGACCCCCGTGGCGGTTATGCGTATCTGGGTTACGGCAAGGGCGGCAAGCACTGGGAGCGGGATCTGGAAGCGCGTTATGTGATCCAGAGCGGTACCGCCAAGGGCACCATCCTGTCACTGCGCCATAACGTGCATCGGGGCAATACGGCCCAGGCCGAACTGGATACCGATCAAGTCCGGCTGGCCGTTGAATACCCCCTGACCGGGCGTTTTTAACCGCCGGGCGGCACTGACGACGGGCGACTGGATGTAGGAGCGAGCTTGTCTCGCGAGCCCTTCAACGCAGCAATGAAGAGCTCGCGAGACAAGCTCGCTCCTACAGAGTACGGGGTGTCGCTTGCAGATTCTGTGGGAGCTGGCTTGCCAGCGATGGCAGTGAGTCAGTCAATACATGCGGCGCCATCGCGAGGCAAGCTCGCTCCTGCAGAGTGCGGGGTGTCGCTTGCATCCTGTGGGAGCTGGCTTGCCAGCGATGGCGGTGAGTCAGTCAATACGTGCGGCGCCATCGCGAGGCGAGCTCGCTCCTACAAGGGTTTAGTGTTGCATGGCGCCGTGGTCATGCATGTCCATCTGCATGCTGTTCAGGGCGCGGGCCTTGGCCGTGACTTCAATGGCTTCCTTGACCCCTTTGCTGTCTTCGACGATCAGGGTCAGCGGCACGTTGTCGCCTTCTTTGATCTGCCCCTTCAGGTCCATCAGCATCACGTGATAGCCCTCTGGATCAATGGCGACGGTCTTGCCAGCCGGCAATGCCACCGATGGCACTTGCTGCATGCTCATCACGTCATTTTTCATCGTCGACTCATGGATCTGCACCGTTTTGGCAACCGGGGATTTGACTTCGACCAGCTTGCTGTCGGTACTCGCGGTGATGTGCATGAAGGCACCGCTCGAGGGCTGGCCGGCAACGGTCGCGCGGACCCAGGCATCATCGACCACGGTTTGCGCGGAAACATGCAGGCTCATGCCCAGCAGGGACAGCAACAGATACTTGACGGGTTTCATATAAGTGGCTCGTTCAAAGGTGCGTGAAATCAGCAGACTGACATGACGGTGAGCAGGTCTTCGGTGCACTGCTTGGCCGACAGCGAAGGTGACAGGCCCATGCGCAGCACGCCACGGGAGTCGAAGACGAAACTGGTGCCGGTGTGCGAAATGGTATAGGAGTCGCCGGTAGGAATTTTCTCGTAAAAAACCTTGAATTCCTTAGCCGTGGCCGCTGTTTCTTCCAGCGTCCCGGACAGCGCGATAAACGTCGGATCGAAGGCTTTGACATAGGCATCGAGCATGGCGGGCTTGTCGCGCTCCGGATCGAGGGTGATAAACACCACCTGCAACCGGTCACCGTCCGGGCCCATCAGCTTCTTGGCCTGGGCAGCACGGGCCAGCGCGGTCGGGCACACGGCCGGGCACTGGGTGAAACCGAAGAAAATCATCGGCATCATGCCGCGGAAACTGCCCAGCATCATTTCGTTGCCTTCGGCATCACGCAACTTGAACTTGCGCCCCATGATTTCATTGCTCAGGTCTTTTGCGTACTTGTATGACAAACCGCTGCCCATGTCGCAGCCGGCAAGCAAACCGAGACTGAGCACGCCAAGTCCTGCAACGACATGGCGGCGAGTCAGTAATTCGTTCATGTATGAGGTTCCTTTAAGCGGCTTTTACTACAAACAAAAGCCTTCACCCTGCGCAGTACGCAACAGGGGTGTACGTCGCCCGGGCCATTGGCTCAAGTACGCACGATTGCTGTGGGGTAGACGCGTTTCATGGGTGCGCAATTTAACACTCTCACCTGCCGCCCGCACGGCCGGACAGCCCCCCGGTAGTGGCCCTGTCTGCTTGCAGGCAGGCAAACCGGGCGGTAACGGCGCTGGCCTGCGACAAATCGCCTCAGGCCCGATTTGTCGGGCCCTGGAGCACATTTGCGCTTGATTAAATACGTGATTGCGATTAACCGCAGAGGTCAACCGTAATTGGTAGCGAATAGGTTTCAGCGTGTAAGCAAATTGCCGCCCTCAAACAGCAGGTACAGCATTTTTTTCACATTGGCTTCACCTCGCCGCTACCCGCCAGCCCTTAGCCTGTTCCGGTTTGAATCAGCCGGTTGAACTGCGCGTCAGGCAGCTATTATCAGGCGGTTATCAGTCAGCCTGATAACGGTGAGCGTTTGCTGCATCGGCGCGCCGAAGGCAGCATCGCCTATATCCCGGGCCTGCCTTGAGGGCGACTGGCGGGCAGCAATGCTCCGCCAGCAATTGACGATCTACAGGATCCTGTAGAGCAAACGTTCAATCCGGACCCGGCTGACCCGGCGCAGAAACTTGGCCACGGCCGGCGGGTACTCGGCCATGGATTCCAGGATCTTGTAGCTCTCTATGCGTCGGGTGTTGGCAAAAATCGCCGCCAGCTCCTTGCTTCGCGGCTCCAGCAGTTCGCGGCGCGGGTCATCGATCAACAGGCCGTTTTCCAGGTCCAGACGGAAGGCTCGGGGGTTCAGATTGTTGCCGGTGAGCAAGGTGTAGCGGTCATCGACCCACAGCCCCTTGAGGTGAAAGCTGTTGTCGCCATCACGCCACAGGTGCAGGTTGAGCAAGCCGCTATCGATCATGGACTGATGTTTTTTGGCAAACCGGCGCAGGCTCATCTCATATAAATAAGGCAATGCCGCGATGACCTTGAACGGCTCGCTCGGCGGGATGTAGAAGTCGTTGGCGGTCTTGTCACCGACCACGATATCAATTTTCACCCCTCGTTCGAGGGCCCGATTGATCTCCCGGGTCACGGGTAGCGGCAGGTTGAAATAGGGCGTGCAAATAGTCAGTTGCTGCTGACTGCTGGCAATCAGCTCACAGATCACCCGGCTCAGGGGATTGTTCTTGCCGACCCCCAGCAGCGGACTGACCGACAGGCCAAAGTGACCGCTGACCCCGGCGCTGGTGTCGTAGCTGGCTTTTTTCAGGTGGCTGCGAAAATCGCCGATGGCACTGCGCAGGCTGCGGGTTGAAGGCAATGATGGCAGGTCCAGGCGATGCACGGCCCTGGTCTGAATCAGGTCCTGTTCAATGAAGTGCTGCATGGAGTCTGCCAGCTGCTTGTTGTGCAGCAGGTGATAGCGGTCGAACCGGTACTTGTCGAACTTGTGCAGGTAGACATTGTTCAGACTGGCGCCGCTGTAAATCACACAGTCGTCAACGATAAAGCCCTTGAGGTGCAGTACCCCGAACAGCTCCCGGGTTTGCACCGGCACCCCGTAAATCGGCACGTGGCTGGCATGGGCAGCGGTTTGCGCCTGATACCAGGCGGCATTGCCGGGCTGCTTGCCGGCGCCGATCAGTCCGCGCTGGGCGCGCAGCCAGTCCACCAGTACCACGATTTCAAGCTCGGGACGGGCGGCTTTGGCTGCGTGCAGGGCATCGAGAATTTCCTGTCCGGCCTCGTCCTGTTGCAGGTACAAAGCCACCAGCGTGATGCGCTGGCGTGCACCCGCGATCTGCTCCAGCAGGCACCGACGAAAGTCAGCCGCGCCGGGCAAGATGCTCAAGGCATCGGCGGATATCGGGAAGCTGCGTAGCTTGGGCAGCAAAGAGCGTTTGAAGAGCGACGGCATAGGGCTCGCTAAGGGTCGAATGCGAAGAGCCACGAAGCTTACACGATCGTGCCCCGAAGCCATACCGGCCATGGCAAACCGCCAGGTTGCCGGTGGTCGCTGACGAGGCTCGAAGGCTGCGATTAGGTCCGCAGGACCTTGCTTGACGGCCACACAGAAAACCTGTGGCGGTATCAAAAAGCACCTGCGGTGTCACAACCAGAAAGCTCGCAGCCTTAGAATCTCGTCTGCGACTACGCGGGTCGGTCAATCAAGACGGGGGCGGGTTAATACGGGCCCGGTTTCAGGCTCAACAGGCGGGCAATGTCCCGCGCCCGATCGGTGAGCAATTGCTCGGCCCGGGCACAGGCGTCTTCCAGGCTCATCGGGCCACTGGTGATGGCAAATGCGGCATTGACCCCGTGCTCGTACATGGCCTGGTAGCCCTCGCCCAGAGTGCCGGCCAGTACCACCACCGGTACACCCTGGGCCCGGGCGATGCGCGCGACCCCGAAAGGGGTTTTGCCGCGCAGGGTTTGCGCATCAAAACGGCCTTCGCCGGTGATCACCAGATCAGCGCCCTGCACCGCTTCGGCCAGGCCCACCAGTTCGGCCACCACTTCAACTCCGGCGCGAAACTGCGCGGCGAAAAACGCCTTGGCGGCAAAGCCGAGACCGCCTGCAGCCCCCGAACCGGGCTCCTGACGAACATCCCCGGGCAAGACCCGGGCGCAGTGATCGGCAAAATGCCCCAGGGCCTTGTCCAGTAGCTGGACCTGCTCAGGGGACGCGCCTTTTTGCGGGCCGAATACGGCCGATGCCCCGTGTTCGCCACACAGGGGGTTGTTGACGTCTGCGGCAATCTCGAAGCGCACCTGGGCCAGGCGCGGATCAAGGCCTGCAAGGTCGATACGGGCGAGTCCGGCCAGGGCCAGGCCGCCGTGTGCCAGGGGCTGGCCCTGCTCGTCGAACAGCCCCAGGCCTAAGGCTTGCAACGCACCGGCGCCGGCATCGTTGGTGGCGCTGCCGCCGATGGCGAGGATGATGCGCCGGGCGCCCGCATCCAGGGCCGCCCCGATCAGTTGGCCGGTGCCGAAGGTGCTGCTGATGCACGCATCGCGCTGTCCCGGTGTCAGCAGTTGCAAGCCGCTGGCTTCGGCCATTTCAATGATTGCCGTGTGGCTGTCCGGCAGCCAGCCCCAGTGGGCCTCGACCGCTGCGCCCAACGGGCCTTGCACCTGGTTGCGGCGCAACTGGCCATTGCCTGCGGCCACGATCGCCTCCACGGTGCCTTCTCCGCCATCGGCCATGGGACACTGGATCAACTGTGCCTGTGGCAATACCTGGGCGAAACCGGCAGCAATGGCAGCAGCGACTTTTTCAGCGCTCAGGCTGTCTTTGAACGAGTCGGGGGCAATCACGATTTTCATGGGGCGCATCTCCAGTTCTTATGGCGTCCATGCTGCCAGCAACTGACTGCAAACACGCCAGTCTGGTGCACAAGCAATAACGGCCTTTGTTGTTCATTTTTACAAGACGCGGCTGACCCTAGAGATTCTGGGGCAGCAGTTGCACGCCCAGGTACAGGGCCAGCATGCCGTTCAGACTCAGCGGGTCGACACCGCTCAGTTCGGCGATGCGCTCCATGCGATAGCGCAGGCTGTTGCGGTGAATGCCAAGGGCATCGGCGCACGCCTGGCTCTGGCCATCGTGCTCACACCAGCTGCGCAAGGTCGCGATCAACTGGCCGTTGCCGTCTTTGGCCACCACTTTGTGCAGCGGGCCAAGCAATTCTTCAAGGGCATCGTCATTGCGGTGACGCCACAGCATGACCGGCAGGCGATAGCGATTGAGGCTAAGCAGTCGCGTCTGCGGCAATACATCACGACCGTAGGCCAGCAGGTCGCCGACCCGACGATAACAACGGCGCAAGCCATTGAGAGCATCGGCCTGCCCTCCTGCGGCTATGCGCAAAACCTTCCAGCCCTGTGCGTCGAGCTTTTCCAGCAGGCGCAGGTCATCCAGCGCCGCCGTTGCCGGGCGGCACCACAGCAGTGAGCCGGTGGCCGGGCTCACGCACCAGCTGTCGGGGAAGCGCGATTGCAACCAGGCACTCAAGGCCTCGGCGCTTTGCCCGCTGCCCAGTTCAAACAGGTATGGAATGCGCGATAACTGTGGCTTTAGCCCCAATTGCCGGGCCTCATCGATCAAGCGCGCGGAATCGCCGCCTTCACTGAGCAGCAAGGCCACCAGATCATCACAGCGCTGGCGTCGCCATTGTTGTTCGGCTTGCTGAAAGCGCTGGCCCACCAACATCTCGGCGGTCATGCGCACCAGTTCGGCGTAGGTGCGCAGCAATTGCGGATCGCCGGTGAGGCCCAGTACGCCGATCAGGCGCTGATCGAGCAAGAGCGGCAGGTTGATCCCCGGTTGTACCCCTTTGAGGCACTTGGCGGTTTGTTCGTCGATCTCCACCACCCGTCCATTGGCCAGTACCAACTGCGCCCCTTCGTGCCGGGTATTGATACGCTCAGGCTCGCCACTGCCAAGGATCAGGCCCTGGCTGTCCATGACATTTACGTTGTACGGCAAGATGGCCATCGCGCGATCCACGATGTCCTGTGCCAAATCATGATCCAGTTCGAACATAGGGTGAAAATCCTTGTAGGCATTTGTTCACGGGCACAGGTGGCGCGGATAAAACCTGTGCAGGGGCACAAAGACAGCAGCGTTGGGGTGGCCGAGACTCAACACGCGATCAACGTTAACCTCGGATCGTGAAAAATCATAATAAAGAGAGACATAAGATGTCACAGAGCGCCGCCGCATCGCTGATCAGCGATGACGATAAAAACGCCATCTACAAACGCATCACCCTGCGTTTGATCCCCTTCATCTTCATTTGCTACCTGTTTAACTACCTGGACCGGGTAAACGTTGGCTTCGCCAAATTACAGATGCTCGACGCGCTGAAGTTCAGCGAGACGGTATACGGCCTTGGCGCCGGGATTTTCTTTATCGGCTACGTGCTGTGCGGCGTGCCGAGCAACCTGGCCCTCAGCAGATTCGGGCCACGGCGCTGGATCGCCGTAATGATGATCGGTTGGGGCCTGCTGTCGACCTGCCTGATGTTTGTCACCACCCCTGCCGGGTTTTATACCCTGCGTTTTTTCACCGGCGCGGCTGAAGCGGGGTTCTTTCCCGGGGTGGTGCTGTATCTCTCGCAGTGGTTCCCGACCTTCCGCCGCGGCCGGATCATGGCGTTGTTCATGTGTGCCATTCCGGTTTCGGGCCTGATTGGCGGCCCTTTCTCCGGCTGGATCCTTAGCCACTTTGCCGCGGGCCAGGGCGGTCTCGCCGGCTGGCAGTGGATGTTCCTGCTGCAAGGGGTGCCGACGGTTGTGCTGGGCGCACTGGCGATTTTCTTGCTCAGTGACAGTTTTGCCAACGCCAGATGGCTCGGTGCAAAAGAGCGCGCAGTGCTGGAAGCGGACCATGCCCTGGACGCCCTGAACAAACCTGCAACCACCTCCGACTCATTGCTCGCAGTATTCAAGAACCCGGCCATCTGGGCGTTCGGTCTGATTTACTTCTGTATCCAGAGCGGCGTATACGCGATCAACTTCTGGCTGCCGTCGATCATCAAGAACATGGGCTTCAGCGATACCCTGGTGATCGGCTGGATCAGCGCTATCCCCTACTTGCTGGCGGCTGTGTTCATGTTGCTGGTGGGCCGTTCTGCGGACTTGCGCAAAGAGCGCCGCTGGCATCTGGTGGTGCCTATGTTGATGGGTGCACTGGGCCTGGTGATTGCCGTCAATTTTGCAGCCCAGCCGGTGATCGCCATTCTGGGGCTGACCATCGCCACCATGGGTGCCCTGACCGGTTTGCCAATGTTCTGGCCGGTGCCGACCGCCATGCTCAGTGCCGGTGCGGCAGCGGGCGGCCTGGCGCTGATCAACTCGATGGGGCAGATGGCCGGGTTTCTCAGCCCGTACCTGGTGGGCTTTGTCAAAGACGCCACGGGCTCCACCGACGTAGCCCTGTACCTGTTGGCGGCAGTCATTGTGGGCGGCAGCCTGTTGGCGCTGCGCATGACCCGCGGCATGACTCAGGCATAAACCCCCTTGGCCTCTGCAGGAGCGAGCTCGCTCCTGCAGAGGCCAATGTGAGCAAGCCATTTGCCCTTCGGCCCGCTGAGCCTCAAGCTATGCACCTCCAATAATCAGAATGTGCGTTTCAACGAGGCTGTTGTGTCCAAAGGTATTGTCTTATCAGTTCTGGCATCGAGCCTGTTCGGTGTCATGTATTACTTCACGTCCCTGCTCTGGCCCTTGAGCGGCGCCGAAATCTTCGGCTGGCGAATGCTCCTGACCCTGCCCTGCATGACTCTGTTCATGTGCTTTTCCGGTGACTGGCGGCTGGTTCCGGTGATCGTCTCGCGGCTGCGTCAGCAACCCCGGCTGTGGGCAGTGCTGGTGGCGTCCAGCGCACTGGTGGGGGTGCAGTTGTGGCTGTTTCTGTGGGCACCGCTTAACGGCCATAGCCTCGACGTCTCGCTGGGCTACTTCCTGTTGCCTCTAACCATGCTTCTTACCGGGCGCCTGGTCTATGGCGAGCAGTTATCGCATTTGCAGAAAATCGCTGCGGCTCTGGCCACCCTCGGGGTCGCCAACGAGGTGTACCGGGTCGGCGGATTTTCCTGGACCACCCTGGTGGTTGCTATCGGTTACCCGCTGTACTTCGTATTGCGCAAACGCGCAGCCACGGACAACCTCGGCGGCCTGTGGGTCGATATGCTGTTGTTGGTGCCGGTGGCCTGGTGGTTTGTGCAGAGCGGTGAGCAAGGATTCGCTGTGGCCAGCCATCGCCCGGCGCTGTATGCGCTTATTCCGCTGCTGGGGGGCATCAGCGCCCTGGCATTGATCAGCTACATTCTGGCCAGTCGCATGCTGGCATTCAGCTTGTTTGGCTTGCTCAGCTATGTAGAGCCGGTATTGCTGGTGATTGTCGCGCTGCTGCTGGGGGAAAGTATCAGCGCCGGACAATGGCTGACCTATTTGCCAATCTGGCTGGCGGTATTGGTTCTGATGTTTGAAGGCTTCAAGCATCTCGTGCGCCAACGTCGCTCGGTGTGAGGTCCGGGGGCCAGGTATGCGGGGCCTGAAAGACCTCGCAGCCTCGTGCCCCGGCAGCGACTGCCCGGTGGCGGTAGACCGTTTATCTTTTTTTTCAGAAACACGAACGCTCGTTTAAAACGACTTTGGCCCAGTATTTGCTTGGCGTTTTGTCTCTTGAGCGCACTCAACAAGAATCAGTCCCAAGTAGTTGGTTTAAAAGACATTTGCCAACGACCCTGAACAGCCTCAAGCTATGTTCCCACTCAAACGAGTAACGTTGTAGATCCATTGAGGTTGTTGTGTCTAAAGGCATTTTTCTATCGATTTTGGCTTCCTGCTTGTTCGGCGTCCTGTACTACTTCACTTCTCTTCTTTGGCCCCTTGATGGTCAGGAAATCTTCGGCTGGCGAATACTCATATCGCTGCCATTCATGACACTCTTTATCTGCCTCTCCGGCGACTGGAAATGGGTTCCCATCATTTTCAAGCGCTTAAGCGATAAACCTCTACTGATTCCTTGCGTATTGCTCACCAGCTTCCTGGTCGGCCTACAGCTGTGGATGTTCATGTGGGGGCCGCTGAACGGGCACGGTCTGGATGTGTCACTGGGATATTTCCTGCTGCCCTTGACGATGATCCTCACCGGTCGCATCGTCTACGGTGAACACCTGTCGCACCTGCAGAAAATAGCCACGGCCCTGGCCGTTATCGGCGTTGCCAACGAGTTGTACCGCACCGGCGGTTTCTCCTGGACGACCCTGGTGGTCGCCATCGGTTACCCGATGTACTTCGTACTGCGCAAAAAAATCGGTATCGACAACCTCGGCGGTCTGTGGCTGGACATGCTGTTGATGATCCCGGTTTCGCTATGGTTCGTGATGGCAGGCCCCCATGTAGATCTGGGCGCCCAGCGCGAGGCGCTGTATGCACTGGTGCCGCTGATGGGGATTATCAGTGCCGCCGCAGGCTTTGCTTACATTCTGGCCAGTCGCCTGTTGCCGTTCAGCCTGTTTGGCCTGCTCAGCTATGTCGAGCCGGTGCTACTGGTAGCCGTGGCCCTGTTGCTCGGTGACAGTCTTGAAGAGGGTCAGTGGCTGACCTATGGTCCGATCTGGCTCGCGGTGGTGGTGCTGATCATCGAAGGCCTCAAGCATGTGAGCCGCCAGCGCCGCTCTATCTGAGCCGCGCTAACCGGGCAACCATAATTTGAAGCGGGCACCACCCAAGGGTGATTGCTCCACGCTCAAACTGCCGCCCTGGGCTTCCAGGGCGCGTCGACTGATTGCCAGCCCCAGACCAAAACCTCCCGTTGCACGATCCCGACTGCGGTCCAGACGATAGAACGGCTCGAAAATCCGTTCGCGTTCGGGCTCCGGTATGCCGATGCCATCGTCGTCGACCCATAGTTCGCAGCCCTGTGGCGTTACGTTTACGCCCACCTGAATTCGGCGATCACAGTAGCGCATGGCATTGCGCAACAGGTTTTGCAGGGCCCGGGCCGTGAGGCGCGGGTCAAGGGCAAAGCGCTGTTGAGTCCCGTGCAGGCGCACATCCAGCACTATGTCGGGGGTCTCCAGTTCTTCATCAAAACTGCCGAGGATGCTGTCGATAAATTCGTCCAGCGATACCTCGACCCGCTCCGGTGCCAGCCGGGGATTCTGCAGGCGACTGAAAGACAACAGGTCCAGTACCAGCTCATCCAGTTCACGAATGTGTCCGACCAGTAATTGCAGGCGTTCGCGGCTGGCCTCGGGCAGGTCGTCGCACAGTACCAGGGCCAGACCGAAGTCCAGTCGCGTCAGGGGTGTACGCAACTCATGGGAAACTGCGTTCAGCAGGTCGCGCTGCTGATTGAGCAGGCTTTCAACGTCCTGGGCCATGGTGTCAAACACCGTGGCCAGGGCATAAATGTTTGAACGCGGTGAAATTTGCGTGCGCTCGCTCAACTGTCCCTGGCCAATGCGCGCCGCGGTGTGTTTCAGACGCTCCAGGTCGCGCCAGTGCGGGCGCATCCAGAGCAGCAAGCCGCCGAGCAAGGCAGCGCCGATCAAGACGTTGATACCCCAGTACAACAGATTCATTTCCAGCGGATCAGGGGGCATCACCCACTCGATGGCCTGCTCCCGGTTCAGCGGCGAGACCACCAGGGTGCGCCAGCCCCAGTCGCCGATGCGTATCACGCCCTGCCCTTGCTGCAGCTGGTGTTGCTCCTTGGGGGTGAACTTGGGGTCGTTGATGGGCAGCAAGTTGACGCGTATGGGTTTGAACTGGGCGTCCAGATCCCGGGCAAGGTCCGGCCACTGCCCGACGGGGAGTTGCTGAAACTGTTTGACCAGCAGGGTCTGCATGCCCCGCGACATATCGGCGTTGTAGCTGACGAAACGCTCATGGAACAGCGTCACCACCAGTTCAGGCACGGCATAGATGGCAGCAGCAAAGGTAACCGTCGTTACCAGATACAAACGAAGCAGGAGCTTGAACATGGGCTCAACATTCCCACTCGGAGCGGCTGAACAGGTAGCCCTTGCCCCATACGGTCTTGATCTTGCGCGCTTCGCCGGCGCAGTCGTCGAACTTGCGCCGCAACTTGGAGATGGCCACGTCCACCGAGCGGTCGGTGCCATTGAACTCGATACCGCGCAAACGCTGGAGGATTTGATCGCGACTCAACACTTCTCCGGCATGCCGGGCCAGTACCACCAGCAGGTTGTATTCGCCGCTGGACAATTCAATGCCCTGTTCGCGCCAGGTCACGGTACGTTCCGACAGGTCGATGCAGAGGTTGCCGATAATGATCCGGTCACTGGCCACGTGGGGTTCGACCAGGCTGCTGCGACGCAACAAAGTACGAACCCGGGCCAGCAGCACACGGGGGTCGCAAGGTTTTGTCACATAATCGTCGGCGCCCATCTCTAGCCCCAGCACCTGATCATGGCTATCGTCGCGCGCTGTCAACATCAGGATCGGCAAACTTGCCGAGTCGGCTCGCAACAAACGGCAGACTTGCAGGCCATCAAGACCCGGTAACATCAGGTCAAGAATAACCAGATCAGGTGGATTGCTTTTTGCGCGCTCACGGACTTGATCGCCTCGGGCAATCACGCTGACCTGGTAACCGTTGCGCTCCAGATAGCTGGCAATCAGCTCCGAGAGGGCAGCGTCGTCTTCGACCAGCAAAATAGTGGGCATAATAAATGCTTACAACCAGGGGAAAACCCGAAGGATATACAACCTCACATGGATAGGCGCACAACCTTCACACTTTTTCACATACCACCTACACAGCTTCACAACGCCCCTTGCGTGCTGCCCTTAGCATGCAGGAGCACTTACAGAAATATCCCGCATATATAAGAAGGCACGATCGTTGAAAAAGCTCTTCGCCCCCCTCTGCCTCTCGGCACTGGCTCTGACCCTCAGTGCCTGTGATAAAAGCCCGGTCGCCGAGACCAAGGCTCCTTTGGCCAAAGTTCGCACCGAAGTCATTGCCACCGCGCCCCTGTCGATCAATAACGAACTCAGTGGCCGGGTGGTTGCCCCGCGCGTGGCGCAAGTCAGTGCCCGGGTCGCCGGAGTGGTATTGAAGCGGATGTATACCGAAGGCAGTGAAGTCAAACAGGGTGAGGTGCTGTTCCTGATTGATCCCGCTCCGTTCAAGGCAGATCTGGACAGCGCCCAGGCAGCCCTGAGCAAATCCAGAGCACTTGCCATGCAGGCCAAACTTCAGGATCAGCGTTACAGCGAGCTGGTTGAAAGTAACGCCATCAGTCGTCAGGACTATGACAATGCCCGGGCCCAGGCCCAGCAGGCCGATGCCGATGTGGCTGCCAATCAGGCCGCCGTGCGCCGCGCCCAGTTGAACCTGGGGTATGCCACTGTTACGGCGCCGATCTCCGGGCGCATTGGCCGGGCACTGGTGACTGAAGGCGCCCTGGTGGGCCAGGGCGAAGTCACCCCGCTGGCCCGTATTCAGCAACTGAACCCGATCCATGTCGACCTTACTCAGTCCACCCGCGACCTCGACAATCTGCGCGAGTCATTCCGCGCCGGCGAGTTGCAGCAGGTGGGCAAGAACCAGGCCCGGGCCACGCTGATCCGTGATAACGGCAGCCTTTATCCGCTGCCCGGCAAGTTGCTGTTCACCGACGTGAGTGTTGATCCAAGTACCGGACAGATCATTTTGCGCAGCGAGTTCCCGAATCCGGATTACGATTTGCTGCCCGGCAGCTTTGTCCGTGTGCGCCTGGAGCAGGCGGTCAACAAAGAAGCCATCAGCGTGCCCCAGCGGGCGATTTTGCGAGACAGTGCCGGGGTTGCCCAAGTGTTGTTGCTGGATGCGGATAACCGCGTCAAACAGCAGCCGGTACAACTGGGCAGCGTTCAGAACGATCGCTGGATCGTCAATGCCGGCCTCAAGGCAGGTGACCGTATTGTGATTGAAGGTTTGCAGCATGCCCGTGCGGGTGAGCAAGTGTAGATCGACGATCCGAAACTCCCTCTCGCACACTCCACGGATCAGTGAGCATGCCGCAGTTCTTTATCGACCGCCCGGTCTTTGCCTGGGTCGTTGCGTTGTTTATCGTGCTGGCCGGGGCTTTGGCCATTCCGCAATTGCCGGTTGCCAAATACCCGGTGGTCGCCCCGCCACAGGTTGAGGTCTATGCCGTGTACCCCGGCGCATCGGCACAAACCCTGGACGAAAGCGTGGTCAGCCTGATCGAGCAGGAGCTCAACGGTACTGACGGCCTGCTGTATTTCGAATCCCAGAGCAGCCTGGGCAGCGCCAGTATCACCGCGACGTTCAAGCCCGGTACCGATCCGGAGATGGCGCAGGTCGATGTCCAGAACCGTCTCAAGACCGTTGAGTCGCGCCTGCCCCAGGCAGTGATTCAACAAGGCTTGCAGGTGGAGAAGATTTCCTCGGGCTTCCTGATGCTGGTGACCCTGACAGCCAGCAAGGACAGCAACCTCGACGAAGTTGCGCTCAGCGATTATCTGGCGCGCAACGTGATGAACGAAATCAAGCGCGTGGAGGGTGTCGGCAAGGCCCAGCTATATGGCGCCGAACGGGCGATGCGGATCTGGATCAACCCGCAGAAGCTGATCGGTTTCAACCTCACGACCACTGACGTGAACAATGCCATTGCCAGTCAGAATGCCCAGGTTGCCGCCGGCAGCATCGGCGACTTGCCAGGCAGCAAGACCCAGGAAATCACTGCCACGGTGCTGGTCAAGGGTCAGCTGTCAAGCCCGCAGGAGTTTGCCGATATTGTCCTGCGCGCCAATCCGGACGGCTCTACCGTACGTATTGGCGATGTTGCACGGGTCGAGATCGGTAGCCAGGAGTATCAATACGGCACCCGCCTCAACGGCAAGTCGGCCAGTGCTTTCAGCGTGAAACTGGCGCCCGAGGCCAACGCCTTGAGTACCGGTAACCTGATCCGCGCCAAGATGGATGAACTGAGCCGCTATTTCCCGGCAGGCGTTGAATACTCCATCCCCTATGACACCACACCCTTCGTCAAGGTCTCGATCACCAAAGTGATCTACACCCTGGTCGAGGCCATGATCCTGGTGTTTGCGGTGATGTATCTGTTCCTGCAGAACATGCGCTACACCCTGATCCCGACTCTGGTGGTGCCGGTGGCCTTGATGGGCACCTTTGCCACCATGCTGGTGATGGGGTTCTCGATCAACGTGCTGACCATGTTCGGCATGGTGCTGGCCATCGGCATTCTGGTGGACGATGCGATTGTCGTGGTGGAAAACGTCGAGCGGATCATGGTCAGCGAGGGGCTGTCGCCGCGCGACGCCACCCGCAAGGCCATGACCCAGATCAGCGGTGCCATTATCGGCATCACCCTGGTGCTGGTGGCGGTGTTTATCCCCATGGCGTTCATGCCGGGCTCGGTGGGCATCATTTACCAGCAGTTCTCGGTGTCGATGGCCACTTCGATTCTGTTCTCGGCATTTTTGGCCCTGTCACTGACCCCGGCCCTGTGCGCGACCCTGCTCAAGCCGATCGCCAAGGGCGAGCACCATGCCAAGGGCGGGTTCTTTGGCTGGTTCAACCGCAAGTTCGAACACCTGTCACAGGGATACGAGCACTGGGTTGTGCACCTGATCAAGCGCAGTGGCCGCTATCTGTTGCTGTACGGCGCGCTGCTGGTGGTGCTGGTGGTGCTTTTTGCCCGCCTGCCCTCCTCGTTTTTGCCGGTTGAAGACCAGGGCTACATCATCACTGATATCCAGTTGCCGCCGGGTGCCAGCCAGAACCGCACAATCAAGGTGGCCGAGCAGATCGAGGCGCACAACGCCAGCGAGCCCGGCATAGGCAACACCACGATGATTCTGGGCTTCAGCTTTTCCGGTAACGGACAGAACGCGGCCCTGGCCTTTACCACCCTTGAAGACTGGTCTGAACGCGGCGCCAAGGACTCGGCTTCGGCCATCGCCGAACGGGCCAACGCCGTGTTTGGCGAACTCAAGGATGCAATAGCCTTCGCTATCCTGCCGCCGCCAGTCAGTGGTCTGGGGACCTCCAGCGGTTTTGAGTTCCGCCTGCAGGACCGTGGCAGCGTCGGCTATGACGCACTGATGCAGGCCCGTAGCGAATTTCTGGCTCTGGCCGAGAAGAGTCCGGTACTGGCCAACGTGCGCGAAAGCGCGCTGGCTGAAAGCCCGCAAGTGCAACTTGAAGTCGACCGCAAACGCGCCAATGCCCTGGGGGTCTCGTTCGCTGACATTGGCGACGTACTGTCGACGGCCGTGGGCTCGGCCTACGTCAATGATTTCCCGAACCAGGGGCGCATGCAGCGGGTTGTGGTGCAGGCAGAGGGTGATCAGCGCAGTCAGGTTGAAGACTTGCTGAAGATCAATGTGCGCAACAACCTGGGGAAAATGGTGCCGCTCTCGGCCTTTGTCGAAGCCCGCTGGATTCAGGGGCCGGCGCAACTGACGCGTTATAACGGCTACCCGGCCATCAGTATTTCCGGTGAGTCAGCCCCCGGGCGCAGTACCGGCGAGGCAATGATCGAGGTTCAGCGTCTGGTGGATCAGTTGCCTGCCGGGCTGGGCCTGGAGTGGACCGGTTTGTCCCTGCAGGAAAAACTGTCCGGAGCCCAGGCCCCGATTTTGCTGGGCTTGTCGTTGCTGTTCGTGTTCCTGTGCCTGGCCGCCTTGTATGAAAGCTGGTCGATTCCGACTGCGGTCTTGCTGGTCGTACCCCTGGGTGTACTCGGGGCCGTATTGGCCGTGACGTTGCGCGGGATGCCCAATGACGTGTTCTTCAAGGTTGGCTTGATCACCATCATTGGCCTGTCGGCGAAAAACGCCATTCTGATCATCGAGTTTGCCAAGACCCTGTATGACGAAGGGCATGATCTGGTAGATGCCACGGTGCAAGCCGCACGCCTGCGCTTGCGGCCGATTGTGATGACCTCACTGGCCTTCGTTCTCGGGGTGGTGCCTCTGGCGATTGCCACCGGGGCCAGTTCGGCCAGTCAACAGGCCATCGGTACCGGGGTAATTGGCGGCATGATCGTCGCCACCCTGGCCGTGGTGTTTGTACCGGTGTTCTTTGTGGTGGTGATGAAACTGGTGAGAAGCAAGCCGCGCCAGCTGTAACAGGTTCTGCCCGTGGTAAGGTGCTGCATCAATTAGTAACAGGGATTGTCTTGTCGATGTCGCACCTTGCCCGCACTCATCCTCGCCTGACCGTTGCCACCCTGCTTGGGGTCGCGGTCGGCATCTTTGCTCCCGCTGCAACCCTGACGACCAAGTTCTTGCTGGGCTGGAATGTCTGTGTCTGGTTGTATCTGGGATTGACCCTGTGGCTGGTGATTCGCTCCGCAGCCAGCGACGTAAAAAGCACCGCCGAAGTCGAAGATGAAAATGCCAGCATGGTGTTGTTCACCGTTTGCATCGCCGCCATTGCCAGTCTGGCGGCCATCACCCTCGAGCTGTCAGGCAACAGCAAACTCGATCAATCCGAGCAACTGATGCACTACGGGTTTACCGGGCTGACGGTGGTGGGGTCGTGGCTGATGATCGGGGTGATTTTCAGCCTGCACTATGCGCGGCTGTTTTATAACAATGAGGGGCCGGAGCCGGCCTTGCGTTTTCCGGAGGGGGAGCTGAACCCGGATTACTGGGATTTTCTGTACTTCTCTTTCACCCTCAGCGTTGCGGTACAGACGTCGGACGTGTGCATCGCTACCCGTGAGATGCGCAAAGCCGTGCTGGTGCATTCGCTGTTAGGCTTTTTGTTCAACACTGCGGTACTGGGCTTCTCGATCAATATTGCGGCGGGATTGTTTTAAGTAACCGAACTGTTGGAGCCGGCCTGCGATGCAGTCCATGCGGTGTTACTGGTGAACCGCAGACTGCCATCGCTGGCAAGCCAGCCCCTACAGGATGGATGTTTAATCGGTGCTCAACACGCCACGGCGCACCTGGTCGCGTTCGATGGACTCAAACAACGCCTTGAAGTTGCCTTCGCCGAATCCGTCATCACCCTTGCGCTGGATGAACTCGAAGAACACCGGCCCCATCAGGGTTTCCGAGAAGATTTGCAGCAACAAGCGCTTGTCACCCGGCTCGGAAGAGCCATCCAGCAAAATGCCCCGCGACTGCAGCTGATCTACCGGTTCGCCGTGATCAGGCAGACGGCCTTCGAGCATTTCATAGTAGGTGTCGGGCGGCGCGGTCATGAAGCGCATGCCTATGCCCTTCAGTGCGTCCCAGGTCTTGATCAGGTCGTCACACAGGAAGGCCACATGCTGGATGCCTTCACCGTTGAACTGCATCAGGAACTCTTCGATCTGCCCTGCGCCTTTGGATGATTCTTCATTCAAAGGAATGCGGATCATGCCGTCCGGTGCGGTCATTGCCTTGGAGGTCAGGCCGGTGTATTCACCCTTGATATCGAAGTAGCGAATTTCACGGAAATTGAACAGCTTCTCGTAGAAGTTGGCCCAATAGGCCATGCGCCCGCGATAAACGTTGTGGGTCAGGTGGTCGATGATTTTCAGGCCGGCTCCCACCGGATGACGATCAACACCTTCAATGAACACAAAATCGATGTCGTAGATCGAGCTGCCTTCGCCGTAGCGATCAATCAAGTACAGTGGCGCGCCACCGATACCCTTGATTGCCGGCAGGTTCAGCTCCATGGGGCCGGTGGGAATTTCGATGGGTTGCGCACCCAGTTCCAGCGCCCGGGAAAATGCCTGTTGCGCATTGCGCACGCGGAAGGCCATACCGCACACCGAAGGACCGTGCTCTGCGGCAAAATAAGAAGCTACGCTATGGGGCTCATTGTTGAGGATCAGATTGATCTCGCCCTGGCGATACAGGTGCACGTCTTTGGAACGGTGGCTGGCCACCTTGGTGAAGCCCATAATTTGAAAAATGGGTTCGAGGGTGTTGGGTACCGGGGACGCGAATTCGATGAATTCAAAGCCCATCAGGCCCATTGGGTTTTCGTATAGATCGGCCATTTTGGCGCCTCATCATGGTCATTTTTAGAATTAACAGAAGGTTATTTGCTAAGAATGCTGAGGCTGACGGGAGGCGCGCACGAGATCCCGCGTACACTGCGAGCCAGGAAATCGCCGTAGATCAATTGGAACCCGAATATCTTCATTTCGACCCATCTCTTACGCGGAGGGGCTTCTGCTGGCAGAAGTCATTATTCTTGTATGCGTAAGCCGATTCTACATGGCGTAATCCGGTTTGTCTTACATCATGTTAACCAGCTGTCTTTAATCAGCCTTTACCCCTAGCCCAGGATATGCAATGCCATTAACGCTGAAGTCGACCCGCAAATGGACTGATCGCTATGCGTTGGTTCTGCTCAGTGGATTGCTGCCCGTGGTACTCGGCATGTGTATTATTTTTTGGCAGGCCAATCGAGCCCTGGAGTTTGAGGCCACCCACACCGCGCAAGAAGCCATTCGCCAGTTTGACTTGATGCTCGACAATGCCGCACAGGCAGCCGATGTGATGCTGCCGATGGCGGGGCGCGATTGCGCCCAGGTGGAGCTGGCGTTGCGTGACCAGGTGACGCGCCGGCCTTTCGTGCGCGCGGTGAACATGGTGTGGGACAACCTGATTTATTGCACCTCCCTGTTCGGCCCCTTCAAAGAAATCGTAAACCCGGATGAATATGCCAAAGGCGAGCTCAAGCTGATGGCCGGCAATCCGGTAACGCCCAACGACCCGTTGCTGGTCTACAGGCGCGAGGAAGGCAAAGCAGGGGTGCTGGTCAGCCTGTATGGCGCACATCTGGTCAATGTTTTGGGCTTGATCAATCAGTACACGCAATTACTGATTCAAGTGGGCAGTGATTCGATCGATAAGTATGGCCAGGTGCGTGACGCTACGGCCGAGCCTTTTCCGGTGGCACAAGTCAGTGTCGCCTCCACCCAGTACCCCTACCAGGTTGTTGCGGGATTCGGCCCCGGAACGGTCGGGCGTTTTGTATGGGCGCGATACACCGGACTGATGGGCTTGTTTGTATTTTTGGGGCTGGTGTCTGCTTTAACGGTGCACTGGTTAAATAAGCGCTCATCTTCACCCACCCATGAATTGCAGCGTGGTCTGGACGCGGCAGAGTTTATTCCTTACTTCCAGCCGGTCGTACGCAGCGATACTAAGCAATGGGCCGGAGCCGAAGTGTTGATGCGCTGGCAGCATCCCAGAGAAGGACTGGTACGTCCTGACTTGTTTATTCCGTTTGCCGAACACTCGAGCCTGATAGTGCCAATGACCCGCTCGCTGATGCAGCAAACTGCCCGGCTACTGGCGCCCCACGCCTCCAGCATGGAGCCCGGCTTCCATATAGGCTTCAATATCGCGGCCAGCCATTGTCAAAACCTTGAACTAATTGATGATTGCCGCGAGTTCCTGGACGCTTTCCCGGCAGGGCAAATCACCCTGGTTCTGGAACTGACCGAACGCGAGTTGATTGTGCCCACTGCAATCACCCATCAATTATTCTCGGCACTCCATAGCCTGGGCGTGATGATTGCCCTTGATGATTTTGGCACCGGCCATTCGAGCCTGAGTTACTTGCATGAGTTCAACATTGATTACTTGAAAATCGATCAAAGTTTTGTCGCAATGATCGGCGTGGACGCCCTGTCCAGACACATTCTCGACAGTATTATCGAGCTCAGTGCAAAACTGGACCTGGGAATAGTCGCCGAAGGGATTGAAACACAAGAACAAAGCGACTATCTGGCGTCTAAAGGGGTGGTGTTTTTACAAGGTTATCTGTTCGCCCGCCCCTTGCCCGCCCCTGACTTCATCAAATCTTTAGTGGCGCGCCCTGCACCGACGCAATAAATACTTGCCTCTATGAACCTGCCCCCTTCGGGGCAAAGTCTTTTGTTAATTGTGCGGGTTCATGGCTTGGCAGTGTGACAATTAACAACTACAATTTTTTCGATTGTTTAAAGGTTGTCACGTTATTTAAAAAGGTCATGGACGGTGTTCAGGTGTTCAAGGTACTGGACCCGGCCCCTGGCCCATGCACTTCAATCATCATTAAAACACTCCGGCTCTCCAAGGCCGGACCAGTGAATGGAGTAATGACTTTGTCCAGACTCGCTGAATTTCGCGCTGCTGAGAAAGCACTTAAAGAGCAGATTGCCCAGCTCGAAGCATTGAAAAATAACGCCGGACTTAAAAGAGAAATTGAGTTCGAGCAAAAACTCAAAGACTTGATGAAGTTCTATGGCAAGAACCTTCGGGACATTATTGCCATTCTTGACCCCGGCACGGTTGCCCCCAGGTCCGGTGCCGCCCCCAAACAACGCAAGGCCCGCGTACTCAAGGTTTATCAAAACCCGCATACCGGTGAACTTATCGAAACTAAAGGCGGCAACCACCATGGCTTGAAGGCATGGAAAGAACAATACGGTGCCAGCACCGTGGATTCATGGTTGCGTCATTAAAGTCTGCACCCAATAAAAAGCCCTGCCCATGCAGGGCTTTTTATTGGACGGCAATATCACGGGAGCCAGATGTACGGAATGATTCAAGTCAATAATTCAAGACACTCCCGTGCCCATCTCTGGCGCCGACCGCAGCTTTACCAGGCACGACAGCCATGAAAGCTCCGGGGCGGACAGACAGTCTTCAAATAACAGGTCCTTTCACAGATTTTTCACACCAATGGTCACAGGATGGGGGCTGCTAAAGGACTAGCGCCCCATGCCCGCTTCGGCGGGCTTCTTTTTGCCCGGAATTTGCCAAGACCCGCCGCGCTGATGCCTGCCCCGGCTGAAAACGGGTTTGGCGCAAGCCACCGGATTCCGTATCATTCGCCCATCACGCTCACCGTAGCGACCGATCACCACGTATCACTTTCGGAGGGTTCATGAGCCTGCAAGACCTGAACAACATCCCTGGCGTCACTGGCGAACCAGACAGCGCTACCCAGAATTTTGTCTTCAACCACACCATGCTCCGCGTCAAGGACATCCATAAGTCCCTGGATTTCTATACCCGGGTGCTGGGCTTCTCGCTGGTTGAAAAGCGCGACTTCCCGGAAGCCGAATTCAGCCTGTATTTCCTGGCGCTGGTTGATAAGGCACAGATCCCGGCTGACGATGCCGCCCGTACCCTGTGGATGAAGTCGATTCCCGGCATTCTGGAACTGACCCACAACCACGGTTCGGAAACCGACGACAGCGTTGTCTACCACAACGGCAACACTGACCCGCGCGGCTTTGGCCACATTTGCATCTCGGTGCCGGACATCGTTGCCGCCTGCGAACGCTTCGAGGCGCTGGGTGTGGACTTCCAGAAGCGCCTGACTGACGGGCGCATGAAGTCGCTGGCATTTATCAAAGACCCGGACGGCTACTGGGTCGAGATTATCCAGCCGCAACCGATGTAAACCGGATGCAAAAAAAAACCCATGATCGCTCATGGGTTTTTTGTTTCAGCCGGTTATTCCGAGCGGATCAGGTGATCAAAAGCACTCAGCGAAGCTTTGGCGCCCTCGCCCACCGCAATCACGATCTGCTTGTATGGCACGGTAGTGACGTCGCCGGCGGCAAAGATGCCGGGGATGCTGGTTTCACCACGGGCATCAACCACGATCTCGCCGCGAGGTGAAAGCTCGATCGTACCTTTAAGCCAGTCAGTGTTCGGCAGCAAGCCGATCTGGACAAAAATCCCTTCCAGCTCGACGTGGTGCAACTCGTCTGTGGCCCGATCCTTGTAACGCAGACCATTGACCTTCTGACCGTCGCCTGTGACTTCGGTGGTCAGGGCATTGGTAATCACGGTTACGTTCGGCAAGCTGTTGAGCTTGCGCTGCAACACCGCATCGGCCCGCAGTTTGGTATCGAACTCAAGCAGGGTGACGTGAGAAACGATACCCGCCAGGTCGATTGCCGCTTCAACACCCGAGTTGCCACCGCCGATAACTGCAACGCGCTTGCCTTTGAACAGCGGGCCGTCACAGTGCGGGCAGTAAGCGACGCCACGGCTGCGGTATTCCTGCTCGCCGGGTACATTCATCTCTCTCCAGCGGGCACCGGTTGCCAGAATCACGGTCTTGGCTTTCAGCGAGGCACCACTGGCAAATTTCACCTCATGCAACTCGCCCGCCTTGCCCGGCAGCAGCTTGTCGGCACGCTGCAGGTTCATGATGTCGACGTCGTATTGCTTGACGTGCTCTTCAAGGGCGGTGGCCAGTTTTGGCCCTTCAGTTTCCTGCACCGAGATAAAGTTCTCGATGGCCATGGTATCCAGCACCTGGCCGCCAAAGCGTTCAGCGGCGACGCCGGTACGAATGCCTTTACGTGCCGCATAAATGGCAGCCGCTGCGCCGGCCGGACCACCGCCTATGACCAGCACATCAAACGCCTCTTTGGCGCTGATTTTTTCGGCCTGACGCTCGATGGCGCCGGTGTCCAGCTTGCCGAGAATTTCTTCCAGACCCATACGGCCCTGGCCGAAGTTCACGCCGTTCAAGTAAACACTGGGAACTGCCATCACCTGACGTTCGGTGACTTCGTCCTGGAACAGCGCGCCGTCAATCGCCACGTGGCGAATGTTCGGGTTCAATACAGCCATCAGGTTCAGCGCCTGCACCACATCCGGACAGTTCTGGCATGACAGCGAGAAATAAGTCTCGAAGTTGAACTCGCCCTTGAGGGCGCGGATCTGTTCAATCACTTCAGGACTGGCTTTCGATGGGTGGCCGCCGACTTGCAGCAAGGCCAGCACCAGCGAAGTAAATTCGTGGCCCATTGGGATGCCTGCGAAACGCAGGCTGATATCGCCGCCCGGGCGGTTCAACGAAAACGAAGGCTTGCGCGCATCGGTACCGTTGTCCAGCAAGGTAATCATGCTGGAAAGGCTGGCGATTTCTTTCAACAAGTCATGCATTTCACGGGATTTCGCACCGTCGTCGAGGGAAGCAACGATCTCGATCGGCTGGGTAACCCGCTCCAGGTATGACTTCAACTGTGCTTTTAGATTGGCGTCCAACATACGGGCGATCTCCTTTGACCTTTAATGCTGTGTAAAAAAAACGCCCGAGCGAATGTCGCCCGGGCGTTTTGAGGGCGATGCTGCGTGCAACTCAGGTGCGGGTCACCGCCCTTGGCTGGCTCACAGGCTTAGATCTTGCCGACCAGGTCGAGCGATGGAGCGAGGGTGGATTCACCTTCTTTCCATTTGGCCGGGCAAACTTCACCCGGGTGAGCAGCAACGTACTGGGCTGCCTTGATTTTACGCAGCAGCTCGGAAGCGTCACGACCAACGCCGCCATCGTTCAGCTCGACGATTTTGATCTGACCTTCAGGGTTGATCACGAAAGTACCGCGGTCAGCCAGGCCTGCTTCTTCGATCAGTACGTCGAAGTTGCGGGAGATGGTCAGCGTA
Organism: Pseudomonas sp. TMW22089; assembly: GCF_022496645.1. Lineage (NCBI taxonomy): Bacteria > Pseudomonadati > Pseudomonadota > Gammaproteobacteria > Pseudomonadales > Pseudomonadaceae > Pseudomonas > Pseudomonas sp. TMW22089. The sequence continues at coordinate 36,707 of NZ_SCFG01000004.1, forward strand.
GGGTCGCCGATCATGGTGTACTGGATTTTGCCGATGGCTGGCGAAGTGTTGTGCCAGGCAGCGTGAGCAAAGTGGGTGTCAGTGGACACGCTGTAGATTTCCACGCCGAGTTTTTTGAACTCTTCGTAGTTGTCAGCCAGGTCTTCCAGTTCGGTCGGGCAAACAAAAGTGAAGTCGGCCGGGTAGAAGAAAACGACAGACCACTTGCCTTTCAGGTCAGCGTCCGACACTTCCACGAAGCTGCCGTTTTTGTATGCAGTAGCTTTGAACGGTTTTACATGGCTGTTGATGATAGGCATCGTTGTCTCTCCGTCAGGGTTGAAAAGTTGATGGGGTGAATCCTAACAACTCATTTCGTATCTGGCTCATTGGCAAAGCTGATGCTGACGATTGGTTTTAGCTATCAGGTGAGCCTATAGATAGTAGAAAACCAAATAGGGGCCACCTTGCGCCATTTCAACCCTCGTCAGACATCGATAACTTTTTGCGCGGTAATGCTCATCCCCGTAAACGGGGTCGCTTCAACATAGCGCATGGCGGACTTTACGTCCTTCCAGCCGACGTAATTCATCAGTGACTTCAAATCCCAGCCACTTTGATGGGCCCATGTTGCAAAACCGCGACGCAGCGAGTGGCTGGTGTATTGCTCTGCAGCAATACCTGCGCGTTCCAGGGCCTGGCGCAGCAGCGCAATTACGCTGTTGGCGTGCAACCCCTCCTCCCCCAGGTTGCCCCAGCGGTCTATGCCACGAAACACCGGGCCGCGGACCAGCGCCGACGTATTGAGCCACTCAATGTAGGCCCGCACCGGGCATAACCGCAGCAAGGCCGGGGTCTGAAAGGTCTTGCCCAGATTGTCGCGGTCACTTTTGCTGCGCGGCAGGTACAGGGTGATACCGGAACCTGGCACCGCTTGCACATGCTCGATCTGCAAGCGGCACAGCTCGTCACTGCGAAACCCGCGCCAGAACCCCAACAGAATCAGGGCCGCATCCCGTCGTGCTCGCAGCAGTGCAGGCTGATCGGCATCGGCTTGCGCCGCCCGGGCCTCACTTTCGAGCCAGTCGACCACCTGCTCCAGGTGCTGCAATTGCAACGGCTCAGCCTGCTTCTCCTGTACCGGGTGCAAGGCCCTGATGCCCTTGAACACTTTGCGCACCACCGGCGCCTTGGTCGGGTCGGCAAACCCCTGGCTGTTATGCCACTGGGCAATGGCCGACAGGCGCAACTTGAGCGTGTTGATTGAGAGCTGGCCGGCGTGAGCCACCAGGTAGCGGGCCACGCTGTCACTGGTGGCAGGCAGGAACCCGCCCCAGGTGACTTCGAAGTGTTCGATGGCTGCCCGATAACTGCGGCGGGTGTTATCGCGGGTCGCGGCGTTTAAGTAGCGATCCAGCTCGCTCATGGGCAGTTCTCTTGATTGGCGTACTGAAAACGGGCCTTAAAAGCAGTTCCAAGGCTCTAACACGGGATAATACCAGTATATCCCGCCTCTTGATTCTTAAATAAAGACAAAATTTAATCGATAATATAGTATGTAATTACATGATACATACCACAGTACATAATCGTAGGAGAAGACCATGGCCCGTGGCGGCGTAAACAAGGCGGTGGTGCAAATTGCACGCACGGCAATCCTGGCCCGTGGCGAACACCCGAGCATTGATGCAGTACGTATCGAGATGGGAAATACCGGGTCGAAAACCACTATCCACCGCTATCTGAAAGAGCTGGAGGAGGTCGATTCACGCCGGGGCGCGCCACAGGAACAGCTCGGAGACGAACTGGCGGAGCTGGTCGCCCGCCTCGCCCAGCGCCTGCAAGAGCAAGCCCAGGAGCCGATCGATCGGGCCCGGGCACACTACGAACAACTCCAGGCAACGCTGCAGGAGCAGCTCGACCAGGCACAACAGACGCAAACCCGGCTCCAGCAGCAACTTGAGATCCAGGGCAATGCACTGAGCCAGGAAACGGCAAATCTTGAGTCCACACGCTCCATGCTGCAGACCGAGCAAACCCGCAACGCTGCACTGAATCAGGCTTGCAGCGACTTTGAGCTGCGCCTCAAAGACCGCGACGAGCAAATTCGCTCGCTGGAAGACAAACACCTGCATGCCCGCGAAGCACTTGAGCACTACCGCAGCGCCGTCAAAGAGCAGCGCGAGCAGGATCAGCGCCGCCACGAAGGACAGGTTCAGCAGATTCAGATGGAACTGCGCCAGGCACAACAAAGTGCACTGGTACGCCAGGATGAGATCACCCAGCTGCATCGCGACAACGAGCGCGTATTGAGCGAAAGCCGCGCACTGGGCAAGGAACTGAATCAGTCCAACGACCAGCAACACAAATTGAGCAACCTCAATGGCCAGCTCAGCAGCCAGTTAACTAAGCTGGAAAACGAGCGCACCCTGCTCCAGGAACGCTTGCGGGTTGCACTTGAGGACAGCGAAGTCTTGCAACAAGCGCAAAGCAAGGCGCAGGAAGCCGGCACGGCATTGACCCTGCGGGCACTAAAAGCCGAAGCAGCACTTGAAAGCCTGAAAGCGCAGAAAGACGACACACCCGAACAAACAGCCGACTAGAAGCCCGTACTCGCTGACGAGGAACGAGGCTGCGATAAGGTGCGAAGGACCGTGCGCGACGTCCGAGAGCCGTGCACAAGGCCTTCGCGGCCTTGGGCCTCGCCAGCGATTACCCGGGTCAAGTCTTTGTTCAGCTAGCGTTCAGCAAATGCAATCGATTCCTGTTTGTAAATGAGTATCAAAATGTTACAAATTGCCACCCTGGCCAATTCGTGACGCGGTACTCATCCCATGCTGGTTCCATTTCTGATCATGCTGCGCGAAGGAATCGAGGCCGCTCTTATAGTCGGCATCATTGCCAGTTACCTCAAACAAACGGGGCGCGGACAGTGGATGCCCGCCGTGTGGACCGGAGTCTTCCTTGCTGTCGCTCTGTCCCTGCTGGTGGGCGGCGGCCTGGAGCTGATGAGTGCAGAGTTCCCGCAGAAACAGCAGGAGCTCTTCGAAGGCATTGTCGGTCTGATCGCCGTCGGCATTCTCAGTTCGATGGTGTTCTGGATGCGCAAAGTGGCGCGCTCCATCAAGCACTCTCTTCACACCTCCCTGGATCACGCCCTCGCGGGGTCAAAACATCAAGTCACGGCACTGATTGCCATGGTGTTCTTTGCAGTTGCCCGCGAAGGACTCGAAACCGTGTTCTTTCTGCTCGCCGTGTTTCAGCAGAGCGAAGGCCCCGCAGCACCGCTGGGCGCCCTGCTCGGTCTGGTCCTCGCCATTTTCGTCGGTTTCGCCATTTATAGCGGCAGCATGCGCTTGAATCTGGGCCTGTTCTTCCGCTGGACCGGACTGTTCATTCTGCTGGTTGCCGCAGGCATTCTGGCCAACTCGGTACAGGCCCTGCACGAAGCCGGCTTGTGGAACCACCTGCAAGGCGTGGTGTTTGATATCAGTGCCGCACTGCCAATGGATGGACCGGCGGGTTCTGTGCTGGCCGGCATGTTCGGGTATCAGGATGCGCCCACAGTGAGCGTGCTTGGCGCCTATGTGATTTACCTGCTGCTGACGCTGGCGATGTTCTTTCGCCCTGCCGCCAGCCCCAAAAACGCCCCCGTTTCTTCAGTGACAAACCCATAAGGTCCTGCATGCCTACCCCTGCAAGCGGTACACCCCCTCGCGCCATGCGCTGGGCGGTGGCCGGCTCGGTGATCGTGATGATCGCGGCCGGCGCTTTGTTCTATTACGCCTCCCAGCTGGCTGCAGCCAAACGCAAGGCTCACAGCTCTGAAATCACCGTGACCATTCACCCCCACAGTTGCGAGCCCGACTCGCTGTCGGTACCCGCAGGCTTCAATAGCTTTCGCATCGTCAACGCCTCCGAGCGGGCTGTGGAGTGGGAAATTCTGGATGGCGTACTGGTGGTCGAGGAGCGTGAAAATATCGCTCCCGGCCTTAGTCAGGTGATCAATGCCACGCTGGCACCCGGGGATTACGCCATCACCTGCGGCTTGCTCAGCAACCCGCGCGGCACCTTGCACGTCACGCCTACTGCCCAATCCCAGGCCAGCGCCAAAGCGCGACCGTCCCTGGTGGCATTTATCGGTCCGCTGTCTGAGTTCCGGGTCTATCTGAACAGCCAGGGCAACGCTTTGATCACGGCGGTGGATGCCTTGTCGCAAGCCATTGCCACGGGCGACCTCGCACAGGCCCGGGCGCTTTACCTGCCCGCCCGCGAGGCTTATCAGCGACTGGCCCCGGCAGCGCAACGCCTGGCCGAACTGGACAACGCCATCAACGCCCGCGCGGACTACTTCGAAAAACGTGAACAGGACCCCGGCTTCGGCGGCTTCCACCGCATCGAGTACGGGCTGTTTTCCCAGAGCAGCACCCAGGGCCTGGGTGTCTTTGCCCAGCAACTGCATGCCAATGCGGTGTTGCTCAAGCAGCAGTTGCTGGCCCAGTCACTGCCTCCCGGGCAATTAGTCAGCATTGTCGCCCGGAGCCTGCATAACCTGGCCGATACCCGCGCCGGTAGCGGCGAAGAAGAGCGTTACAGTCATATCGACCTCAGTGGTTTTGCTGCCAACCTGCAGACCACACGCAAGGTCGTTGATCTGTTGCGTCCTTTACTGGCCAAGAACAATACCGAGCTCCTGCAGCGTATCGATACTGCCAGTACCGCGCTCGAGGCTGAGATCAACAGCCTCAAAACACCCCAGGGTTACATCACTTACGACACCGTGAGCGACCTGCGGCGTCAAGCTATCAGTAACAAGGCCAAGGCTCTGGCCGATGCACTCGATGGAATCGATCCCGCCCTTGGCCTTTGAGGCCTGTAATTGCAGACGAGATGCACATGAGCGACTCAGAAAACAGTCTTGATCCATTCAATCTGCAGCGCCGTCGTGTGCTGCTGGGCATGGGAGTCGCCGGGGCGGCACTGGCAGGCGGCGCTTTGAGCTGCCCGGCCATGGCCGCCAGTGGCGGGCAAAACGTTCAGGTGACCCAGGCCCCGAGCAGCGATAAAACCCGGGACCGGCATGATTATTACGGCCAGCATCAAAACGGTATTCTCACCCCGCGCCCCGCAGCGGGCATGCTGGTGGCTTTTGATGTGCTGGCCAGCGACCGGCAAGACCTGGAACGCCTGTTTCGCACCCTCAATCAACGCATTGCGTTCCTGGTCAAGGGCGGCCCGGCCCCTCAGGCCGACCCAAGGCTGCCGCCTCCTGACTCAGGGATTCTCGGCCCGCAGGTGACACCGGACAACCTGACTGTGACGGTCTCGGTGGGGGCGTCGCTGTTCGATGAGCGCTTTGGCCTGGCGACCGCCAAGCCCAAGCGCTTGAGCCGCATGCAAGGTTTCCCCAACGATGCACTCGAGCCTGCACAGTGCCATGGCGATCTGAGCCTGCAGTTTTGCGCCAACACTGCGGACACCAATATTCACGCCCTGCGCGACATTGTGAAAAACCTGCCGGATTTGTTGCTGGTGCGCTGGAAGCAGGAAGGTACAGTGCCGCCACAAGCGCCGACCAAGCCCGGCGAGCCGGCGCAAAGCGCGCGCAACTTTCTGGGCTTTCGCGATGGCTCGGCCAACCCGGACTCCACCGACAACAGCCTGATGAACAGCATTGTCTGGGTCGGGCCCGAAACTCACGAACCGCACTGGGCGGTCAACGGCAGTTACCAGGCGGTACGCATCATCCGCAACTTCGTGGAGCGCTGGGACCGCACACCGCTGCAAGAGCAGCAAAGTATTTTCGGTCGCAACAAAGCCAGTGGCGCCCCCATGGATGGCGCCCATGAAACCGATGTCCCGGACTACAGCAACGATCCCGATGGCAAAGTGACCAGGCTTGATGCACACATCCGCCTGGCCAACCCGCGCACGGCACAAACCCGCAACAGCCTGATACTGCGTCGACCGTTCAACTACTCCAACGGGGTTAACAAAAACGGCCAGCTGGACATGGGACTGCTGTTCATCTGCTACCAGAGCGATCTGGAACAAGGCTTTATCGCGGTGCAAACCAGACTCAATGGCGAACCCCTGGAGGAATACCTCAAGCCGGTCGGCGGCGGTTACTTCTTCACGCTGCCCGGGGTTCGCGACGAGCAGGATTTCATTGGGCGTTCCTTGCTCAATGCCGCCGCACCTGTTGCCAACGCCTGACCCAATCATCTGAACCCAACCGGAAAAGTCCCATGAAGAAGACGCCATTCGCACTGCTCATCACACTTGGCTTGCTCCATACCCCGCTCTCGGCCCTGGCAGCGACTGCACCGCTGGATCTGGTGGGCCCGGTCTCGGACTACAAGATTTACGTCACCGAGCAGCTGGATCTACTGGCCGACAATACGCAGCAATTTACCGATGCGGTAAAAAAGGGTGATTTGGCCGCAGCCAAAAAGCTCTACGCTCCGACTCGCGTCCATTACGAGTCCATTGAGCCTATTGCCGAACTGTTCAGCGACCTGGACGCGTCGATCGACTCCCGGGTCGACGATCATGAACAAGGGGTAAAAGCCCCGGACTTCACCGGTTTTCACCGCATCGAATACAGCCTGTTTTCCGAGAACAGCACCCAGGGCCTGAATGAACTGGCAGACGGGCTGAACAAAGACGTCCAGGATCTGCAAAAGCGTGTCGCCGGGCTGACGTTCCCGCCTGAGAAAGTTGTCGGTGGCGCCGCTTCGCTGATGGAAGAAGTGGCTGATACCAAGATTTCCGGCGAAGAAGACCGCTACAGCCACACCGATCTGTACGACTTCCAGGGGAACGTTGACGGCGCGAAAAAAATCTTCGACCTGTTTCGCAGCCAGATCCAGCAGAGCGACCAGGCGTTTGCAGCCAAGGTGGACAAGAACTTCGCCACTGTTGACAGGATTCTGGCCAAATACCGTACCCAGGACGGCGGCTTTGAAACCTATGACAAGGTCAAGGACAACGACCGCAAGGCGTTGATTGGCCCCGTCAACACCCTGGCCGAAGACTTGTCGACCTTGCGTGGCAAGCTCGGCCTGAACTAATAGCCTGTTTGAATGCGCCAACCGATGTGACTCGCATCACATGCCCGCAGGTTGGCGCATTAATTACTGAATATTTATATGTGCCCTATCCCGACCTGCATCACTGTTTTATTAGCGCAACAAGCGCTAAAAGATAATGCGTTATTGAAAAGCCTCTAAACGCTGGATGTTTGGACGCGAGAAATGCTTTCCTGAATAACAGCTGTCTAGCCCTTAAAAGCATGGGACCTTGATCGAACTTTCATAGGTTTTTCACAACTCTGCGTTTAACGTATGCTCATTCCTGCGACGGAAGTACGCAAAAGTCTGCAACAAAATCATGCAGATAACGTAGTCCGATGACTTTACCTTTAGACATAATAGTCTTTACTCCACGTGCACGCGAGCCTTGGCCTGCGCGCAAGTAGATCGACTTTTACCGAGTCGTCTTGTGCCATTGAAACTGACTGGAACGAATAATTTGAAACCCTACCCTATCCAGTGCGTGTCGATCGTCATACCGGTCTACAACGAAGAGCAGAGTCTTCCTGAGCTATTGCGCCGTACTGAAGCAGCCTGTGCACAGTTGACGCAGGCCTATGAAATCGTTCTGGTCGATGACGGCAGCCGGGATCAATCGGCGCAAATCCTCGAGGACGCGGCTGCACGCGAAGGCAGCCCGGTAGTTGCGGTAATTCTCAATCGTAACTATGGGCAACATGCTGCGATCATGGCGGGCTTCGAGCATTCCAAAGGCGATGTTGTCATCACTCTGGACGCCGACCTGCAAAATCCGCCGGAAGAAATCCCGCGCCTGGTCGCCCAGGCAGCCCTGGGCTACGACGTGGTCGGCACAGTGCGCAACAATCGTCAGGACTCCGCCTGGCGCCGCTGGCCGTCACGGCTGATCAACCTAGCTGTGCAACGCTCGACAGGTGTTGCCATGAGCGATTACGGCTGCATGCTGCGCTGCTATCGCCGCTCCATCGTTGAGGCCATGCTCGCCTGTCGCGAACGCAGTACGTTTATCCCGATTCTCGCCAACAGTTTTGCCCGGCACACCACTGAAGTGCTGGTCGAACATGCCGAGCGCGAACACGGTGATTCCAAGTACAGCCCCATGCGCCTGATCAACCTGATGTTCGACCTGATCACCTGCATGACCACCACACCTTTGCGTCTGCTGAGCATCATCGGTTTCAGCATGGCGGTACTGGGCGTGCTCTTCGCCATTGCATTGATCATGCTGCGCCTGATCTTCGGCGCCTCGTGGGCCGGACACGGCACCTTCGTACTGTTTGCGGTGCTGTTCGTGTTTACCGGCGGCCAATTTATCGGCATGGGGCTACTGGGCGAATACCTGGGCCGCATGTACAGCGATGTGCGGGCCCGGCCACGGTTTTTCATTGAAAAAATCGTTCGCGCCGAACCTGCAACTTCTACCGTTTCAACTTGCACCCCGACTTCTTCAACTTCGACACAGGTTCAATCATGAGTTTGAAAGCCGTTGTTTTCGCCTATCACGATATTGGCTGCACAGGCATTGAAGCCTTGCTCAATGCAGGCTACGAAATTGCTGCTGTGTTTACCCATGCCGATGACCCGAAAGAAAATAACTTTTATGGTTCAGTCGCCCAGCTGTGTGCCCGCAAAGGCATTCCGGTACATGCACCGGAAGACGCCAACCATCCGCTGTGGATCGAACGTATCCGCAAGCTGAACGCCGACTACATTTTCTCGTTTTACTACCGCAACCTGTTGGGCGAAGAGTTGCTGGCCAGCGTCAGCCAGGGTGCTTTCAACCTGCACGGCTCGTTGCTGCCGCGCTACCGCGGCCGCGCTCCGGCGAACTGGGTACTGGTCAAGGGCGAAACCGAAACCGGCGTGACCCTGCACCGTATGGTCAAACGAGCCGACGCAGGCGACATTCTGGCGCAACAACGGATCAGCATCGAACGCACCGACACCGCACTGACCCTGCACGGCAAATTGCGCGAAACCGCTGCCCAGTTGCTGGCCGAAGCCCTGCCGCTGCTGCCCCAGGGCAAGCTCAAGGAAACCCCGCAAGACGAATCCAAAGCCACCTACTTTGGTCGTCGCACGCCAGCTGATGGCCTGCTGCAGTGGGCACGCCCTGCAGAAGAGCTGTTCAATCTGGTTCGGGCTGTTACTCAACCTTATCCGGGGGCCTTCTGTGCAGTGGGCGAGCACAAACTGATCGTCTGGGGCGCCGAAGTGGTTGCCGGTAACCAGGGCCACGCACCGGGCCAGGTCATCAGTTGCGATCCGCTGCGCATCGCATGTGGTCAGGACTCGCTGGTAGTGACTGCCGGTCAGCGCAATGAAAACGGCTTGTACCTGAGCGGCCCGCAACTGGCCCGGGAACTGGGTCTGGTAGAAGGTTCGCGTCTGCGCGGTAGCGAGTCGGGTCGCAAGGCCCGCCGTACCCGCGTCCTGATCCTGGGGGTTAACGGCTTTATCGGTAACCACCTGTCCGAGCGCCTGCTGCAGGACGACCAGTACGAAGTTTACGGTCTGGATATCGGTTCTGACGCCATTGAGCGTCTGCGCAGCCACCCGAACTTCCACTTTGTGGAAGGTGATATCAGCATCCACACCGAGTGGATCGAGTACCACATCAAAAAATGCGACGTGGTTCTGCCGCTGGTGGCCATCGCCACGCCAATCGAATACACCCGCAACCCGTTGCGTGTATTCGAACTGGACTTCGAGGAAAACCTCAAGCTGGTGCGCTACTGCGTCAAATACAACAAGCGTGTGATCTTCCCGTCCACGTCCGAAGTGTATGGCATGTGCCAGGACAAGAACTTCGACGAAGACACGTCCAACCTGATTGTTGGCCCGATCAACAAACAGCGCTGGATCTACTCGGTCTCCAAGCAACTGCTGGACCGCGTGATCTGGGCCTACGGCCAGAAAGGCCTGAAGTTCACCCTGTTCCGTCCATTTAACTGGATGGGCCCGCGTCTCGACCGTCTGGACTCGGCACGGGTTGGCAGCTCGCGCGCCATCACTCAGCTGATCCTGCACCTCGTGGAAGGCACCCCGATTCGTCTGGTAGACGGCGGCGAACAAAAACGCTGCTTCACCGACGTGGCCGATGGTATCGAAGCTCTGGCGCGCATCATCGACAACAAAGGCGGCAAGTGCGACGGCCAGATCATCAACATTGGCAACCCGGAAAACGAAGCCAGTATCCGTGAACTGGGTGAAGAGTTGCTGCGTCAGTTCGAAGCGCATCCGCTGCGTGACAACTTCCCGCCATTTGCCGGTTTCCGCGATGTTGAAAGCCAGTCGTTCTACGGCACCGGCTATCAGGACGTGAGCCACCGCAAGCCAAGCGTCGAGAACGCCCGTCGCCTGATCGACTGGACCCCGACGACCGAACTCAGCGAAACCATTGGCAAGACCCTGGATTTCTTCCTGCGTGAAGCCATGGTTGAAATCGCGGAAAAACGCTAATGCAAGCTGGACTGCGCATAGATGTCGATACCTACCGTGGAACCCGAGAAGGGGTTCCGCGGTTGCTCGAACTGCTCGATGAAGCCCAGATCAAGGCCACGTTTTTTTTCAGCGTGGGGCCTGACAATATGGGCCGCCATTTATGGCGGCTGATCAAGCCCCAGTTTTTCTGGAAGATGATGCGTTCCAAGGCCGCCAGCCTCTATGGCTGGGATATTTTGCTGGCCGGCACTGCCTGGCCAGGAAAGCCCATCGGCAAGGATCTGGGGCATTTAATGCGCCAGACCCTGGCTGCGGGCCATGAGGTCGGCTTGCATGCCTGGGATCACCATGGCTGGCAAGCCAACACCGGGCGCTGGAGCGAGGCGCAACTGATCGAGCAGATCCGGCGCGGCGTCGACACCTTGAGCGACATTACCGGCCAGGCGGTCGAATGTTCGGCCGCCGCCGGCTGGCGTGCAGACGAGCGCGTAGTCCAGGCCAAGGAAACCTTTGGCTTTCGTTACAACAGTGATTGCCGCGGGCACAGTCTGTTTCGGCCAAGGTTGGCCGACGGCAGCCTGGGCGCGCCGCAAATCCCTGTGGATCTACCCACTTTCGATGAAGTGGTCGGGCCAGAGCTGAGTGCCGCCGACTTCAATTCATACATTCTTGATCGCTTCAGCCCACAAAAGCTGAATGCGTACACTATCCACGCTGAAGTAGAAGGGATTCTGATGGCTAACGACTTCCGTCAATTACTGGCGCAGGCCCGTACCCGTGACATTCATTTCCAGCCCTTGCGGGATTTGCTGCCCGCCGATCCCGACAGTATTGCAGCCGGACAATTGAGCCGGGGCGTACTGGACGGGCGTGAAGGCTGGCTGGGAGTGCAGAAACCATGACTCAGCGCTGGACGATACCGCTTCTGGTTCTGGCTTTTATCGCGTTTTATCTGTTGCCGCTGGGCACCCACGGTTTGTGGATCCCGGACGAAACACGCTACGCGCAAATCGGCCAGCAAATTCTGGTCGACGGCAACTGGATCACCCCGCACTTCATGGACTTGCGTTACTTCGAGAAGCCGATTGCGGGCTACTGGATGATCGCCATAGGCCAGGCCATTTTTGGCGAAAACCTGTTCGGCGTGCGCATAGCCTCCGCCGTTGCCACCGGCCTCAGCGTGTTTCTGGCCTATGTCGTGGCCCGCCGTTTGTGGAATGACCCGCGCAAGAGCTTTGCCTGCGCCCTGGTCTACATGACATTCGGCTTGATCGCCGGCCAGGCGGGTTACTCGAACCTCGACCCGCAGTTCACTCTGTGGGTTAACTTGAGTCTGGTCGCGTTGTGGTTTGCGGTTGACAGCAGCACCCGGCGCGATCGCCTGATCAGTTGGGCTGTACTGGGTTTTGCCTGTGGCATGGGCTTTATGACCAAAGGCTTTCTGGCCCTGCTGTTGCCGGTGTTGATTGCCCTGCCCTACATGATCTGGCAAAAGCGCTTTGTCGAGCTGGTCAAATACGGTCTGGTGGCCATGCTGGTGGCCGCCCTTGTATCGCTGCCCTGGGTCCTCGCCGTTCACGCCCAGGAGCCTGACTACTGGCGCTTCTTCTTTTGGCACGAGCATATTCGCCGTTTTGCCGGTGACGATGCCCAGCACGGGCGCCCGTGGTGGTTCTATCTGCCGCTGCTGGTGGTTTCCAGCCTGCCCTGGGCAGCCCTGTTGCCCGTTACGTTCAAGGATGCGTGGCAGAACAAGCGCCATGCCAGCGTAGTTTTCGTGTCGCTATGGTTTCTGCTGCCGCTGGCCTTGTTCAGTCTGAGCAAAGGCAAGTTACCGACCTACATCATGCCCTGCATGTTGCCGCTGGCTCTGTTGCTTGGCCACGGGATGATCCAGCGGGTAGAACAGGCCAAAACCGGTGCCTTGCGCTTTAACGGCCTGGTCAACTTGCTGGTGGGCAGTGCGGGACTGGCGGCCCTGATCTACTTCCAGATCAAGAAACCGTTCTATGACAACGAGCCGCAACACATGGCGTTGCTGGTCGGCGTGCTGCTGACGTGGATCGTCACCGGCCTGCTGACACTTTCCCGGCCGCTGAAGATGTGGGCGGCGCCTGCCCTGGCTATGGGGGTTCTGGTGCTTGCGTTACCAGCCAGCATGCCCAGCAGCGTTGTGCACAACAAAATGCCCGATCAGTTCATTCTTGAGCATATCCAGGAGCTGTCCCAGGCCAAAACCTTGCTCAGCAACGATCTGGGTGCAGCCTCTGCCTTGTCCTGGCGCCTGCGCCGCCCCGATGTGACGCTGTACAACACCCAGGGTGAAGTCAAATACGGCCTGACCTATGACGATGCCAAAGGCAAAAGCATTGCGTTGGCCGACATTGGCCCGTGGATGACTGAAGCGCGACGCCAGGGTCCGGTGGGCGTGGTAATGCGGGTCAAGGACAGCGATGAAAGCCATGAAATGGACATGCTGCCTGAAGATGGCCAGCGTTATGACGACGGCAACATGGTGATTCTGATCTTCCCGCAGAGCGCCCAATGACATTTGCACTTCTGTTGCTGGCCTGCCTGCTGACCTGCGCAGGCCAGATTGCCCAAAAATACGCAGTCGAAAGCTGGCGCGGCCCCGAGTCCGGGGTTGCGCAAAAGCTGCAATCGCCCTGGCTGTGGCTGGCACTGCTGTGCCTGGGCTTCGGTTTGCTGGTATGGCTGCTGGTACTGCAACGGCTTGAAGTCGGGGTTGCCTACCCGATGCTCAGCCTGAATTTTGTGCTGATCACCCTGGTAGCCCGCTATCTGTTCAAAGAACACATCGATCGGCGTCACTGGATAGGTGTAGGGCTGGTAATTGCCGGTGTGGTCCTGTTAGGACAACACACATGAGCCTGCGCCGTGGATTTGTCTTTGCCTCGGCCAGCGTGTTGCTGGTCAGCACGGCCCAACTGGGCATGCGCTGGAGCATGACCCGCCTGCCGGAACCTGCTCAATGGCTGAGCGCGATCAGTCAGGGGGAGGTATCAGTGCCGGCGCTGGGTGTGGTTTTTGCGGCCATCATGGCCTACGCGCTATCGATGCTCTGCTGGCTGCTGGCCTTGCGGGACTTGCCCCTGGGCCGCGCCTATTCGCTGTTAAGCATCAGTTACGCCCTGGTGTACCTGCTGGCCGCCAGCCTGCCGGTGTTCCATGAAAGCTTCACCCTTTCGAAAACCCTTGGTGTGACCTTGGTCATTCTGGGGGTACTAACGATCAACTCTCGACGTACCCCAAGTTCCAGGAACTGCGCATGAAAATCAGTGTATTTGGTAGTGGTTATGTAGGCCTGGTGCAGGCGACGGTATTGGCGGAAGTCGGCCACGATGTGATCTGCATGGACATCGACCAGAAGAAGGTCGAACTGCTGCAACAAGGTCATGTCAGTATTTTTGAACCGGGACTCTCCAGCCTCGTGCGGGATAACCTTGAAAGCAAGCGCCTGCGATTTACCAGCGATGAGAAACTCGCGGTTGAGCACGGCCAGGTGCTGTTTATCGCCGTGGGCACCCCGCCCAGCGAAGACGGTTCGGCAGACCTGGGCGCAGTATTCTCGGTCGGAGACGCAGTCGCCCGCCATCGCGTTGAACCGTTGATCCTGGTAGAAAAATCCACCGTTCCAGTAGGCACCGGCGACGCCCTGACGATCCATATCAATAAAGCGCTGAGCCAGACCGGGCGCTCGTTGCAATTCGACGTAGTGTCCAACCCCGAATTCCTCAAGGAAGGCTCGGCAGTGACTGACTGCCGCCGTCCGGATCGCATCATCATCGGCTGCGCCCGTGAAGAAGTGCGCGAAGTGATGCGCGACCTTTACGCCCCGTTCAACCGCAACCATGACCGTATTATTTTCATGGACCTGCGCAGCGCCGAGCTGACCAAATACGCCGCCAACTGCATGCTCGCCACCAAGATCAGCTTTATCAACCAGATTGCCGAACTGGCAGAGCACCTGGGGGCCGACATTGAAGCAGTGCGCCTGGGCATCGGTGCCGATACCCGCATCGGCTACCACTTTATTTACCCTGGCTGCGGCTATGGCGGCTCGTGTTTCCCCAAAGACATGCGCGCGCTGATCCACAGTGCCCAGCAAGTCAATTGCTCCAGCGACCTGCTGCAGGCGGTTGAAGCCATCAACGAACGCCAGAAGCACAAGCTGTTCGATCGCATCAACGGGTTCTTCAAAGGTGATCTGAAAGGTAAAACCTTCGCCCTGTGGGGCCTGGCGTTCAAACCCAATACCGACGACATGCGCGATGCACCGAGCCGCGTATTGATGCAGGCACTGTGGGATGCCGGCGCCGACGTTCGCGCATTCGACCCTGAAGCCATGCAGGAAACCCAACGGTTGTACGGTGACGAACCGCGCCTGAGCCTGATGGGGACTCCGGAATCGACCCTCAACGGAGCCGACGCACTGATCGTGTGTACCGAGTGGCAACAATTCAAGGCGCCGGACTTTGATCTGATCAAGGCCCGCCTCAAAACCCCGGTGATCTTCGACGGACGCAACCTGTATGACGGCGAGCGTCTGGCGCGTGCAGGGTTGCAGTACTACCCGATGGGGCGTGGCGAGTCCTGCAACTTGCCAGTGTCCCAAGGTTCAACGACCGTTTGATGAAATGACAGCGCCGCCATTGGCAACAATGGCGGCGCTTTTTTTTTGTACTGTTTTGAGGCAGGGAAACTCGAGATGCAGGCCAATTATTCTTCCAGCAGTTTACGTGCACTGCACCGTCAGTCATTGATTTTAGGCGCACTGGTACTGGTGCTGTTCATCTTGGGTGAACCGCAACTGGCGGCGATCGGTTTTGATTCGCGCTTTGTAATGTTTGCCAAGGAAATGCTGCGTCACGGCCCGGGCTTTTTTCCGACCACCTACGGCCAGCCATATGCTGACTACAGCGCCACTTCGACTCTGTTCACCTGGTTATTGTCCTTGCCGTCTGGACAGGTGACCAGCCTCACCGCATGGCTGCCCACAGCCATTGCCGGTGCGCTGATTGTTACTTTGATGTATCGCCTGGTCGCACCGCAGTCCAGGACCTGGGCGCTGGTCAGTGTGGCGCTGTTGCTGCTGAGCATGACCTTTGTCACCGAAACCCGCGCCGTCTCCCTGGATCAAATGCTTGCAGCCGTCAGCCTGGCAGCGTTTTATCTGGCCTATGCACACGACCATTTTTCTGCACCGCGCCGGCATCACTGGCTACTGCTTTTGCTGGTACTGGGGTTTGCCATACGCGGCCCGATTGGCCTGGTCATTCCCACCGGCATGCTCTGCAGTTACTACCTGCTCAGCGGTCAATGGCGCCGGCTGATCAGCGTTGGCCTGCAAGCGCTGATTCTGCTGGCTGCGTGCATAGGTACCCTGTTGTTGCTGGCCTGGAT
Source organism: Pseudomonas sp. TMW22089 (assembly GCF_022496645.1). Classification (NCBI taxonomy): domain Bacteria; kingdom Pseudomonadati; phylum Pseudomonadota; class Gammaproteobacteria; order Pseudomonadales; family Pseudomonadaceae; genus Pseudomonas; species Pseudomonas sp. TMW22089. The sequence continues at coordinate 52,627 of NZ_SCFG01000004.1, forward strand.
CAGCGGCGGTGAGGCCTTCGTCCATGAAGTGATCCGCATGCAAGTGACTGGCCGCATGGACGGTACGGAAGGTGCGAGCAGCACCCTGTATTACTTCACCAGTTCCATGGGCAACTACGCACTGGCGTACCCGCTGGCGGTGCTGGTACTGGTGGCGACCCTGATCGTCGGGCGCAAGCAATCGGGCCCGGGGCTGCAGCTGGTCAAATACTGCGTGGGCGCCGGCTTGATCGTAATGATCGGGCTGTCGATCCCGCAGGCGAAAAAAGCCCGTTACCTGCTGCCCATGTTGCCGATGGCGGCGATCATTGCGGCGTATCCGTTTCAAGGTTTGCAGGGACGGGTCCATGCCGGGCTGCGCGGTTTGATTCAGGGGCTTTTCCTGCTATTGCCCGCGTTGTTGATGGTGGGCCTGAGCATTGTGCGCAAACGCTTTGACGACCAGCTGCCTTCATTGACTGCGATCTTTATGGTGCTGGGCGTGCTGCAAGTGGCGGCGCTGGTCCTGCTATTCAGGGCGCAATGGCGAACGGGCGGTTTGGCGGCATGCGCCGTTCTGGCGTTGTGGGCCTGCTTCATCATGGTGTTCGAACCGGTGGAGCGCGAACTGTATGACACCCGTAACTTTACCGAAAACGCCATGCGCATGATCGACCGCGAGCCTGCCCCGCTAGTACTGCACGGCATGGGCAAAGACGCCAAGGCCATCAAGTTCATGGTCAATGTCAATCGCGACCTGCTGCCGCTGTTCACCCGGGCCGACGCCGAGCTGGAGGCCCTGCCAGCCCCGGTATGGATCGTTATGGACCGCAAGGATTATCAGGGGCTGCAAGGCACAGCCTTGGGCAATGTAGTACCGGCGTTGAGCGGTCGCTTCGACAAGAATGACTACGTGTTGCTGCACATCCCTTGAACCTGTAGTCGCTGACGAGACACCAAGGCTGCGATCACTTTGCGCAGCCTTCGGTCCTCATCAGCGACGATGTGAATCCTGCTAGAGCTGCCACCTGCCTGCAGGTACAATCCCCGCCCTTCTTCACTCATCCCGGAAATGCCAATGTCAGGGCTCGAACTGTTTGCCGCCGCGCTTGGCGTCATCGCCGTCTGGTTAACAGTCAAACAAAACCCCTGGTGCTGGCCCATCGGCCTGGTGATGGTGCTGCTGTATAGCTGGATATTCTTCGGCATGAAGCTGTACTCGGGCATGCTCCTGCAAGTCTTCTTTGCCCTGCTGCAAGTTTATGGCTGGTGGCAGTGGACCCGCGCCGGGACACAGCACGAGGGCCGTGTGGTTACCCGGTTAAGCCCTTTGCAAGTCCTCGCGGGCCTCAGCGCAGGTGCTGTTGGCAGTCTGGTTCTGGGCGCGGCAATGGCCCGCTGGACTGACTCCGGCGTCCCTTGGCAAGATGCAGCGCTGACCGCATTCAGCCTGGTCGCGCAATTGTGGATGGCACAAAAGCGCCTGCAATGCTGGGCCCTGTGGTTTGTCATCGACGTGCTCTACATCCTGTTCTTTGCCTGGCAAGAGCTGTACCTGACAGCAGGCCTGTATGCACTGTTCACGGTTATTGCCATTCAGGGCTGGCGTGACTGGCGCCGCGATCCGGCGCTGCGCACATGAAGGTGGTCGTACTGGCGGGGCCGGAGTCGAGTGGCAAAAGCTGGCTGGCGGCGCTCTTGCAGCAGCGATTTGGCGGCGTACTGGTGGGCGAATACGTTCGTTATTTTATCGAGCAAAACCCCCGGGACACCTGCCTGGCCGATATTCCGGCGATTGCTGCAGGTCAACTGCAATGGGAGGATCAAGCCCGTGCCCAACAGCCAGAACTGCTGATTCTGGACACCCATTTGTTAAGCAACATCCTGTGGAGCCAGACCCTGTTTGGCGACTGTCCGGCATGGCTTGAACCCGAACTTCTCAGCCGGCATTACGACCTGCACTTGCTGCTGTCACCCGACGATGTGGAATGGATACCCGACGGCCAGCGTTGCCAACCATCTCTGGCTGAACGCCAAAGGTTTTTCGCTGCCAGCCTTCAGTGGCTGGAGCACCACCATCAACCCGTGCAGATCATCAGAGGTGACTGGCAGGCCCGTCAGCAACAAGCTTGTGCCGCGGTTGAACACTTGCTGGCGCAATAAGAATTTTTAGGAAGATTCTTAATGAATTCAGAGTATTCCTAGATCCAGCAGCAACTGGAAGTTTTACCTTGAGGCCAGTCGTCAAACATTTGACGACGGGCTATCTCAACCTCAAGGAAAATAATGAAATCAATATTCTTTGTCTCGGGTGTCTTTGGCGCCATGTCCCTGGCCTTTGCGGCCAACGCCCTGGCTCAAGCTGACAGCCGTCCTGCACCGTTGGCCAATAGCAGCCAATGCTCACCAAGCAACCCGACCGGCCCTGGCTGCCCTCCGTTTGGCGGCCCCGGCGACATTGGCGCCGAGTGCTGCCCGTTCAGCGATGAAAGCCTGAAAACCAAAGTCGTGCCGCTGACATCGGCTACCGAGAATCTGCTGAAGATTCAGGGCGTCACCTTCGAATGGAAAGATGGCGGGCGCAAGGACATCGGGGTTATCGCCCAGGAAGTGGCCAAGGTGTATCCACAGCTGACACGCACCAAGGATGGTTTGATGCAGGTCGACTACGACAAACTGGTGGCTCCACTGATCGAATCGATCCGCGAACTTAACCAGCGCATTGAAACCCTGGAAAAAGCCCAAGCCAAGTAAATAGCCGGGTGCATGACCGCTGCCTCCCCCCTTCTGGTCGGTGGTCTGCACCCTGCATGGCTTACATATGTACGAAAGCTCATAAAAAGCCACCCTGTTTGTGAATCGAATTAAAAATGCGCAGCAGACGATATTGGCTTGTTTGAACAACGACTGATCGCCAGCCTGGGTAGTGCTCAATTAATAAATCCTCCAAGCCAAGGCAACTTATTCAGCAATCTCCAGTCTGTTAATCAGGACACCGGGAGTTTGCAATGGGCACTGGAAAAGTTAGCGCTTCGAGCCGCCAATATGTCCATTCATGAAACACCGAGTTAGCCTGCAAGCCGATTATTGGCGGCGTCCTAAAATATCCTGAATAAATGTAACGTTTCTGAAACACCCCCTCTCGTATCAAGTGCAACGTAAATTCCTTGTTTCCCTCCGCAATAATAGCCTCGCGCTGTCTCACGTTTGAAACATCGACGCCATGCACTGACTCATCACGCTCTGTGAGCGCTTGTTTTTAATCACTTAATTTAAAGTGGCACAACTACTGCTCTTCCCTTCGTAGCGCCGACCAGGGCCAGCTCCAATAAAGAAGGAACACAATCATGGGGAATATATATCGTGGCAAACACCGCCTGCTGACAGCGTGCAGCCTGACTGTTCTGTTCGGTATCTACAGCACTGCTCAAGCAGGTGGTAATGGCGTGATTGTACTTACCCGCGATGTTCAACCTTTTGCAGTCGGCAACCCGGCCATGCATCCGGACCCTAACCCCACGACTGTAAACGCGAACCCCGCAGTGCGTATCACCAGTGCTTCCAGTGAGCTCAGTGATGGTGATTTCGCCAGTGTCAGCAGCGGTGCCTCAATTACCCACTCGATGATGCCCAACGGCAACGCTCTGCCAGGTTTGAATACAGCCAATGGCCTGCCAGGTATGGCCAGCGGTCATGGTGGTGGCAGCGGCGGTTCGATCAGCAACACCATCAATCGAAGCATCGAGCAGGGCATGAGCCCGCTCACCGCTCTGAGTCAGGGGAAATAACATCATGAACATTCCCCTGCCCTTGCTGGTTGCTGTGCTGCTTGCCAGTGCTCAGGTTCACGCAGCCTCCGATAACAACGCCGAAATCAACAATTCCGGCCTCAGCTACCGCGGCAACATTACGGTAAACCAGGCTGCGGGCGATCAACAGCAGCAGGTAAATAGCCGGGCAATTGCCATCGGCACCCAGGGCCTTGCCTCAACCCGGATCAGTCAGAAACTCAACACTGCGGCCGACCCTTCGCTCAATGCCAAGGCCGCGATACAGGGCAACTCATTCAGTAATGGCAGCGGTGTGCTGGGGGTCAACCAATCCTCCGGTGCCAACAATCAAATGATCAATGCAGTGCGGATCGGCATTAGTGCCCAGCCACAAGGCATCGATGACAGCGCTTTGTCACAGCAAAACGTGGCGCTGTTACCAGGCTCCGGAACCGTACTCCCCGTAAGTGGCAGCCGCCAGGTCGTTACCAGCGACCAGGCCTTCACCGGCAGCCGCGGGGTCGTGCAGTTGAACCAGAGTGCAGGGGTGGGGAACCGCATGGCTAACACCCTGAACGTCCGGGTTGCCGACTGACCCGATTACAACGCAGTGCAATTAGAAAGTGCCAACACGTAACTCAACTAATAAAGCACGGAGAATCACCATGAAACCTGTAATGGCTCTTAAACCGCTGGTTTTCGCTATTGCTGCACTTATGGCTGTTGCTGCCCAGGCGGGCGGAGGCGGAAATGGCAATGGCGGTGGAAACAATAACAACAATGATCAGTTGCTGACCCAGCTGCAATTAAGCGCAGGTGCAGCGGCCATGGTCCAGGATGGTCAAACCAGTGCAAACAACAAGGCACTCAACCAGGGCACACACAACCTCGCCAATGTGAACGGCTCGATCAACAACTCCAGCGGCAACATGGGCGCCAACGTCGCGGCAGGTGATGGCAACCAGCAGGATAATGCGGCGGCGCTGGCAACTGCGGATCAAAGCTTCATTTTTGGCAGTGCAGTGGCCGCGACGACGGCTGATCAGGGCAACTATGGCAACACCGTTAGAAACTACTCCGCGGTGAATGTCTCAAGCCTTAACAATTCGGCCAACAATGGCTCCGGCAATGTCGGTGTCAACGTCACCACAGGCAGTTTCAACCAGCAGAAAAACAACCTGGCAATTGCCGTTTCAGGCGGTCGGGTTGCGGTTGCGGCAGCCTCGGCAGATCAAACCTCTACCAGCCTGAATGTGTCTAACAAGGCCGTTCAGACATACGACACCAAAAACCTGACGGCCAGTATCAATCTGCACGGCGCTTATCATGGCCAGGGTCAAGGTACTGTCGGGGGCAACAGTGGCGGTGGTGGCGGTAATCACAACAGTAGTGTTCAGGGCGGTAACGGCGGTGGTAACGGGGGCGGCAACAACGGTCCACAACCGCTCAAGTTTCATGAAGAAGGCACTTTCAGCCTCAGTGGCGTGGCGACTTATCAAGTGCTGACTCCAAGCGGCTGGACCAGCCCGACAATCAACCACGCATCGATGACCAATTCGATGAACAACTTCTCGGGTAACGGTGGCGCCAACGTGTCCTCGGGTGTGGGCAACCAACAAAGCAACTCGCTGTCAATCGCAGCAGGCTGCCGCGCCTGCATGTAACCGGGGCCTTCACAAGGGCCTCGATCCCGAGGCCCTTGTTTCAATTTTCAAGGCGTATCCATCATGCGCACGACCTCTCTCTTGCTGTTGCTCTGTATGGCCGGCATCACACAGGCCGCGCAGATGCCGGTTGCGGCCATGCCCGGCGGCAATCTGGTTTTCAAGCATGTACAGAGTATTCGCGAGCGTCGCTTTGCAGACATTGTTGAGCAAAAAACCGACTTCAGTTGTGGCGCAGCAGCTCTGGCAACTGTGCTGCGGCAGGCCTACTGGATGGACGTCAATGAAGACGAAATCATTAAAGGCATGTTGATCAATGCGGATCAAAAACTGGTACGTACCCAGGGGTTCTCAATGCTCGACATGAAGCGTTATCTCGAAAGTATCGGCATGCGGGCAAGGGGTTACCGGATCCCGGCGCAAAGCCTGGAAAGCGTCAATATTCCTGTCGTCGTCCTGCTGGAAATTCGAGGTTACAAGCATTTTGTAGTCATGCAGCGTGCACAAAAAGACTGGGTGTATATCGCCGACCCGGTGCTGGGACATAAACGCTTCTCACATGAAGACTTCGCCAAAGGCTGGAATGGCATTGTATTCGCCATTATTGGCCCCGGTTACGACAAGACCAACGCTTTGCTGAGTCCCCCTGCCCCACTGACCGTCAAGAACAAGCTCGATATGTTCAGTCCGGTCAAGGATGCAGAGCTAATGGATTTCGGGTTTATCCAGAGCGACTTTTTTTAAGTGCGCCAAAGATGACTATGGAGCCGCCCGCTCCTGGAGCAGCACATGAAAACGCCCTATTGGCTGATAGCCGCCTGTCTTGCCCTCAGCCTGCCAGCCCACGCAGCCTCGATATTCAAACCTGTGGAGCTCAAAGACAATGAAATGGCTGACTTGCGCGGGCGTTTTGTCATGCCCGGCCGGATCATCAGCTTCGGGATCGTCATGAGCAGTACCTGGGTCAGCAGCAAAGGGGATGTGGTCGGTGCAACCACGTCAATGCAACTGCAAAATACGGTCAAGCCACAGTTTTATGTATCGACCTACAGCGCCGAAGGGAACGGTACGCCAGCGGCCAAGGGTACCGGCATCGTCACGGGGGGCGCAGGGCTGAGTACGGGACAGGGGGTCACACAAAGCGTAAGGGCCGCCGGCGACAATAACAGCGCCTACAACAATGTTGACATCACTATCTCCCACGCCGGTCAAGCACCGGCGGTTAATCAGCAAGGCACATTATTAACGGAAAATAATTCCGTCTCAGTCGCCAGCGGTGCAGGTAATTTGACGGTATCGGCCTCGGGGGGCGGTATTCAAATGGCAATTGAGGCCAATAATAATCAAGGCGCCTCATTGCAACAAATCGCTCAAGGTGGTGTGTTACAGAGCACAACTCTATTGGGCGCTGGTAATGCGATTACGAATATGACGCAACTTAATGTCGTCATGGGCGCTAATAGTCAGACCACCGCCGCCTCAAATTGTAATATTAATCAATTAATAGGCCTGCGCAACTTGGGATATTGAACTAGGCTCCCCCCTTACAATTAGAACCACTGGACGGCTTATTTCATGCACCGATTGTTTACCTTTCGCGCAGTTGTATGCATAAGCACTCTGTTTCCATCAGCCCTGCTTTATGCAGCCCCTGATGTTGATGTAGAGCAATTAAAACAAGAATTATTGGAGCTCCGTCAGCGTTACGATCTACAACAAAAGGCCTTGGCCGTACTCGAACAGCGTGTACGACAAGTAGAAGATCAACCGACAACACCGGTTCCTAAACGATTGGCCAAGTCGCCTGCAGACTTGACCGGCAACCAGAAAGTGGCCACGACCGGTAGCAGTGCAGCAGGCGGAAGTTCTTACGGAGAGTCACTGAAAGATGATTCCGCACCCGCCAAAAGTGTGGTCAACCTTTACGACGAAGCCAGTGGCTTTTTTGGCGGTGGCAAGTTCAGTTTTGAATCCGGACTCACTTACTCCCATTACGATACCCGGCAGTTGATTCTCAATGGTTTTTTGGCCCTGGACTCAATATTCCTGGGCAATCTCAACCTGGATCGCATCAAGGCTGACACCTGGACTCTGGACCTTACCGGTCGATACAACTTCGACAACCGCTGGCAGTTCGACATTAACGTCCCCGTGGTTTATCGCGAATCGGCTTATCAGTCAGGGGGGGCCAATGGCGGTGATGCTCAAGCGACCTCCGAGCAGACCGTCACCCGCGACCCGACCATTGGCGACGTCAACTTTGGTGTGGCCTACAAGTTCCTCGACGAGTCGGCCAACACCCCGGATGCCGTCTTTACCGTGCGGGTGAAAGCGCCCACCGGCAAAGATCCGTTCGGCATCAAACTGATCCAGTCCGGGGCCAACACCAACATTTTCACTCCGGAAGACTTGCCCACCGGCAATGGCGTGTGGTCGATCAGCCCCGGCATCTCTCTGGTCAAAACCTTCGATCCCGCCGTGCTGTTCGGAACGCTGTCTTACACCCATAACCTTGAAGGCTCATTCGACGACATCAGTTCGACAGTCGGCCTGTCTCAGCCTGGCAAGGTCAAACTGGGCGACAGCTTCCAGCTGGGTGCCGGTGTGGCATTTGCCCTGAACGAAAAAATGAGCATGTCGTTCTCCGTGTCAGACCTGATTCAGAAAAAGAGCAAGCTCAAACAGGATGGTGGTGATTGGCAAACCGTCGCCACCAGCGATGCCAACGCAGGCTACTTCAACGTCGGTATGACCATTGCTGCAACCGACAAGCTGACCATCGTGCCCAATCTGTCCATAGGCCTGACAGAGGATGCTCCTGACTTCACCTTCAGTCTGAAATTCCCGTACTACTTCTAGGCTGCCCCCGGGCCCGCACGAAAAAAGACCCGCAGCAGATACAGGCTGCGGGTCTTTTCTTTTGATACTGCCCTAGCGGATTTGATGCTTGTGCAGTAACCGGTAAAACGTAGGGCGCGACACACCCAGCACTTTGGCCGCAACACTCAAGTTATTACTGTGTCGATGCAACACATCGTGCAGCGCCTGACGTTCGGCACGGCTTTTGTAATCCTCCAGCGTGCCCGATACCTCTATCACTGGTAGATACGATTCCAGGCCCAGATCAGTGGCCTCGATCTGACGACCTTCAGCCAATACCAGACCACGTCGCACACGGTTGGCCAACTCGCGAATATTGCCGGGCCAGAAATGTATGCCCATGGCAAACAATGCATCATCACTGAAGGTACGCGGGCGACGCCCGGTCTCCAGGCTGTAGAGATGCGCAAAATGATTGGCCAGCAACGCCAGATCACCCGTACGGTCTCGTAAAGGGGCGGTGAAAACCTGTAATACGTTAAGCCTGTAGTACAGATCTTCACGAAACCGGCCGTCGACAATGGCAGTCTCAAGATCGACGTGGGTTGCCGCCAGTACCCGCACATCAACAGGAATCGCTTGGCTGCCCCCTACCCGCTCAATGTGCTTCTCCTGCAGAAAACGCAACAAGTTGGCTTGCAACTCCAGCGGCAGGTCACCGATTTCATCCAGAAACAGGGTGCCTCCATTGGCCGTTTCAATGCGCCCGATCTTGCGCTGATGCGCACCGGTAAAGGCGCCCTTCTCGTGGCCGAACAGCTCTGACTGAATCAAGTGCTCAGGGATGGCGCCACAATTTATCGCCACAAAGGGCTTGCCGTTGCGCTGGGACTCTCGATGCAGAGTACGGGCGACCAGTTCCTTTCCCGTGCCGCTTTCGCCACGGATCAATATGGGCGATTCGGTAGGTGCCAATTTGCCCAGCAGTTTTCGCAAGTCATGAATGACCCGGCTTTGGCCCAGTAACTCGTGCCCTGGATTATTGGCGTGAGTGGTGGCGTGACCACGTAAACGGGCCATACCGAATGCACGGCCAAGGGTGACCTGGACCCGCGAAACATCGAAGGGAAGCGTATGGAAGTCAAAAAACCATTCGCAAACAAAATCGCCTGCGTTTTTCAGCTTCAATACGTCAGCACTGAGTACGGCGATCCACTCGGTACCACTGCGACTGATCATGTCTTTGACGGCTTCGGGGTGCTCTAGATGAAATGGCTGGAGCCGGAACAATCCGACATCACATGAATGGCTGCTGACCGACTCAAGGCTACAGCTGTCCACTGCCCAACCAATGGTACGCAACCCCGGCAGCAGTGCGTGGCAATCGTCACAGGGATCTACAACTAAAAGGCGTCGCGGGGAGGACATCACAAGCATGACTGTTCCTTGACGCCAAAAAGCATAAATGGGATGAGAACAGGCAGGGTTTTAAGGTAGGTGTAACGTATGACAAAACTGTGCCCGCCACTTGGATCAATTCCCTATAACCCTCATCGCCAAATACGCACTTGAGCACAAAGGCGTGCGGGGCCATCGAAAACCGGCGGCAGAGGTTTTCAGGGGGTTAAAAATTGATCTGCATCAGGCTTTTAAAAATACTTTTAAAAAAGTCATGAAAGTGTGTGACCTGAGGCGGGTCTGAGGTCATCAGTACAAGTAACCAACCGAACGGTAAGCCCAGCCGACGGTTAATCACTTGATGGGCACACCAGAGAGACAACCCTATGAACGCCCCGCTCCGTTTCAACGAAGCACTTTTGATTGCCGGCCACGCCTTTGAACCTTTTCAATGTGTTGCCTGGGCTGCACAAGACGGTCATGGCGAATTGAGCCTGACGGTCATTGACCGCACCAACACCCGTATCGGTCGCAAACAAATCCCGCGCAGCGCCTGTGCCGACGCCGCCCAACTTGCAAGCCTGCTGGCACAAGCCCGTGCCGAACTGAGCAGCGAAGGCTACACCTTGCAACCCTGGGTAATGCCGGCCTGATCCCGAACCGGTAGGAGCGAGCTTGCTCGCGAGCGCTTGAAAGCTCGCGAGCAAGCTCGCTCCTACAGTTGTTTCAACTCATCGATATGTGTGTATTCAAGAGCCAGATCAACCGCCATCCGCCGTGACTTGCCAAGTCGAATCGGCCCCCGTTCCATATCGATCAACAACCCCGGACATTCAATGGCGGGCAGAGCCGGACCGTCTTTGAGACGACCGTCGGTGAGCAATAAAAAACGTTGTTGTTCTTCTGCAAACTGCTTGCGACGGGTTTTCAGCCACTGTGCAACATCCGCCAGGGCTTCCAGCAACGGCGTTCCCCCCCCCGCTCCCAGCGTCAGCAACCACTGGTTCAAGGCCGCAGATGCTTTGGCGCCGCAGACCTGCCATTGCGGCGCACTGCCACTGGCAGTCATCACCGCCACCCGCACCCGCTGCCGATAAGCATCCTCAAACACCTGGGCCAGTAACCCCTTGGCATCCCCCAGCGCCTGATGCCGACGGGTGGAAGACGAAGCATCCACCACCACCAGCCACAGCTCTTGGGCTGCACTCTGGCGGGTCTTGTAGGCCAGATCTGTACGCTGTTGCGGGCGGCCGCGCAGCAGGGTTTGCACCCAGTCCACGGTACCGCCGGCTGCACTGCGACTGGCACCCAGTTTGCCCTCACCCAGTTGGCCTGCCCGGGGTCTGGCATCCGCCCCCGCACTGGATCGGGGGCGAATGCCTAAGGCTTTTTTGGCCAGCTCGGCACTTCGCGCCGGCCACCCATGGCCTGAGGCTGCGCAGGCAATTCGCCCCATTGGCCCTGGCCGGTACTGGACGAGGCACTGCCGGATTGCGCTTGCGGTTGCGACTGTTGTGGCGTCGGCGCCTCAGCAGGCTGCTGGCGACGTCGATGGCGCAAGGCAAACTCGGCCACCGCATCAATATCCTCCAGACTGATCACCCCGGCCCCACGCCAAGCGGCATGGGCCCGCGCCGCGCGCAGCCAGACAAGATCCGCGCGCATGCCATCAACCGCCGCCGCATAACAGCGCGCGGTGATCACTGCCAGCGACTGGTCATCCAGTTCAATGCCCTGCAGCCGTTCACGAGCCTGCTGGCAACGCTCACGCAACGCATCCTGTGCAGCCGCCCACTGCTCACAAAACCCTTGGGGATCCAGGTCAAAACTCAAGCGCCGCCTAATGATTTCGCCGCGCTCGGCAGGCTGCGGCTGACTGTTCATGGCCACATTAAGGCCAAAGCGGTCAAGCAATTGCGGGCGCAACTCACCCTCTTCCGGATTCATGGTGCCAATCAAGACAAAGCGCGCAGCGTGCCGATGGGAAATACCGTCGCGTTCGACCACATTGGTGCCACTGGCAGCCACATCCAGCAGTACGTCCACCAGATGATCGGCCAGCAGGTTCACTTCATCGACATACAGCACTCCGCCATCGGCCCTGGACAGCACTCCTGGGGAGAATTGCGCCTTGCCCTGCCCCAGCGCGGCGTCCAGATCGAGCGTGCCCACCAGCCGTTCTTCGGTGGCGCCCAATGGCAAGGTGACGAACTGACCGCTTGCCAGTAAGTCGGCAAGGCCCCGGGCCAGGGTGGATTTGGCCATGCCGCGGGGGCCCTCGATCAGCACCCCGCCAATTTTCGGGTCGATAGCCGTCAAGCACAGCGCAAGCTTGAGTGAGTCCGCGCCGACCACCGCCGACAACGGGAAATGCGGGGTGTCAGTCATGTATCCAAATCCTTGCGTAAAGTCTGTAGGAGCAAGCTTGCTCGCGATGCCGGCAACGGGGGCCGTGCCAAGAGCACTGCAGTAGAGCCAAGCTCAATCTTCTTCGATATCCAGCAACAGGTTTTCCAGCGCCTCGCGGTAGTCCCCGGGCGCCTCCCACAACCCGCGCTGCTGGGCTTCGAGCAGGCGCTCGGTCATATCGCGCAAGGCATGGGGGTTGTGCTGCTGAACAAATTCACGGGTATCCGGGTCGAGCAAATAGGCATCTGCCAGCAACGCGTACTGATGGTCATCGATAAGATGTGTGGTCGCGTCAAAGGCAAACAGGTTATCCAGGGTCGCGGCCATTTCGAACGCGCCTTTATAGCCATGACGCTTGACCCCGTCGATCCACTTCGGATTGGCGGCACGGGATCGGATCACCCTGTTCAGCTCTTCCTTGAGGGTGCGGATTTTCGGCAGGTCCGGCTGACTGTGGTCGCCGTGATAACTGGCGGCTTTTTCACCGCTCAAGGTCTCCACCGCCGCGAGCATGCCGCCCTGGAACTGGTAGTAGTCGTTGGAGTCGAGCACATCGTGCTCACGGTTGTCCTGGTTTTGTACCACTGCCTGCACCTGACTCAAGCGCCGGGCGAACTGGTCACGGGCACCGGTGCCTTCATCACCGGCACCATAGGCGTAACCGCCCCAGTTCAGATACACCTGCGCCAAATCATCGCGGCTCTGCCACAAACGACCGTCAATGGCGTTTTGCACACCGGCGCCATAGGCCCCGGGCTTGGCGCCGAATATGCGCCAGCCTGCTTGCCGCGCCGCCAGCTCGGGTGCCAGCCCTTGCTGCACCAGTTGCTCACGTTCACTGCGGACTTTGGCAGCCAGCGGGTTCAGATCATCCGGCTCGTCCAGTGCGGCCACGGCTTGCACCGCCGCATCGAACAGGCGGATCAGATTGGCAAAGGCATCGCGGAAGAAGCCCGACACACGCAAGGTCACGTCGACCCGCGGCCGGTCCAGCAAGCTGACCGGCAGGATTTCGAAATCATCCACCCGCTGACTGCCGGTGGCCCACACCGGGCGCACGCCCATCAGGGCCATGGCCTGGGCGATATCATCACCGCCGGTACGCATGGTTGCGGTGCCCCACACGGACAGGCCCAACTGGCGCAAGTGATCGCCGTGGTCCTGCAAGTGACGCTCCAGAATCAGATTGGCCGACTGAAAACCTATGCGCCAGGCGGTGGTGGTTGGCAGGTTGCGCACATCCACTGAAAAGAAATTACGCCCGGTGGGCAATACATCCAGCCGTCCGCGACTCGGCGCACCACTGGGCCCCGCCGGCACAAAGCGGCCATGCAGGGCATCCAGCAAGCCTTGCATCTCGGCCGGGCCGCAAGCATCCAGACGCGGCGCCACGATCTCCAGCAAGGCCTGGAAAATCCCCCGCACTTCCAGCCATTGCGGGGTTTCGGGCAATTGCAGAGTGCCGGCCAATGCCTGTTCAATCAGCTGCCCGGCATACAGTTCCAGACGCTCGCGGGTATCCCCGGCAGTGCGCCACAGCGCATCACTGACCGCCACCAGCGCCGCCGGCTGGCGTGCTGTCCAGGGTTCGGCCAGCGCACAGTCCAGCGGATCAAACGCCAGTTCAAAGGCTTTGGCCAACGCCCGCAGCACACTGGATTGCGCCCCGCGGCCATCGCCACGGGGGATGCGCAACAGCGCCAGCAGCGTGTCGATACGTAAACGCCCGGCCGGCGATTCGCCGAATATATGCAAGCCGTCGCGGATCTGTGACTCCTTCAGGTCGCACAGATAGGTATCCAGCCGTGGCAACCAGATCGCGGCATCGGCATCACTGTCGAGTTTCTCGTCCAGCTGCAACTCGCGGTCGATACGGGTTTCGCGCACCAGCTTGAGGATGTCACGCTGCAATTCACGGGCCCGGCGCGGATCAAGCAGCTGCGCTTCGTAGTATTCGTCGGCCAGCAGTTCCAGGTCGCGCAACGGACCATAGGTTTCAGCCCGGGTCAGCGGTGGCATCAAGTGATCGATGATCACCGCCTGGGTCCGGCGCTTGGCCTGGGCGCCTTCCCCGGGATCATTGACGATAAACGGATAGACGTTGGGCATGGGGCCGAGAATTGCGTCCGGCCAGCACTGTTCCGACAGCCCGACGCCTTTGCCCGGTAGCCACTCCAGGTTGCCATGCTTGCCCACATGGACCACGGCATGGGCGCCGTAGGTGTTACGCAACCAGAAGTAGAACGCCAGATAGCCATGGGGCGGCACCAGATCGGGGTCGTGATACACCGCGCTGGCATCCACCTGATAGCCCCGGGCCGGTTGAATCCCGACAAACGTCAGGCCAAAACGCAGCCCCGCGACCATCAGCCGTCCGCTACGGAACATTGGATCGGTCTGCGGCATGCCCCAGCGCTCAATCACTGCCTGGCGATTGGCCTCGGGCAAGCGATTGAACATGGTCCAGTACTCTTCCAGAGCCAGGCTTTGCATGCAGGGCCGCAGGTCCAGGCTGTCGGGATCATTACTGACCCCGCCGAGCAGCTCCTGAATCAGCGCAGTGCCAGTCTCGGGCAACCGGCAATCCAGCGGATACCCCTCGAGCTGCAAAGCCCGCAGGATATTCAGCGCGGCGGCCGGTGTGTCCAGCCCCACGCCATTGCCGATGCGACCGTCGCGGGTCGGGTAGTTGGCCAGAATCAGCGCAATGCGCTTTTGCGGGTTCGGCACCCGTGCCAATTCGACCCAGCGCCGCGCCAGCTCCGCGACAAAGTCCATGCGTTCCGGTTGCGCGCGATAACACACCACATCCGACTGGCTGCGCTCACTGCGCCAGGCCAGGTCTTTAAAACTGATCGGGCGACTGATGATTCGCCCGTCCAGTTCCGGCAAGGCAATGTGCATCGCCAGGTCTCGCGGGCCAAGGCCTTGTTCGCTGTCGCGCCAGCCGGGCTCGTTGTCCTGGGCGCAGATGGCCTGAATTACCGGGATATTGCGCCGAAACGGCCGCAGGTGCGGGGCTTCGGGGCTCGACTGAGCGAAACCGGTGGTATTGAGAATGACTGCGGCCTGAACCTCATCCAGCCAGTCCTCCACCATTGCCAGGCAACCCGGCTCCTTGAGACTGGCCACGGCAACCGGCAAGGGATTGAGACCTGCGGCCTGCATGCGCTGGCAGAACACATCGACAAACGCGGTATTGGCCGCCTGCAAATGCGAGCGATAGAACAGCAGCGCCGCCACCGGATACCCGGGTTGCCAGTCAGCCTGCCAGTGACTGAGTTGCGGGCTGGAATGCGCCGGATGATAAATCGCGGTACGGGGCAAGGTTTGCGGCTCGTCCCACCCATAGTCGCGGCCCAGCCACTGGGTGGCCAGGCAACGATAGAGTTGCAAGGCATTGTGCAACCCGCCCTGGCGCAGAAAATGCCACAGACGCTCACCCTCGCCGGCCGCCACCGTGCTCAGTGCGCTGAGCTCCGGGTCGGGACGGTCATCGCCCGGCACCAGAATCAGGGTGACGCCACGTTCGGCCAGCTGCATCAAGCGCTCGATGCCGTAGCGCCAGTAACCTATGCCGCCGTGCAATGACAGCAGGATCACTTTGGCGTGTTGCAGCACCTGATCGAAATACAGGTCGACCGAGCCGTGGTTCTGTACCTGCATCGGGTTTGCCAGACGCAGGCCAGGATAATTTTCAGGCAACTGCTGCGCGGCTTGCGCCAGCAGTGCCAGGCTTGAATCACCGCTGCACAGGATCACCAGCTCGGCGGGGGTCTGTCCGAGGTCGGCAATGTTGTCGTCCGATACAAAGCCACCAGGCTGGGTCCTGAGCAAATGCATGGTTTAAGCGCTCAACGCTGTGCGCAGGGTGGACTCGAGCAGTGCCGCGTCCAGATCCTGACCGATCAGCACGAGCCGGGTGCTGCGCGCTTCATCGCGGCCCCAGGCACGGTCGAAGTGCTTGTCAAAGCGGGTACCCACGCCCTGGATCAACAAGCGCATCGGCTTACCCGGGATGGCGGCAAAGCCTTTGACCCGCAGAATGCCGTGCTGGACCACCAGTTGCGTCAGGGCTTGCATCAATACGCTTTCTTCGCCTTCAGGCAGCTCGATGGAAATGGAATCGAAGGCATCGTGGTCATGATCGTCGTGGTCATCATCACCGTCGTGGTGGTGATCGTGGTGGCTGTGGCGGTCATCGATATGATCCTCGGAGCCGGCACCCAGCCCCAACAGCACATCCAGAGGCAAGCGGCCGCTGCTGGCCTCGATCACCTTCACCGCAGGTGGCAGCTCTTCGGCGACTTCGGCGCGCACCCGGGCCAGATCTTCAGGGCTGATCAGGTCGGCTTTATTGAGGATCACCAGATCGGCGCTGGCCAGCTGATCAGCAAACAGCTCGTGCAG
Source organism: Pseudomonas sp. TMW22089 (assembly GCF_022496645.1). NCBI lineage: Bacteria > Pseudomonadati > Pseudomonadota > Gammaproteobacteria > Pseudomonadales > Pseudomonadaceae > Pseudomonas > Pseudomonas sp. TMW22089. Next base: position 69,077 of record NZ_SCFG01000004.1, read on the forward strand.
CGGCGACTCGTGGTCCAGATTCGGGTCGAGTTTGCGCTGGGCGTCGACCTGATCCGGGAACGCGGCAAAAGTACCGGCAGCCACAGCCGGGCTGTCGACGACGGTAATAACCGCGTCAACTGTGCAGGCGCTGCGGATTTCCGGCCACTGGAAGGCTTGCACCAGAGGTTTGGGCAGGGCCAGGCCCGAGGTTTCGATCAGGATATGGTCGATATCGCCGCGACGGGCCACCAGTTCGCGCATCACCGGGAAGAACTCTTCCTGCACGGTGCAGCACAGGCAACCATTGGCCAGTTCATAAACGCGGCCGTTGGCTTCTTCTTCGGTGCAGCCGATGGTGCACTGCTTGAGGATTTCACCGTCGATACCCAGCTCACCGAACTCATTGACGATCACCGCAATACGGCGGCCCTGGGCGTTATCCAGCATGTGCCGCAGCAGTGTGGTTTTGCCCGAACCGAGAAAGCCGGTAACGATAGTGACAGGGATTTTGGCCAGTGTTTTCATCGGATGCCCTTTGGCAAGCGGCGGGCATACGGGACGACGACCGCAGGCTGTGCGCGGTCAGTCTTCGCCACCGGATCACCCCGCCCGGTTGAAGTAAGAATCTGTGACGAGGCAGGTCTCCTGGCTTACGGCGGGGTATCAGCCGGGGCTGACACCGACCTTGCGCCTTCCCGCTTGTTCAGCAGTGGCATTGCAAGGTCATCGACCGTTTACAGTTGCGGGGGCAGCCGCGGCATACCGCGTTCCCTTCTTAGCTTCGCGTGGCGAAGAACCTCGAACGTGCAAGGCTACGCAGTGCTTTGTAACAGGTCAATGTCATCCTGTGGCGGCTGGCTTGCCAGCGATGGATTCAACCCGGCTTGCAGGACCGATCATGGCGACCTCATCGCTGGCAAGCCAGCTCCCACACATGATCAATGCAGTGTTGTGTTCTAATTGCCGCCTTTTTTCAGCCTCAGGCTTCAAGGAACCGCCCATGTCGTCCCCTCGCCCAACCCACGTCCTGATCATTGGCTACGTGTGGCCCGAGCCTCGCTCTTCTGCGGCGGGCGGGCACATGATGCAAATCATCGACAGTTTCTTGCAGCACGGCTGGCAGATCACCTTCAGTAGCCCGGCCGGGGTTGGCGAGCACAAGGCCGACCTGGCAGCGCTGGGCATCGATGAAGTGGGGATCGAGCTCAATAACAGCAGCTTCGACACCTTTATCAGTGAACTGGCCCCGGACATCGTCCTGTTCGACCGTTTCATGATGGAGGAGCAATTCGGCTGGCGCGTTGAGAAGCACTGCCCGAATGCCTTGCGTGTCCTGGAAACCTCCGACTTGCAAAGCCTGCGCGACGCCCGTCACCTGCAACTCAAGGCGCGGCTCAAGCACAACCCGGAGCAGGATGACTTCAGCAGCCTGTTCGCCCCGGGGCAACGCACCACCTTTGAACACATGGCCGATGCCGACCTTGCGCAACGGGAAATCGCCGCGATCTACCGTAGCGACCTGAACCTGATGATTTCCGAATATGAAATCGATCTTCTGGTGGAGCAGTTTCAGGTTCCCGAGGCACTGTTGCACTGGTGTCCGCTGATGGTTGACAGCGTCCCTGAGCAATTCGTGCCTTACGAGCAGCGCCAGCATTTCTTGAGCATCGGCAACTTCCGCCATGGGCCGAACTGGGACGCCGTGTTATGGATGAAAACCCATATCTGGCCGCTGATCCGCCAGCAACTGCCCGACGCCCAACTGCATGTCTACGGTGCCTACACGCCGCCCAAAGCCACGGCCCTGCATAACCCGGCCCAGGGTTTTCATGTACTCAACTGGGCCGAGGATGCCCTGGCCGTGATGAGCAACGCACGGATCTGCCTGGCCCCTTTACGCTTTGGCGCCGGCATCAAAGGCAAAATCGCCGACGCCATGCTTTGCGGCACCCCTAATGTCACGACTCCGGTGGGTGCGGAAGGCATGCACGGTGACATGCCGTGGGCCGGTGCCGTAGAACAGAGTGCCAGCGCCATTGCGCAGGCGGCCGTCGAGCTGTACCGCAACCCCCAGGCGTGGCAGCAGGCGCAACACAACGGCCAGGCGTTACTGCAGGCGCGGTACCTCAAAGCCAGCCATGGCCCGGCGCTGGTGCAACGCATCGAAGCCTGCCGCGCGGAGCTTGAACAGCACCGGCGCAACAACTTCACCGGGGCCATGTTGCGTCATCACCAGCACAAGAGCACCCAATACATGTCGCAGTGGATCGAAGCCAAGAACCGTAGCCACTCCCTGTAGGAGCGAGCTTGCCTCGCGATGGCAGCACCCGGCCACCACCAGGTTGCCTCCATCGCTGGCAAGCCAGCTCCCACAGGTCACTCCCACAGATCACCCCGGTCGCCTGTAGGAGCGAGCTTGCCTCGCGATGGCATTACCCGGCCACCACCCGGTTTGCCTCCATCGCTGGCAAGCCAGCTCCCACAGGTCACCCCCACAGGTCACCCCGGTCGCCTGTAGGAGCGAGCTTGCCTCGCGATGGCATTACCCGGCCACCACCCGGTTTGCCTCCATCGCTGGCAAGCCAGCTCCCACAGGTCACCCCCACAGATCACCCCGGTCGCCTGCAGGAGCGAGCTTGCCTCGCGATGGCAGCACCCCGTCCACCACCCGGTTGCCTCCATCGCTGGCAAGCCAGCTCCCACAGTACACCAGCCTCCATCCCGGTCGCCTCCATCGCTGGCAAGCCAGCTCCCACAGGTCACTCCCACAGATCACCCCGGTCGCCTGTAGGAGCGAGCTTGCCTCGCGATGGGGTCAGTCCGATTTCGCTGACCGGCGCAGCAAATACGTGTCCATGATCCAGCCCTTGCGCAATCTGGCCGCCTCGCGGGCATGCCTGATCTGCTGGCTGACATCCGCCAGCTTGCCGGCAATCAGGATCTCGTCCGCTGTGCCGATATAGGCGCCCCAGTAAATATCCAGGTCTTCATGGACAAAAGCCTGGAACGCGCAGTGGGCATCGAGCATCACCACCACATTGTCCAGGTCTTCGGCCACCAGTCGCCGCCCCGTGGTGATACGGATCGGCTGACCGATGTCATTGAGTGCCACCCGATGCCGGGCCGCCAGGGCCTGCACGCTGCTGATACCGGGGATCACCTCATAGTCGAACCCGCTGCAACCATTGGCCCGCACCCGCTGCAGAATGCGCAAGGTGCTGTCATACAAAGCCGGCTCGCCCCAGAGCAGAAATGCCCCGCACTCACCCTCCCCCAGCTCGTCCTCGATCAGCCGCGCAAACACCTCGGCCCGCAGCTCATGCCAGTCCTCAACCCCCTGTCTATAGGACGGGGTAGCACTGTCACGCTGCGGATCACTGACCTGAACCACCCGATAACCCGGCTCACGGATGTAACGCTCGCAGATTTCCAGCCGCAGCCGCACCAGGTCGTCAGTGGTTTTGCCCTTGTCCAGCACAAAGAACACCGAGGTGCGGTTCAGTGCCTCAATTGCCTGCACGGTGATCTGCTGCGGATTGCCCGAGCCCATGCCAATCAATAACAGTGTTTTCATAGTGTCTATCCTTGAACAGGCAGGAAATTGAGCCGTGGCTGGCAGGAATTTTCAAAAGACAGCATGATCAGCCCCATAACAAGACCACCAACGGCCAAGCCCATGACTCGTCTCGCCCGAGCTACAGACCCTTCATACGAATTGATGGATGACCATAATGGCCTGTCGATCATTTATCGCCAGCATGGCTTCCCTTGCCCGCTGGTACGCTGGCATTTCCACAAGGAATACGAGCTGCACCTGATTGTGGCCAGCAGCGGCAAAGTGTTCGTAGGCGACTATATCGGTAACTTCTACCCCGAGACGCTGTTCCTCACCGGCCCCAACCTGCCCCACAACTGGATCAGCCAGGTGGCCGCAGATGAAGTGGTGCCCAAGCGCGACATGCTGGTCAATTTTACCGATGAGCTGCTGGGCAGCGCCGCCTCGGTGTTTACCGAGCTCAAAGGTCTCACGCCGATGCTGGAGCGGGCCCAGTACGGCATCGAGTTTCACTGCAAGCCCACCATCCGCAAAGCCATGGCCTTGATGCAGACCATTGCCAATGCCACCGGAGTGACCCGCCTCGGGCACTTTCTGATCCTGATGGAGCTGCTGGCCGACTGCGACAACTATCAACTGCTGTCCGGCGTCACCTCAGGCAACCTGGCCGACGAGCACACCATAGAGCGGACCAACCGCGCTGTGGATTACATCTTCAGTCACTATGCCCGGGAGCTGACCCTCGAAGAAGTCGCCGACTACATGGGCATGAAACCTACCTACTTTTCCCGGGTATTCAAGCAAGCCACGGGGCGCTGCTTTATCGAATTCGTCAATCGCCTGCGCATCAGCAAGTCCTGCGAATTACTCGCCGATGGCCGCAAAGCGGTAACGGACGTGTGCTTCGAGTCGGGTTTCAGCAATATTTCCAACTTCAACCGGCGCTTTCAGCAACTTAAAGGCATGACCCCGTCACACTACCGCCGTCTGGCCGTACAGCGTTTGACCGAGCAAAACCTGCCGGTGCTGAGCGAACGTCTGCGCAGTGCAAAATAGTATCGGTTGCAGTGCTACCAGTGATTTGTCACGCCGGTGATTGAGGGCTGTAATCGGCCCTATGCGCTCGTGTCAGCGGGCAGCCATAAAAACAATAACCGTCCTTCAAGGCCGCCTTGGCCGAAGAAGTGGAGTGCTCAATGAATATTCCTGTCAAAGCGTTATGTGTAGCCATGTGCATGACCCTCAGCGGTATCAGCCTGGGCGCACAAACGCTGACCATTGCGACGGTCAACAACAGCGACATGATCCGCATGCAGAAGCTCGCCAAAACCTTCGAGAGCGAACACCCGGATATCAAGCTGAACTGGGTGGTGCTGGAAGAAAACGTACTGCGCCAACGCCTCACCACAGACATTGCCACCCAGGGCGGCCAGTTCGATGTACTGACCATCGGCATGTACGAAGCTGCACTCTGGGGAGCCAAGGGCTGGCTGGAACCGATGAACGACCTGCCTGCGTCCTACGCCATTGAATATGTATTTCCCTCGGTACGCGATGGCTTGTCAGTCAAGGGCACGCTTTACGCCCTGCCGTTTTATGCCGAAAGCTCGATGACCTACTACCGCACCGACCTATTCAAGGAGGCCGGGCTGACCATGCCCGAGCACCCGACCTGGGAGCAGATTGCAGAATTCGCCAAAACCCTGAACAAACCCGAAAAAGAGCAATACGGGATTTGCCTGCGGGGCAAAGCGGGCTGGGGTGAAAACATGGCGCTGATCAGCACGGTCGCCAATGCCTACGGTGCGCGCTGGTTCGATGAGAAGTGGCAGCCTGAATTTACCGGCCCCGAGTGGAAGAACGCCCTCAATTTTTACGTCAACACCATGAAAGCCTCGGGCCCTCCGGGTGCCACCAGCAATGGTTTCAACGAAAACCTGGCGCTGTTCAACAGCGGCAAATGCGCGATCTGGGTCGATGCCAGCGTCGCCGGTTCATTCGTTACCGACCCGACCCAGAGCAAAGTGGCCGACAAGGTCGGTTTCACCTTCGCCCCCCATGCAGTGACCGACAAAGGCAGCGCCTGGTTGTATTCCTGGGCGCTGGCCATCCCCACCACCTCCAAGGCCAAGGACGCCGCCAAAACCTTCAGCACCTGGGCCACGTCCAGGGAGTACGGGGCACTGGTGGCCGAGAAAGACGGCATTGCCAATGTGCCGCCGGGGACCCGCGCCTCGACCTACAGTGACGCCTACCTCAAGGCCGCACCCTTTGCCAAAGTGACCCTGGAATCGCTCAAGGCCGCCAAGCCCAATGACCCTACCCTCAAACCTGTGCCTTACGTCGGCATACAGCTGGTCACCATCCCGGAGTTTCAGGCCGTGGGTACCCAGGTCGGCAAGTTGTTCTCCGCCGCGCTGATTGGCCAGATGACGGTTGACCAGGCCCTGGCCGCAGCACAACAGACCACCGAGCGCGAAATGAAACGCGCGGGTTACCCAAAATAAAGGCGGGATAGCCTCCCGAATTTGTGGGAGCTGGCTTGCCAGCGATGCTAACAACCCGATCTGACTTTCAGATTGAGTAGATGCCATCGCAGGCAAGCCAGCGCCCACAAAAGCACAGGTGCCATTCACCATGACCACTTCGACTGTTACCCCGGCGATTGACGCCCCGTTGCCGGTGCGTAAATCACGGCTGTTCAACCCCGGCTGGTTCCTGGTCACGCCTTCGGTGGCGCTATTGCTGCTGTGGATGATCGTACCGCTGGGCATGACCCTGTACTTTTCGCTGATTCGCTACAACCTGCTGTACCCGGGCGAAAACCAGTTTGTAGGGCTGGAAAACTTCACCTACTTCCTGACCGACTCGGGGTTCTTGCCCGGCGCCACCAATACCTTGCTGCTGGTGGGCAGTGTATTGCTGATCAGTGTGGTCCTCGGGGTGTTGATCAGCGCCCTGTTGGAGGCCAGTGAGTTCATGGGCCGCGGCATCGTGCGGGTGTTGCTGATTTCGCCGTTTTTCATCATGCCCACCGTGGGCGCGCTGATCTGGAAAAACCTGATCTTTCACCCGGTGTCCGGCGTGCTCGCCGCGGTCTGGAAATTGTTTGGCGCCCAGCCGGTTGACTGGCTGGCGCACTACCCGCTGCTGTCGATCATCATCATTGTGTCGTGGCAATGGCTGCCCTTCGCCATTCTGATCCTGATGACCGCCATGCAGTCCCTCGACCAGGATCAAAAAGAAGCCGCTCGCCTGGATGGCGCCGGCCCCATCGCGATTTTCTGGCACCTGACCCTGCCACACCTGGCGCGCCCCATCGCCGTGGTGGTGATGATCGAAACCATCTTTTTACTTTCGGTGTTTGCCGAAATCTTCACCACCACCAATGGCGGCCCCGGCTACGCGTCGACCAACCTGGCCTACCTGATCTACAACCAGGCGCTGGTGCAGTTCGATGTGGGCATGGCCTCGGCCGGTGGTCTTATCGCGGTCGTGATTGCCAACATCGCAGCCATCATCCTGGTGCGCATGCTGGGTAAAAACCTGACTGACAAGCCGTGAGGGCCAAGTGATGACACTGCAACAATCGCGTCGACTGCAAAGCCTGCTGCTGGGCACCCTGGCCTGGGCCATCGCCATCCTGATTTCTTCCCGATCTTCTGGATGGTGCTTACCAGCTTCAAAACCGAGATCGACGCATTCGCCACGCCGCCGCAGTTCATTTTCACTCCGACCCTGGAGAACTACGTGCACATCGAAGAACGCAGCGGGTATTTCCACTTCGCCTGGAACTCGGTGGTGATCTCGTTCACCGCTACTGCCCTGAGCATGTTGATTGCCATCCCGGCCGCGTACTCCATGGCCTTTTACGAGACCAAACGGACCAAAGGCACGTTGCTGTGGATGCTCTCCACCAAAATGCTGCCGCCGGTGGGGGTGCTGATGCCGATTTACCTGCTGGCCAAATCCTTCGGCCTGCTGGATACCCGGACCGCGCTGATCATCATCTACACCCTGATCAATCTGCCGATCGTGGTCTGGATGATTTACACCTACTTCAAGGACATCCCCAAGGACATCCTGGAAGCGGCCCGCCTTGATGGCGCCACTCTGTGGCAGGAAATGCTTCGCGTACTGCTGCCCATCAGCAAGGGCGGGCTGGCCTCGACCCTGCTGCTGTCGCTGATCCTGTGCTGGAACGAGGCCTTCTGGTCACTCAACCTGACGTCATCCAGCGCCGCGCCACTGACCGCGCTGATCGCTTCCTACTCCAGCCCCGAAGGCTTGTTCTGGGCCAAATTGTCTGCCGTTTCGACCCTGGCCTGTGCCCCTATCCTGATTTTTGGCTGGATCAGCCAGAAACAGCTGGTTCGCGGCTTGTCCTTTGGCGCAGTCAAATAAAAATCACCTTTGGAGGCCCATCATGGCCAACCTGAAAATCAAGAATTTGCAAAAAGGCTTTGAAGGTTTCTCGATCATCAAGGGCATCGACCTTGAAGTGAACGACCGTGAGTTCGTGGTCTTCGTCGGCCCGTCGGGGTGCGGCAAGTCCACTCTGCTGCGCCTGATTGCCGGGCTCGAAGAAGTGACTGACGGTACCATCGAGCTGGACGGACGCGACATCACCGAAGTCAGCCCGGCCAAGCGTGATCTGGCGATGGTGTTCCAGACTTACGCCCTGTACCCGCACATGACCGTGCGTAAAAACATGTCGTTCGCCCTCGACCTGGCCGGTGTGGCCAAAGCCGAAGTCGAAAAAAAGGTCAACGAAGCGGCGCGTATTCTCGAGCTTGCGCCTTTGCTCGAGCGCAAGCCCAAGCACCTGTCCGGCGGGCAACGCCAGCGGGTGGCAATCGGCCGGGCAATCGTGCGCAACCCGAAGATTTTCCTGTTTGACGAACCGCTGTCCAACCTCGATGCCGCCCTGCGGGTACAGATGCGCCTGGAACTGGCGCGTCTGCATCAGGAACTGCAGGCGACCATGATTTACGTGACCCACGATCAGGTCGAGGCCATGACCCTCGCCGACAAGGTGGTGGAACTCAACGCCGGCAAGGTCGAGCAGGTCGGCTCGCCGCTGGATCTGTACCACCAGCCGGTCAACCTGTTTGTCGCCGGTTTTCTCGGCACCCCGAAAATGGGCTTCCTCAAAGGCAAGGTCAGCCGGGTCGATGGCCAAAGCTGCGAAGTTGAACTGGACGCCGGTACCCGTATCCAGTTGCCCCTGAGCGGCGCGTCATTGAGCATTGGCGGCGAGGTTACCCTGGGGATCCGCCCGGAACACCTGAACCTGGCCAGACCCGGTGATTGCACCCTGACCGTCACCGCCGATGTCGGCGAGCGCCTGGGCAGCGATACCTATTGCCATGTGATTACTGCCTGCGGCGAACCGCTGACCATGCGCATTCGCGGGGACATGGCGAGCCAGTACGGCGAGCAGTTGCACTTGCACCTGGACAGTGAACATTGCCACCTATTCGACGCACAGGGGCTGGCGATCACCCGCCCGCTGCGCGCTGCTGCCTAACGTTTTTTGAGATCGCACCCATGAAACTCAATCGCCGCAACCTCGATAACCTGACCAGTAAAGTTGAAAAGCCAGCCTACCTCGCGAGCGACAGACGGCACGGCATAGCCCATATCGGGGTCGGTGGATTTCACCGCGCGCATCAGGCCTTTTATACCGATGCGCTGATGAATCAGGGCCGCGACCTGGACTGGAGCATCTGCGGCATCGGCCTGCGGGCCGAAGACCGCAAAATGCGCGATGACCTGGCCGGGCAGGACTATCTCTACACCCTGTTCGAACTGGGCGACAGCGACGACACCCAAAGCCGCATCATCGGCTCCATCAGTGACATGCTGCTGGCCGAAGACAGTATCGAGGCGGTGCTCGACAAGCTCGCGAGCCCGGACATCCGGATTGTCTCGCTGACCATTACCGAAGGCGGTTATTGCATTGACGACAGCAGCGGTGAATTCATGGCCACCCTGCCCCGGATTCAGCGGGATCTGGCCCACCCGAAACAACCGCGAACCGTATTTGGCGTGCTGTTTGCCGCCCTGGCCCGACGCCGGGCAGCGGGTACGGACGCCTTTACCCTGATGTCTTGCGATAACCTGCCCCACAACGGCGGCGTGGCGCGCAAAGCCCTGCTGGCCTATGCAGCCCTGAGCGATGCCGACCTGCATGACTGGATCGCGACCCATGTCAGCTTTCCCAACGCCATGGTTGACCGCATCACCCCCATGACCAGCAACGCCCATCGCCTGCAACTGCACGATCAACTGGGCATCGACGACGCCTGGCCGGTGGTCTGCGAGCCGTTTATCCAGTGGGTACTTGAAGACAAGTTCAGCACTGGCCGCCCGGCCTGGGAAACCGTTGGCGTGCAAATGACCGATGACGTCACGCCCTACGAAGAGATGAAAATCAAACTGCTCAATGGCAGTCACCTGGCGCTGACCTACCTGGGGTTTCTCAAGGGCTATCGTTTCGTCCACGAGACCATGAATGACCCGCTGTTCGTGGCCTATATGCGCGCCTACATGGATCTGGACGTGACTCCGCAACTGGCGCCGGTGCCCGGGATTGACCTCACGGCGTACAAAGACACCCTGGTGCAACGGTTCTCCAACCAGGCCATCGCCGACCAGCTGGAGCGCGTGTGCTCCGATGGTTCGTCAAAATTCCCCAAATTCACCGTACCGACCATTAACCGCTTGATTGCCGATGGTCGCGAGCTCAAGCGTGCGGCGCTGGTGGTGGCGGCCTGGGCCCTGTATCTCAAGGGGGTTGACGAGAATGGCCAGACCTATGCCATACCCGACCCCAGGGCTGACTATTGTCAGGCGCTGGTCAAGGATGACCCGCTGATCGTGCAGCGCTTGCTGGGCGCAGAGGAGATATTTGGCGGAGCCATTGCCCAGTCTGCCGAGTTTGTAGCGGCGTTTGAGTGGTGCCTCAACAGTTTGCGAGAGGTGGGGGTAACCGCCACTCTGGAACAGCTGGTACAGCTCTGAACTGTGCTGCCGCAATGCCGTGCTGCCCCTGCAGGAGCGAGCTTGTCTCGCGATGATTGTTATCGATAACGCGTTTTTACAAGTTGAACACGACGCTCTCGAGGCCATCGCGAGACAAGCTCGCTCCTACAATTGAGATAGCAGTGGTTTTAGGGTTTGCGGTATTTCTCCGGATTCTGATTAGGTCAACGCCCCATGAATCACTTATTTCTCGGTATCGATTGCGGCACCCAGGGTACCAAGGCGCTGATCCTGGACAGCCAGAGCGGTCAGGTTCTGGGTCAGGGCTCGGCGCCGCACACGCTGATTCAGGGTGAGCACGGTCGCCGCGAGCAGGACACCGGCCAATGGTTGCAGGCCCTGACGACAGCCACGCAACAGGCGCTGGCGGCCGCCGGAGTCAGTGGTCAGCAAATCCGTGGTATCGGGGTCAGCGGTCAGCAACACGGGCTGGTGCTGCTGGATGAACATGGCACTGTGCTGCGCCCGGCCAAACTCTGGTGCGACACCGAGTCCACCCCTGAAAACCGCCAACTGCTCGAGTGGCTGGGCGGTGAGGCCGGCTCACTGCAACGCCTGGGGCTGGTAATAGCTCCCGGCTATACGGTGTCCAAGCTGCTCTGGACCCGCCACCACCATCGGCAAGTGTTTGAGCGCATCGCCCATATCCTGTTGCCCCATGACTATCTGAATTTCTGGCTGACCGGCCGTTACTGCAGTGAATACGGCGATGCCTCCGGCACCGGTTATTTCAACGTGCGCACCCGGCAGTGGGACCTCGACATCCTGCGTTATATCGACCCCGAGGGGCGCCTGGAACGAGCATTGCCCGAGCTGATCGAATCCCGTGCCGCTGCAAGCACGCTGCGGCCTGAAATTGCCCGCTTGCTAGACCTCAACCCCGAGGCAGTGGTCTGCAGCGGCGGCGGCGACAATATGCTGGGGGCCATAGGCACCGGCAATATCCAACCCGGGATCATCACCATGAGCCTCGGCTCATCCGGCACCGTCTACGCCTTTGACCCGCAACCCCAGGCCAGCCCGGAGCCAGCGGTTGCCAATTTTTGCTCGTCCAGCGGTGGCTGGCTGCCGCTGATTTGCACCCTCAACCTGACCAATGTCACCAGCGCCATACGCGAACTGTTTGGCCTGTCCCTGGATGCCTTCAATCAATTGGCCGGCCAGGCACCGATAGGCGCCGAAGGCGTCAGCCTGCTGCCGTTTCTCAACGGTGAACGGGTGCCCGCCCTGCCCGACGCCACCGGCAGTTTCCACGGCCTGACCCTGACCAACCTGAACCAGGCCAATTTTTGCCGGGCAGCAATCGAGGGCACCACCTTCGGTTTGCGTTATGGTCTTGACCTGCTGCGCCGCAACGGCTTGCAAAGCCACACCATCCTGCTGGTCGGCGGTGGCTCGAAAAGCCCGCTGTGGCGCCAGATCGTGGCCGATATCATGGACACCCGGGTCATCTGTGCCGAACAAAGTGAAGCCGCGGCACTGGGCGCAGCCATTCAGGCGGCATGGTGTACAGGTGCCGACAGCCTTGAGCAACTGTGCCAACGCTGCGTGCGCCTTGACCACGCCAGCGAAACCAGGCCCGACGCCAAAAACGTCGCGGCCTATGAACAATCCTATGTGCGCTACCGTCTACAGGTCGCGGCCTTATCCGAGTGAATGCTATGTATCTGGTGTGTGGTGAAGCGCTGTTTGATTTTTTTGCCCAGGCAGACAGCAGCCAACAGGCGGGCAAAGTGGACTTCAAGGCGCTTGCCGGAGGTTCGCCGTTCAACGTCGCCGTGGGCCTGCGGCGCTTGGGCGTCGAAGCCGGCATGTTTGCCGGGTTGTCCACCGATTACCTTGGCCGTCGGTTAAAGCAGGTACTGAACGAGGAAGGCGTCAGCCAGGCGTTTTTACTGGATATGGAGGCTCCCACCACCCTGGCCATGGTCGCGCTGGACGCCAAGGGTTCGCCCGCCTACAGCTTTCGCGGCGAAGGCTGCGCCGACCGGCAACTGCAACTCCATCATCTGCCGCAGCTAAGCAGGCAGATACGGGGCATCCATGTCGGATCGTTCTCTCTGGTGGTGCAACCCGTTGCCGACACCCTGCTGGCACTGGTCAGACGCGAAAGCGGACGGCGCCTGATCAGCCTCGACCCGAACGTGCGACTCAACCCGGAGCCGGATATAGAGATCTGGCGTCAGCGGATCAAGCAACTGATCCCCTATGCCGACCTGATCAAAGTCAGCGATGAAGATCTCGAACTGCTGTACCCGGGGCAAGACCCGCAACAGATAGCCCGGTCATGGCTGGGCCAGCGCTGCCAGCTGGTGTTTTTGACCCGTGGCGGCCAGGGCGCCAGCGTATTCAGCGAGCATGGCCATCAGAGGGTTGCGGCCAGTGCAGTAAAGGTTGCCGACACCGTGGGTGCGGGCGATACCTTTCAGGCGGCAGTGATTGCCTGGCTGACCGAGCATGGACTGGACTCGATTGAAGGTTTGCAACAGTTGAGCAAAAACCAGATCGGCGCCCTGCTGGACTTCGCCAGCCGCGCGGCGGCGCTGACCTGCAGCAAAACCGGGCCGGACCTGCCCTACCGCCATCAACTGGACTGATCACACCCCGGCCTCTCTCTTCACGGTTTGGTTGAAAAGCTCGCGAGACAAGCTCGCTCCTACAGGTTGGGGGAGATCGGCGCCCTGCAGCAAAACCGGGCCGGACCTGCCCTACCGCCACCAGCTGGACTGATCACACCCCGACCTCTGTAGGAGCGAGCTTGTCTCGCGAGCTCTTCGCGGTTTGGTTGAAAAGCTCGCGAGCAAGCTCGCTCCTGCAGGTTGGGGGAGATCGGAGACCTGCAGCAAAACCGGGCCGGACCTGCCCTACCGCCACCAACTGGACTGATCACACCCCGACCTCTGTAGGAGCGAGCTTGTCTCGCGAGCTCTTCGCGGTTTGGTTGAAAAGCTCGCGAGCAAGCTCGCTCCTACAGGGTTGAGGGGCGTGGTATCACCAGATCGACAGGTTATAGCTGACGATCAGGCGGGTCTCATCAACATCGCGGGCGAACTGCGCGTAGTTGGTGCGATAGGTGGCATTGCGCAAACGCAGGCTGACGTCCTTGAACCTGCCGCTTTGCACTATGTATTTGAGCTCGCTGTCGCGTTCCCACTCTTTGCCTTCTTCGCTACGGCCAACCACTTTGATGTGGTCACCATTGACGTAACGGGTCAGGAACGACAATCCGTTAATGCCCACCGCCTTGAAGTCATAGTCATAACGCAGCTGCCACGAACGCTCCTGGGCATTGGCGAAGTCGTTGACCTGAAGGTAGTTGACCAGATACGGGTTGCTGCCATCCAGGTACGGCATCGAGGTGTCGCCGTTCATGCGCTGCCAGCCGGCGCTGAATTTATGACCGGCCAATGCGTAGCTGAACAGGGCACCAAGCGCCCGGTTATCAATGGTCGAGGCCTTGGCCGAACCGGCGTCATCACTCTTGAGCAAACGTACATCGGCCGACACGACGCCCGAACCCACAGGCTGACTGGCCACTATCCCGATAAATTGCTGGCGGTAGATGTCCTCCAGTTCGGCATAGTGGTATTGCGCTGTCAGCCGCTCGTTCACCTTGTAGTCCAGGCCGTACATATTGAAATGGTCGGCAGTGATATTGCAGGCATAACGCTTGTTCTTGCAGTTCAGGCGCAGGTCCTGAGCGTCGGTGGAGTCCCGTGCGGTATAGCGATCAAGGCGCATGGCCGTGAACTTCAGGTCGCTCAATTCCCGGGACTCCAGCATCGCGCCATTGAACATGGTTGGCAGCAGACGGCCGTCGTTGTACTTGAGCAATGGCAGGTCCGGCAGCAACGCCCCGTACTTCAGAACGCTGTGCGATACCCGCATTTTTCCGGTCAGGCCGAATTTGGCGTACTGATCCTTGGAACGACGGGGATCACTGCCGGTCGAAGGTAGCAAGCCACTGTTGCTGTCAGCGGGGCTGGAGTCGATTTTCAGCCCCAACATGCCCAAGGCATCGAGCCCGAAGCCCACCGTGCCTTCTGTGTAGCCCGATTGCAGATTGAGAATAAAGCCTTGAGCAGTCTCGTCACGCTTGGAGGCGCCCTGGGGGTTCGAAGTGCTGCCATCACGGAAATCACGGTTGAAATACACCGTTCGCGCTTCCAGCCTGGCGCTGCTGTCTTCAATGAACCCGCCAGCCTGGGTCTGTGTTGCAATACCGGTACACACCGCCAGTGCGCCGACACGTGCAACCCGGCAATGCGTCAACAATGAAAAAGGGACAACCATGGACAAGCTCCAGCAGCGAATGACGCGCAAAACAGAAACAATCGAAGACGCGCCTGGGGTTAACGACCCAAACGGGATTCTTCGATCAAAAATGAGAGCGCAATTGTACGAAAGGCCAAGCCTGAGCCTCACTCGACCTTAGTCGTACTGTCTAAGCCGGACTTGTTAGTACCAATGATAGCCTTTAGCCTTCACTCAGCCTTTAATAGGTACATTTTCAGATTCAATCTCGGGACTTATCCATGAGCGCCGTATTTTCTGTCAGCCAACGTGGGGCATTAGCCCGCAGCCCCTTGGGTGAAGTCGCAAAATGGCCTCAGAGCTTGCGCACCAGCGCACAGCTTGTACTCAACTCCCCGCTGCCGATGTTGCTGTTTTGGGGCGAGCAATTGACCCAGATCTACAACGACAGTTTTGCAGCGCTGGCGGGTAACAAGCACCCGGGCGCCTTTGGTCAGCCCATGCAGCGCTGCTGGCCGGAGTTCCGTGAATACAGCCAGCCGATTATCGAGGCCGTACTGGCCGGTGAAAGCCGCTCCTATCTTGACCAGTACTACGTGCTTCCGGACCAGTATCTGGCAACCGAGCTGTGGCTTGACCTGACCTTCAGTCCCGTTTTCGATGAGACGCACAAGGTGGCCGGGATTTTGATGGTTGCAGTTCAGACATCCAGGCGCCGCACGTCTATCAAGCGTACAGCGCAGGCCTTGCGCGAGCTCAATGACACCCTTGAAGAGCGTGTCACGGAACGCACCCAGGCCCTGGCCGAGGCCAACGATCAACTGCAGCGCGAGATGATCGAGCGCGAAAGGATTGAAGACACCCTGCGGCATGCGCAAAAAATGGAAGCCGTTGGCCAGCTGACCGGCGGTATAGCCCATGATTTCAACAACATGCTGACCGGTATCATCGCCAGCCTGGACCTGGCCAATCGCTATATCGCGGCCGGGCGCAGTGACGAAATAGTCCGCTTCACCGATGCCGCCGTCGCTTCAGCGCAACGGGCAGCCGCCCTGACCCATCGTCTGCTGGCGTTTTCCCGCCGCCAGTCGCTGGATCGCAAACCTCTGGACCCTAATGCCCTGGTGAGCTCACTGCAGGAGCTGTTCAGTCGTACCAAGGGTGCCCACATCGACCTGCAGGTCGATCTGGGCCAGGACATCTGGGCCGTCAATACCGATACCGGCCAGCTTGAAAGCGCCCTGCTCAACCTGATTATCAACGCCTGCGATGCCATGCCCGACGGCGGCAAACTGGTGGTCAAGACCGCCAACAGCCACCTGGATACCAGTGACCTGCAAAGTCTGGAACCGGTCAAATCCGGCGAGTATGTACTGCTGGAGGTTTGTGATAACGGCACCGGCATGTCCCCGCAGATTCTGGCCAGGGCTTTCGACCCCTTTTTCACCACCAAGCCTGTAGGCCAGGGCACCGGCCTGGGGTTATCGATGATTTACGGCTTTGCCCAGCAGTCCGGCGGTCATGTGACCATCAGCAGCGAAATCGACAGTGGTACCTGCGTGCGCCTGTACCTGCCGCGCTACAACAGCAAAACTCAGGCATAATCCGCGGCCGCGCAATCTGCCCCACAGTTTCAAGGTATACGCCCCATGAAAGCTCAAGCCCGCCATATCCTGGTGAAAACCGCCGAAGAAGCCGAATCGCTCAAGCAACGCATCGCCAAGGGCGAAGCCTTCGATGTGCTGGCGAAAAAATTCTCCACCTGCCCGTCAGGCAAGCGTGGGGGGGATTTGGGTGAGGTTCGTCCGGGGCAGATGGTTGGCGTTATCGACCAGATCATCTTCAAAAAGCCGTTGCGGGTGGTGCACGGACCGATCAAAAGCAAGTTCGGCTATCACCTGGTACAGGTGTTCTACCGCGACTGAAACACCACCAAACCTGTAGGAGCGAGCTTGCCTCGCGAGCTGTTAGCGGCACAAAAGCTCGCGAGACAAGCTCGCTCCTACACAAGCCTGGTGCGCTGGTTTCAGAACACTATTTCAAGGCTCTCGACCACATTCAGTTGCTCGTCCACCAGGCAGCCCGTGCGCCATTTGTCGAACGTCAGACAAGGGTGCGAGGTACCGAAGCTGATGATGTCGCCCACCTTCAGTTCAGTGCCCGCAGCGATCGTCATGAACGCGTGCTGATCCATGACCGCCGTGACCGTACAGGCACTGACGTCATCACCCACGGCCGGCAATACCCCTTCGCGGTAACGCTTTAACGGCATCGGCAGCCCCGCATCGTAGGCCACATCGCGCTTGCCCAGGGCAATCACCGCAAAGCCCGGTTCCGGCAACGATTGCACATGGGCCCAGACTTCCAGCGCCGGGCGCAAGCCCTCGTGCAAGTCGCTGCGACGGTCCAGCACGCAGCACTGGGCGTCTTTGTAGATCCCGTGATCGTGCACCACATAACTGCCGGGGCGCAGAATGCTCAGAAAACGCCCGCTGGCCGCCTCGGCGGCGAAACCTTCGGCAATCAGGTCATACCAGGCAGAGCCCGAGGCCGTGACGATCGGCTTGTCCAGCGCAAAGGCGCCGTCACGTTGCAGTTCTAGGGCCAGGCGTACCAGGGAAGCGGCAAACGCGCGAATCCCGCTGACCGCCTGCTCGCCGTGTATCACCCCTTCGTAGCCTTCGATGCCGGTCAGCGCCAGGGCCGGTTGTGCCTTGATCGCAGCAGCCAGGGCCCGCACTTCTTGCTCGGTACGACAGCCACAACGGCCGCCCACCACACCGTATTCGATCATCACGTTCAGACGCTGACCACGCTCGGCAAAAAAAGCCCCCAGCGCCTGGACGTTGTCCGGGTGATCGACCATGCAATGAAATTCGAAGGCCGGGTCTTGTTGCAAACCGGCGATCAACGCCATATTGGCGCGGCCGACCAATTGATTGGCCATCAGTACCCGGCGCACCCCCCCGGCATAGGCCGTGCAGGTCTGCACTGCACTGGCCAGGGTTATACCCCAGGCGCCTTGCGCCAGCTGGCGGCGAAACAATGCCGGGGTCATGCTGGTCTTGCCGTGGGGCGCCAGCTCTGCGCCGCTGCGGCTGACGAAGTCCTGCATCCAGCGAATATTGTGTTCCAGTGCAGCCCGGTGAATCACCAGCGCCGGCAAACTGACATCACGCACCAGATGGTCGGCGGGGTTGGCAGCACCTTTGAGTACTTGGGCATTGTTCAACGTCATCGACACACTCGACTCCTCACATTTTATATTGATCGCGAGCCAGGGTTTAGCGCTTGGCCTTGTAGGCGATGCAGTCGATTTCGACCCGGCAATCCACCATCATCATCGCCTGGACACAGGCGCGGGCCGGGGCGTGTTCGCTTTTGAAATACGAGGCAAACACCTTGTTGAAACTCCAGAAGTCCCGCGGGTCCTGCAGCCACACGCCAGCGCGGACCACGTCTTCAAGGCCATAGCCGGCTTCTTCAAGAATCGCGATCAGGTTTTGCATGGTCTTGTGGGTCTGCTCAACGATGCCGCCGTTGATGATTTCGCCGTTTTCCATGGCCACCTGACCCGACACATGCAGCCAGCCATCGGCTTCAACAGCGCGGGCGAAAGGTAAAGGCTGCCCACCTGCGCCTACTGCGCCGGTACCGAAACGTTTGATGCTCATCGATAAAACTCCACTGCTTGGACAAGGCGCGTCATGCACCACAGGCTCAGCAGTGTGCCACAAGGTTGTGCTCTCAACCCAACTGCCACCAGCGCGGGAACAGCTGTTGCACCTTGGGCTCGGCAAACCGGTCATCAATCAGAAACAGCGTGCCCTGATCATCCTGGGTGCGAATCACCCGCCCTGCCGCCTGCACCACTTTTTGCACCCCCGGATACAGGTAGGTGTAGTCATACCCGGCACCGAACAGGGCACCCATGCGCTGCTTGATCTGCTCGTTGACCGGGTTCAACTGCGCCAGCCCCAGGGTCGCGACAAAGGCACCGATCAACCGTGCACCGGGTAAATCGATGCCTTCGCCAAACGCCCCGCCCAGCACCGCAAAGCCAATGCCCTGCCCCGAGAGCGTGAATTGATCGAGAAACCCTTGGCGCGCTGCTTCATCCATGCCCCGAGCCTGGGACCACTGGGCAATGTGCGGATAGCGCTCGGCGAGCAACCCGGCCACCTGTTGCAGGTAATCAAAGCTGCTGAAAAAGGCCAGATAGTTGCCGGGGCGCCGGGTGAATTGCCCGCAGATCAGCTCCACGATGGGCTCCAGCGAGGCCTGGCGATGCACAAAGCGGGTGGATATCCGGCTGACTACCTGTACCGCCAGTTGTCGGGCCTGAAACGGCGATTCCACATCGATCCACACCGCATCAGTGGGCAGCCCCAACAAGTGGGTGTAATAGCTCCGCGGGCTGAGGGTGGCGGAAAACAGCACATTGCTCTGCGCACTGGCCAGTCGCGGGCCGATAAAGAGCGCCGGCACAATATTGCGCAGGTTGAGTTGTGACAGGCGTTTTTTGCCGCCTTCAACCAGGCTCACGTCGAACAGGAAATGCGCATCAAACAACTCCGCCACCCGGTTGAATTGCAGGGCTTCAAAGTAGAAGCCTTGCAGTTTTCCACTCAGCCCCTGGGGGTGATCGTTAAGGTAGTCGCCAATGGCGGTGATGCAGCCGGACAAGGCATTGAGCCATTTAGCCGGCAATTGCCCGTGCACCTGATAAGGCCCTGGCTGGTCTTTGTGCAGGGCATTCCATTCCCGATTGAGGCGCTTGAATACCTTGTCCAGCGCTGGCGGGGCATCCTGGCGCACGCTATTGAGGGTTTGCTGGTGCAGACTGGCGCTGTACATCTGGCGCCCGCGCTCCACCAGGTTGTGCGCCTCGTCCACCAGGGTCGCGACCCGCCACTGGTTGGCCTGGGCCAGGCCATAAAGCAAGGCCGTGAAATCGAAGTAGTAGTTGTAATCGGCAATGATCAGGTCGGCCCAGCGTGCCATTTCCTGGCTCAGGTAATACGGGCATACCTGATGGGCCAGGGCCACCTCGCGCAGGGTCTGCTGGTCCAGCGGCGACTGTGCGACAGCCGCCAGCCGCGCTGCCGGCAAGCGGTCATAAAAACCCTTGGCCAACGGGCAGGATTCACCATTGCAGGCGTTCTGCGGGTATTCACAGGCCTTGTCCCGGGCCACCAGTTCCAAAACCCGTAGCGCCGGGTTGGCAGCTCGCGGATAAAGCACCTGAGCGGCATCCAGGGCCAGCTTGCGCCCGGGGGTCTTGGCCGTCAGAAACAGCAATTTGTCCAGTTCCCGGGCCGGCATGGCCTTGACCAAGGGGAATAGCGTACCGATGGTTTTACCAATGCCGGTGGGCGCCTGGGCCATCAGGCAGCGCCCGCCGCTGGCGGTCTTGTACACCGCTTCGGCCAGAGCCCTTTGCCCGGTACGAAACTGTGGATGAGGGAACGCCAGGCTGCGGGCCGCCGCATCCCGCGCTTCACGATGGGCCATTTCCTGATCGGCCCAGGTCAAAAACAACCTGCATTGCTGATTGAAAAAGTCCTGCAGCCGCTCGGCGCTCCAGGTTTCCTGGAGCCGGGTTTCCTGCTCGCTGACGATATCGAAATACACCAGTGCCAGATTGACCTCGGGCAACTGCAGGCTCTGACAGAGCAACCAGCCGTAAACCCGGCACTGGGCCCAGTGCAATTGACGGTGATTGGCCGGTATCGCCGTGAAATCGCCGCGATAGGTTTTGACTTCCTCCAGCACATTGCCCGACGGGTCATAGCCGTCCGCCCTGCCGCGTACGGTCAATGCGCCGAACTGCCCCTCCAGGCTCAACTCGGCCTGGTACCCGGCACTGCGTCGGGAAGCGACGGTGCGATGCCCGGCAATTCCCTGCTGGGCCGTGGGTGACGGGGTGAAGCGCAAGTCCAGATCGCCGACCTTGGCCGTGAACTCGCACAGGGCACGGACTGCCACCCGATAGTTCAAGGGCCCGGGGCCTGCCATTGCACGTAACAGACGGTGACGGGCATTTGATGTTGCTCGCACAGGTCCAGCCAGCGCAGCTGGTTGTCCTGCAAACGGTCACCCGGGCCTTTGACCTCGATCATGCGGTAGGTTTTTTGCGCCGGGCAAAACTGGATCAAGTCCGGCATGCCCGAGCGGTTGGCCTTGATGTCCTGCAGCAGGCGCAGGAACCAGACCTTCAAGTGGGCGGGCGGCAGGCAGGTCAGTGCGTCTTCCAGCAGCGCCTCGCTCAGATAGTTCCAGGCCACAAAGGGTGATTGCACACCGAACTTGGCGCTATATGCATCGCGGACAGTCTTCAGGTACTGGCCACTGTCCAGCTGCGCCAGACAGGCCTCGAACAGCTCGGCCCGGCGCAGGTAGAAGTCTTGCTCCAGCAAATCAGCCGGGCCGCTTTGGTACGGGTGAAAAAATGCCCCGGGCAGCGGTGCAAAAATGGCCGGCCAGCACAACAGGCCAAACAGCCCGTTGATCAAGGTGTTTTCAACGTAATGCACGGGCTCGTCCGGCGTGTGCAGATGTGCCACCACCATGAACTCGACCGAGGTTGCCTCAATGCGCTCCAGGCTCAGGTCCAACCGTTCAGGGGGGCTGGGTTTGGTTCGCACCAGCGCCGGCAGTCCGAGCTTGCGTCGCAGCCGCGGGAGCATGCGCTGCAATTGCTGATGCTCGGCGTCGTTGAACGGCGCACCTTGCGCAGCGTCTGCCAGGGTCATGGCCTGCGGGTATTGCTCCAGCAATTCAAGTACCCGGATCATGCGCAGGCGCGCCTCGGGGTGCCCGCAGTGCTGGTAAACCTCCAGTGCCCGGGCCAGCTCCCCTGCCCGTTCGTGGTGCTGGCCGAACTGGAACAGCAAGCGCGCCCTGCGTCGTTGCAGCCAGGGGTTATCTGCCACGTAGTCCAGCACCGCTGGCAGCACGGCACTCACATCGCCAGCACTTTCAAACTGTTCGCGACAGGCATAAAGATGCAGATAACCGTCAATATCGGCCCGGCAGCGCAAGGCCCGTGACTCGGGGCTGATATCAACCTTTTCGTAGGTGAACAGACCCAGATCGGCCAACACCAGATCTGACCAGCCCTGACTGAGGTTGCCAAAGAACATCAGCCGCAGGCGATCCCCCAGCGCCCGGTTGCCGAGGCTGTAGAGGGGTTCTTGCAGCGTGGGGTGCCATGCACACAGGCTCTGTATTTGCGGAAAGTCGCCGGCCAGGTCCTGCAGCCAATCGGTTTTTTTACCCTTGGGCCGGGTGAGATGGGCGCTGAACCGTGCCTGGATTTCCGGCTTGGTCAGCACTTCAAACACCTCGGCCAGGGCCAGGGGCGCCTGATCATCCAGCCAGCCCAGAGCCAGCAGAGGCGCAGCCGCCTGCGCGCAATCACCGATTTCCGGGTAGTCGAGCTTGCTTGCGCGAAAGTGCTGCCCCTTGCGCATGATCATGCGCACCCAGAGCGCCTGGGAGGCATTGGGCAACAGGGCAAAACCGGCGATGAATTGCTGCTCTTCGGTACTGAGGACATCGCTGTAGCGGGTCGCGATCCAGCCGAGCACGTGCTGGAAATTCTTCAGGTAATAAAGCGGATCTTCAAGAGGATCGGAAATCACGGGCAGGACAAACCACTGGCGTCGAATACTGGATATGCGTACAGATATCAGTTTGCCCGGTGCTCTGGCAAACCCTATTGGATGAGTGGTGCGGGTTGTTAATGAAAAATCAGTGGGCGCTGACGCAGATGTTGCGTCCGACCCCGCATCGCGGGCAAGCCCGCTCCTACAGATTCAACCCGGTCAATTCTCCCTGTGGGAGCCTGGCTTGCCAGCGGTGCTGACCACCGGGTGCTGCGTCTGACCCCGCATCGCGGGCAAGCCCGCTCCTACAGAATCAATCCGGTCGATTCTCCCTGTGGGAGTCTGGCTTGCCAGCGATGCTGACCACGGGGTGCTGCGTCTGACCCCGCATCGCGGGCAAGCCCGCTCCTGCAGACTCAACCCGGTCAACTCTCCCTGTGGGAGCCTGGCTTGCCAGCGATGCAGACTACGGGGTGAAATCAACGCCCCTTAGCCTTGCACTGGGGGCGCTGGCAGTTTCAGGCGTCGGTCAGTTGCAAGGCGACCCGCCCACGGCATGGGCAATCGTCCATGTAGCGATGGGCCTCTACGAACTCTTCAAAGGGGAACACCCGCACTTCCAGTGGCAACAGCACCCGGTCGGCGGTCAACTGGTTGATCTCGCGCAGCGCCCGTTGCATGGCTTCTTCATCCTGGGCAATGCCCAGCTCCGGCTTGCCGGTGAAGTTACCGATACAGTGAACAAAGAACTGGATGTTCTTCTGGAACGCCGCACAGGCCGGGAACGGGGTGTTGTTGCCGCCCTGCAGGCCATACAGCACCAGACTGCCCCGGGGGGCCAGCACATCACCCAGCACCGACATCTGCGGGCCGCCAAGGCCGTCAAGTACAACGTCGACCCCTTTGTTGTCAGTGATCTTGTTGATTTGCATCAGCAAGTCCTGCTCCTCGGTGACTATGACCTTGTCTGCACCCAGAGCCAGCAAACCTTCACGCTCTGCAGCATCCCGGGTCGCCGCAATGACCTTGACCCCCAACGCCTTGCCCAGCTGCACGAACGAAGGCCCTGCGCAGTGGCTGGCATCGGTGATCAGCACGGTCTGGCCGGGCTTGACCCGCGCCAGATCGACATAGGCAAAGTAGGCGATCAGCAAAGGCGTGTAATGCACACTGGCCTCAACCGGGGTCAGGACATCCGGGTAGCGAGTGAGGGCCGAACGCGGCATCACGATCAGCTCGCCATAGGTGGGATAGTCGTTGGCACTCTGGCCGGGAAAGCTGGCGACCTTGTCACCCACCGCCAGATCCTCCACACCGGCACCTACGGCAGTGACAATACCGGCCATCTCATGGCCGATACCTGCAGGCAAGCGGGCCTGGCTCGGGGCCAGGTTCTGCCGCCAGAGCACGTCATACCAGCTGATACCAATAGCCTGGACACGCACCTGCACTTCCCCGGCCGCAGGCGCAGCGACCTCGTGCTCTTCGCACGTGAGTACCTCGGCCGGGCCAAACTTGTGAAAACGGATCGTGCGCGACATTACAAACCTCGCCTAATTAATCGCTAATGCCACGGACTTTATCCGGGCTTTGTGCGCAAGACTAACAGACAGCATTAATAGTCGACATGCCTGACATTGATCCGCAGGCATTTTGTCCGCTGGCAAACAGCACTGCGGCCAGTAAAAACGCAGAAAGCCAATCTACCGTGTGTCGATTTACGAGTTTTGCCAGTAAGATCCGTTACCTACCTCACCGTTGAACCGCCTGTGAAGCCTGCCAGATGAACCGTAACGACTTGCGTCGCGTCGATCTGAATTTGCTGATCGTCTTCGAAACCCTGATGCATGAGCGCAGTGTGACCCGCGCCGCCGAGAAACTGTTTCTGGGGCAACCGGCAATCAGTGCGGCACTTTCACGCCTGCGCAACCTGTTCGACGACCCTTTGTTTGTGCGCACCGGGCGCAGCATGGAGCCTACGGCCCGGGCGATCGAGATTTTTGCCCTGCTGTCTCCGGCCCTGGATTCAATTTCCACGGCCGTGAGCCGCGCCTCGGAGTTCAACCCGGCCACCAGCACCTCGGTATTCCGGATTGGCCTGTCAGATGATGTGGAATTTGCGCTGCTGCCCATGCTGCTCAAGCGCTTGCGGGCAGAAGCGCCGGGGATCGTGCTGGTGGTGCGCCGGGTCAACTACATCCTGATGCCGCCGCTGCTGGCCTCCGGTGAAATTTCCGTGGGTGTCAGCTATACCAGCGACCTGCCAGCCAATGCCAAGCGCAAGGTATTGCGCCGCAGCAAGCCCAAACTGTTGCGCGCCGACACAGTGCCCGGCCCGTTAAGCCTGGATGACTTCTGTGCCCGGCCCCATGCCCTGGTTTCATTTGCCGGCGACCTCAGCGGCTTTATGGACACCGAGCTGGAAAAAATGGGCCGCAAGCGCCACGTCGTGCTGGCCGTACCGCAGTTCAACGGCCTGAGTACCCTGCTCGCCGGCACCGACATCATCGCCACCGTGCCGGATTACACCGCCGAAGCCCTGACCGCCGCCGGCGGCGTTCGCGCCGAAGACCCGCCGCTGGACACCCCGGCCTTTGAACTGCACATGGCATGGCGCGGCGCCCAGGACAACGATCCCGGGGAGCGCTGGTTGCGCTCGCGAATTCAGATGTTCTTTGGCGACCCTGAGAGTCTGTAGGTGTCGTCGGAAAGACTGTTATCTGATCATTTATGCCTTTCCACCAACCATGGAGCTCCATTCACTTCCAGTTGTCGGGTCGGCCTCTTCAATTGCTTGATAACCGACCCAACCGATGTTGTGAGTCAAGATATCGGTTTGCTCTTGGGTGCTGCCTCAGCCTGACAATGTATATGCACATTGTTTAATACTAACGGCGACGCAAGTTGATACATGCGGCCTATCAAGCTGATGTTCAATCCAAATGATCCCTTGACGATTATTTATTCCAAGGCCCATCCGCAAACGTCCCCGCGGCATTCAGGCCTGCTCGACAGCGCCTGCACGTTTTTGGATCAAACCTACAACTTGGCGATGTTTATGCCTTAGTCGAGCGCCTGTTTACCGCTACCATTGCCGCACCCAGCCCACAGATCAGTTCAATGAAGGAACAGAAGAAATGATCGAAACCCGCCTGCTACGCCAATTCATCGCCGTGGCTGAAGAGCTGAATTTCAACAAGGCGGCCATTCGCCTGCATATGGCCCAGCCCCCGTTGAGCCAGGCCATCAACCGGCTGGAAGACAAACTGGGGTTCAGTCTGTTCACGCGCAATAAACGCGGGGTCAAGCTGACCCCGGCTGGCGATGCATTCCTGAACACTGCCTACAGCACGTTGAAGGAGCTGGAGCTGGGCATCGAACACGCCCGCCAGGTGTCCCAGGGCATTGCCGGCAAACTCACGGTGACTGCGTTGTCGATCGCCTACTACGAGTCACTGCTCAGTACCTTGCGCCAGTTCCGCGAGTCCTACCCCAAAGTCCAGTTGATCATCAAGGAGATGCCTTCTTCCAGCCAGGCCAGGGCCATTGTGTCGGGAGAAGCGGATATTGCCTTCATGCGCAAGTTGCCGATCTCGGCGCAAAACGTCGAGTCACGCCTGCTGCTGGACGAAGAGATCGTGATGGCGCTGCCCGCCGATCACCCGAAGGCGAAGGAAGGTCGGATCGACTTGAGGGATTTCGCCGGGGAAGACTTCGTATTCACCCCCCAAGCCCTGGGCATCGGCTATCACAGTCAGTTGATCGCCTTGTGTGAAGCCGCCGGTTTTTACCCCAGGGTGGTGCAGGAGGCTGCGCAGATCCAGACCTTGATCGGCTTGGTGGCCTGCGGTTTCGGCGTTGCCCTGGTGCCTGAGTCGATTGCCGGCTCAATCATGCGCGACAAGGTCCTGTTCCGCCGGATCAACCCCGTGACCGCCTCCCCCAACCCGGCCATCGGCCTGTATATGAGCTGGAACATCGACAACCAATCACCGCTGATGGACAGCTTCATTTCCATGCTCGACTTCAACGCCGGTCCCCGGGTCGAGGGGATGCTGGCCGCCCGGGTCAGTTAGAGTGCCAGCAGGCTGTTCAAGCTCGCGACGCCAGTGCGCGGGATCAATAACCTGGCGGCCCGGCCGTCATCAACGGTGCAGATAATGGTTATGAACCGAGATTCACTTGCCCCCGTTAAAAAGCTCAAACAAACATTGCCGAGCCGACCGATAAAGCAAATTACTTTCACGTCTATTGGCAAGCGCCTGCAGCTGTCAGCGAGAAAAACCGATACTTGAGTAATCGACCTGTTATTCAGGATCGTGCCGCCCCGTGATACGCCAACCCGCCGAACATCACAACTAAACCAGCCATTCACCGCGGATCAATACTCGCGCCATCAAAAAGCAACCAAGCCCCGCCAATAGTATTAAACAGAGACTTTTAAAGTATTTCTCATCTCACTCTTGGCGCCGCACTATCCCCTCCACCTTTGCAACAACGGGTTGCGCCCCTCCCCCACAACCGAGTTTTTATGCCAGCCGTCATCTACATTTTTTCGCTCTGTACTTTTACCTTCGGCCTGTCCGAATTCGTTGTTGCCGGCCTGGTGTCGGCGATCTCAATGGACTTGCATGAGTCCATCTCCCAAGTTGGCTCAGCCATCGCCGCCTATGCCTTGGGCGCAGCCATCGGCGCCCCGATCATCACGGCCCTGTTGGCCAACTGGCGCGACAAAACCGTCTTGTTGCTGACCCTCGGCGTGCTTGCCGCCGGCAGCGTGGCCATCAGTCTGGCGCCCGATGTACTGACCTTGCATGGCGTACGTTTCATCATCGGCCTCGCGCATGGGGTATTCATGGCCGTGGCCTCCAACGCGGCGGTCAAACTGGTCGACCCGGTGCGCGCAGGGCGAGCGCTATCGCTGGTATGGATGGGCCTGACCCTTTCAATCGCCTTTGGCGTGCCTCTGGGCACCTTCTTCGGCAGCTACTGGTCATGGCGCATGGTGTTCCTGGCCATCAGCGGCCTGGGCCTGATCAGCACCCTGGGCCTGGTGCTGCTGATGCGCCAGCAACCCCGTTGCGCAAGTCCCCGCACCACAGACCTGAAACAAAGCCTCGCGGCCCTGTTGCACCCTGAACTGTTGGGGGCTGCCACGATCGCGATGCTGGTGAGCGTGGCGACTTTTTCATTCTTTACCTTCGTATCGCCGTTCCTGCTGGACATCACCCGTGTCCCGCCGCAGGTTCTGAGCCTGGCGATGCTGGTGTTCGGTATCTGCTCCATTCTCGGCAATTTGCTGGGGGGCTATCTCGTGGATGCCTTCGACGCCGATCGATGTTTGCTCGGCGGGTTGACGGCATTGATGCTTAATCTGTCGGGGTTGTACCTCTGGGGCGATTCGATGATCGCCACGTTAACGCTGGTGGGGCTATTGGGAGTGGTGTTCTTTGCCATAGTGACCATGTCGACCCTGCGCATGCTGCGCCTGGCACACCACTACACTCCGCAGTCCAGTGCAGTGGCTTCAGGGCTTAATATTGCGTCCTTCAACCTCGGAACGGCGTTGGGCGGCATAGGTGCAGGCTGGGTGATTACCCATTTCGGGCTCGCCTATATCCCCATTACGGGCGCCGCTGCAGCAGGTGTGGCCATCGGCGCACTTGCCCTGCAAATGAAAAGCAGGCCTCCAACTGCCGATGGACACGCGGTCTGACCAGACGTGCCGCTAATAGCCGAACAGCGACTTGCTCTCCAGGTATTCGTCAAACCCCGACTCGCCCCACTCACGGCCGTTACCCGACTGTTTGTAGCCGCCAAAAGGCGCGGCCTGGTCGGCCCGTGCGCCGTTGAGGTGGACCATGCCGGTGCGCAGTTGGCGGGCAACCTTGCGACTGCGCTCCAGGCTTGCCGAGGTGACGTACCCCGACAAGCCGTAAGGGCTGTCGTTGGCAATAGCGATGGCCTCGGCTTCGCTGTCGTACGGCATGATCGCCAGCACCGGGCCGAAGATTTCTTCTCGCGCCACCAGCATGTCCGGCGTGACGTCGGCAAATATCGTCGGTTGCACGTAGTAGCCACGCTCAATCCCATGGGGTCGTCCCGGTCCTCCGGCGACCAACCGCGACCCCTCGGCAATGGCCTGCGCGATCATGGCCTGTACCCGTTCAAACTGCATGGCGTTAGCCACCGGGCCTATGGCTGAGGTCGGCTCACTGTCGTCGAAGCACACCTGGTCCAGCACTTGACGGGCGATATCAATCACCGCCTGTTGCTGCACACGAGGCACCAGCAAGCGCGTCGGTGCATTACACGACTGGCCGCTGTTGCGGATACAGCCCAGCACGCCGTGGCGCACCGCGCTGGGCAGGTCGGCATCGTCGAGCAGGATATTCGCGGATTTGCCGCCCAGCTCCTGGGATACACGCTTGACCGTATCGGCGGCCATTTTGGCCACAGCGATACCGGCGCGGGTCGAACCGGTAAAAGACACCATGTCCACATCAACATGGCGGGCCAGTGCGGCTCCCACCCCAGGGCCGTCGCCGTGGACCAGGTTGAATACCCCTTTGGGCACGCCGGCTTCATGCAATATCTGAGCGAGGATATGGGCCGACAAAGGCGCACGCTCACTCGGCTTGAGTACCAGGGTGCAGCCCACCGCCAGGGCTGGCGCGAGCTTGCAGGTGAGCTGGTTGAGCGGCCAGTTCCACGGGGTGATCAGGGCACTCACGCCAATGGGCTCACGCACCACCAGCGTATTGCCCAGGCGACGTTCGAAACGGTACTCGCGCAACACCTCCAGCGCCTGCATCAGGTGGCCAAGGCCCGCCGGTACATGGGCGCTGCGCGCCAGGGACAACGGCGCGCCCATCTCCAGGTGCACCGCTTCGATTAACGCTTCGCTGTAGCCTTTGTAGACCTCGATGATGCTGTGCAGCAGGTCAATGCGTGCCTCAAGTGAACTGGCGGCGTACGCCGGGAAAGCCTGGCGGGCCGCGCTGACTGCACGGTCCGCATCCTGCGCGTCACCCAGGATGATGCGCGCGACCACCTGTTCGGTGGACGGGTTCACCACCGTTTCGACGGTTTCGCCGTGGGGTTTGACCCAGGCGCCGTCAATATAGAACTCAAACAGATCGGACATGCCGTCGACTCCCCTCAGGCCACCTGATTCAAAGCACCTGCCAAGGTGTCAAACACCTGGGCAATCTCCTGCGGGCTGATCACCAGCGGCGGCGAGATCACGATGGTGTCGCCCGAGCCGCGTACCAGCACGCCATGTTCAAAGCACCACTGCGCAACTTCGCTGCCACGGGCGCCGCCAGCACCGGGGCGCGGCTCAAGTTCGACGGCGCAGAGCAAGCCGATGGCGCGTACATCCAGTACCGGCCCAACGCCCTGCAGTGCCAGCGCGGCAGACTGCCAGAGGCCGCTGACCGCGTTAACGTGCTCGTTGATGCCCAGTTCGCGGTGCACCTCGATGGTCGCCAGCCCGGCCGCACACGCCAGCGGGTGCGCCGAATAGGTATAACCGTGCATGAGTTCGATAACGTTCGGCGGCCCGGCCATGAACGCTTCGTACACCGCGCCGCTGACCAGCA
Source organism: Pseudomonas sp. TMW22089 (assembly GCF_022496645.1). Taxonomy (NCBI): domain Bacteria; kingdom Pseudomonadati; phylum Pseudomonadota; class Gammaproteobacteria; order Pseudomonadales; family Pseudomonadaceae; genus Pseudomonas; species Pseudomonas sp. TMW22089. The sequence continues at coordinate 99,130 of NZ_SCFG01000004.1, forward strand.
CGCCCCCCATAGGTACGGCGCCGTTGGTCAGACCTTTGGCCGTGGTGATCAGGTCCGGCGTCACGCCGAAGGCCTGGGCGGCAAAGCTGGCACCTACGCGGCCAAAGCCGGTAATCACTTCATCGAATATCAGCAGCACACCGTGGCGGGTGCAGATCTCGCGCAAGCGCTGCAAATAGCCCTGGGGCGGTGGATAGACGCCGCCCGAGCCTGTAACCGGTTCGACGATGACAGCGGCCACGGTGCTCGGGTCCTGGATATCCAGCAACTGAGTCAGTGCATCAGCGTAACTCTCGCCCTGTTGCGCGAGCCCCGCGCTGAAACGCATGCCCGCGTCGTACGGCAGCGGCAGGTGTGAGACCTCCCCCAGCAGCGGACCAAAGTCACGCTTCTGGCGGCCGATACCCGACACCGACAGGCCACCGAAACCCATGCCGTGGTAGCCCTTGGCACGCCCGATAAACTTGGTGCGGCGGCTGTCGCCCCGGGCCTGGTGATACGCCCGGGAGATCTTCAGGGCGGTGTCCACCGCTTCGGAACCCGAATTGGTGAAGAACACTTGCTCCATACCCGCCGGGCTGATTTCGATCAGGCGCTCGGCCATCTCCAGGGCCTGTGGGTGACTCATCTTGAATGACGAAACAAAGTCCAGGCGCCCCGCGGCCTCGCGAATGGCTTCGACAATTTTTGCCTGGCCATGCCCGGCGTTGACACACCACAACCCGGCCATCGCATCCAGCACGCGCCGGCCATCGCTGGTGGTGTAGTACATCCCGTCGGCGCTGGTGAACATCATCGGTTGTTGCTGGAACTGGCGCATCGGGGTAAACGGCGCCCAGAACGCGCTGCTCGCGGAACCTGCCGGGTGGGAAAGATCGTTCATGGTGACTCCTGAAAAGCTGTTGCGGGATGTCCGCTCAGCGTCGGGCGCTGCAACGGACCTGCGTTAACGTTGACGCTGCGGTCCACAGACAAGGTGCCGTGCTCAAGCCGGCAGATGACGCGGTCACAAAAGGCCGTTTCGACAAATTGCCAGCTCATGCTCAGCGCCCCGTCTTCGGTCCAGACCGCTTGCGCCACTACCGGGGTCATGTCCGGCTGGTATTGGTGATGCAGATAGTGGCCGGTCATGCTGGTCCGGCTTTCGATGGCGTCGGCGAACCCGGCGCGGATGCAGTGGGTGCCTCGCGGGTCGGTGAGGTAGAAGTCGCAGAAGCCGGCACCAAACACCAGACGCACCTGGCTGACCTGATCTTCATTGGCCTGCATCACGAACCTGCCGCTGAACCCGGCCTGGCGCGATGAGGTCGATGCGCCAGACAGAGACGGCCGCTGCTGGCGGGCCAACAGCGCCGCCAGCCCCGGGTCTGCCGCGCTGTCGGCCGGCCCGTCCAGCGCAGGCAACAGGTGTTCCCACAGCAGGCTGTGCAAGCGCCGTTCGCCCAATGGCAGCCCGGCAGTAAAGGCAATCACCGCGTTCTGCTCCGGCAGCACAATGCACTGCTGGCCAAACACCCCGGAGGCGTAATAGCCACCGTGCAGGGTCATCCACCACTGGTAGCCGTAGCCCTCGCGGCGGGTGATACCGGCGTCGCCGGACTCGTCGCGGCCCAGGTAGCGCTTGCCATCGAAGGCGCCCATCCACACATCCTCGACATGCCCGCGCGTGGCCTCGGCCACCCACTCGCGGGACAGCAGTTGCTGCCCTTCCCAGCTTCCTTGCTGCAAATGCAGTACACCGAACTTGAGCAAATCTTCGGTACTGCAACTCAAGCCATTACCGCCGGTGTTGTAACCGCCAGGCGCCAGATCCCACTCGATACGGCCCATGCCCATGGGCTCGAAGATACGTGCGTTGCACAGTTCAAAGGCGGTCTGGCCGCTGACGACACTGACAATGGCCGAGAGCATGAAACTCGACGCGCTGCTGTAGATGAAGCGCTGTCCTGGCGGCTCTTCGACCGGCTCATTGAGGAACAATCTGACCCAGCTTTCACTGCGCCCGCGCCAGGCCCCGCCGGAAATTCCCTGACGATGGCCGGTGCGCATGGTCAGCAAATCGCGCACGGTCATGGCCGCCAGGTGTTGGCTGATGGGGGTCGGGCATTGGCCGGGGAAAAAATCCACTACTTTGGCGTCCAGCGACAGCACGCCGTCATCCACCAACAGCCCGATGGCCATGGACACCCAGCTCTTGGTTGCCGAATGTTGAACGTGCAGCCGGTCTGCACGGTAAGGCGCCCAAAATGCTTCGGCCACCACCGCGCCGTCGCGATACAGCATGAAACTGTGCAACTCCAGGCCCGCAGCGTTCACCGCATCGATGAAATCACTCACGCCACGCGCCGACACGCGTTGTTGGCCGGGCAATGCCCGCCGCAACGGCAAACTCGTCATCTGATCTATCCCCTCATTCCACTGCTTGGGCGTGCGCCAGGCTCACCCTGGCGCACGCCGATACCGCTACCAGAGCGCCAGGCTGTAACCCAGGATCACTCGATTCTCATTGGTGTCGCGGGCAAAGTTGCTGGTGGCGCTGGCGTTCTGCCAACGCAGCGACACGTTCTTGAAGGTGCCGCTCTGCACCACATAGCCCAGGCTTAAATCACGCTCCCATTCGCGCCCTTCGCCGTTGAAGCCGATGACCTTGGCGTCAAAGCCCTTGGCATAACGCGTCGAAAACAGCAGGCCCGGTACGCCCAGTACGGCAAAGTCATAGTCATAGCGGGCATGCCACACCCGTTCGTTGGTCTGGGAGAAGTTGGCCAGTTGGTACTCGGTGAACAGGTAGGTGTTGCTGCCGTCAACATAGGTGAAGGGTGTCGCACCGTACTGCTGCTGGTAGCCCCCGCTGAGGTTGTGGCCATTGAGGCCGTAGCCCACCCGGGTACTCAACGCACGGTTATCCACTTTGCCGGCAAGCGCCGAGCCGTCTTCGCTGGCACTGAAGTAACGGATGTCGGTCTTGAAGGTACCGGGGCCCCACTTGAAGCTGTTTTTCAAACCCAGGTAATGCTGGCGATACAGGCTCTCCAGTTGCGCAAACTGGTAGGTGACCAGGGTGGTCGGCGTCAGCTTGTAGTCGCCGCCGGCGTAGCGGAACTCGTCGCTCCTGGCGCTGCTTTTGTAGGCGCCGTACTGGCTGGTAAGCCCCATGTCCTCGTAGTGAGTCGAGTCCCGTTGCTTGACCTGATCCAGCTGGCCCACGCTCAACGTCAGATTGTCGATGTCTTTGGAGGTCAGCGCCGTACCACTGAAACTCTGCGGGAACAGACGGCTGAGGTTCGGCTGCAGGGTCGGCAGGTCGGGCACCATGTAGCCCACCCGCAGCTCGCTTTGGGCCAGGCGCGCCTTACCGGTGATACCGAGCTTGGAGTAGTTGTCATGGGCGCGGCGGGCATAGCTGGGGGAGCCCGGCTCGGCCACGCTCGAGCGCGCCAGCAGCCCTGTGCCTGAATTGTCCGGGCTGGAATCGAGCTTTACACCCAGCATGCCGACTGCATCCAGACCAAAACCGACGGTGCCCTCGGTGAAGCCCGACTCAAGGTTCAGGATAAAGCCCTGTGCCCACTCCTCGCGCTTGTTCTGCCCGCTGGATTCGCGGTAGTCGCGGTTGAAGTAATAGTTCTTCAGTTCAAGTGCAGCTTTGCTGTCGGAGACGAAGTCGGCCTGGGCAAACACGGGCATGAAACTGGCGCCCACGACCCCGGCACTGGTAACGACTTGGTTGATGCGGTTCTTCATGTGTAGGTTCCTGGCAGACAGGTTGAGTAAGGTTATTTTTGTTTTCTTCGGCCATGGCTTCGCCCGCTTCGCAAATCATCGATTTGCGAAGGGTTGGGGTTCTACGCCATGGCCTGGGGTGCTGCAGTCGCTAAATCACACTGGCACGAAGGCGATAACTGCCATCCGCACGTTTCTCCAGGGGGCTGGCCGCCGCGAGGAGCCGACGGGTATAGGGGTGTTGCGGGGTGTCGAAAATACTGTCCCGCGAGCCAATTTCAACCACCTCGCCCTGGTTCATCACCGCCACGCGATGGGCGATGCGTTCCACCGCCGAGAGGTCGTGGGAGATAAACAGGCAGGCAAATCCATATTGGCGCTGCAAGCGCTCGAACAGTTCGAGGATCTGCTTCTGAATGGTCATGTCCAGCGCCGAAATCGGCTCGTCGGCAATGACCAGTTTTGGCCGCCTGACCAGCGCCCGGCCAATCGCCACGCGCTGACGTTGCCCACCGGAGAGTTGATGGGCAAAGCGCTCACGAAACTGCTCGGGCAAGCCCACGTCCACCAGGGTATCGGTGACCCGCTGACGTTTTTGCGCAGGGTTCAGCCCCGGCTCATGGCGCAGCGGCTCGGCGATGATCTGGCCGACGGTCATGCGCGGGTCAAGGGATGAATACGGGTCCTGGAAAATCATCTGGCATTGCAGGCGATGCGCGCGGTTGGCGGCCTTGAGGATATCCACGCCTTGAAACATGATCGCCCCGGCGCAGGGCGTGACCAGCCCGACCACCGCACGTCCCAGGGTGGTCTTGCCCGAACCGCTGCCACCGACCAGCGCCAGGGTCTCCCCCGGGGCGATGCTCAGGTTCACCGAATGCACCACGCGCTTTGGCACGCTACGGCCCCAGAAACTGCGGGGGCCGGGATGTTCGATACACACATCGCGAACCTGCAACAGCGCGCTGTCTGAGGCCGGGAGTGGAACCAGCTTGCCACGGCGCGGCAACGCCTCCAGTAACTGGCGGGTGTAGTCGGCCCGGGGCGCAAACAGGATGTCTTCGATACGGCCCTGCTCCACGGCTTTGCCCGAGCGCATCACCACCACCTTGTGGGCATAACGCGCCACCAGGGACAGGTCGTGGCTGATAAACAGAATCGCGGTGCCTTGCTCGCGGGTCAGTTCCAGCATCAGCTCGATCACGTCCAGCTGTGCCAGGCAATCCAGCGCGGTGGTGGGCTCGTCGGCGATCAGCAGTGCCGGGCGCAACAACATCACCGACGCGAGCATGATGCGTTGGCGCATGCCGCCGGAAAACTGGTGCGGGTAGGACGCCAGGCATTTCTCGGCGTCCTTGATGCCGATACGTTGCAGCATCGCGATACAGCGCTCGCGGATCGCGGCTGCGTCCAGGGTGGTGTGCAACTTGAGCGCCTCACTCATCTGCCGGCCTATGGTCAGAGCCGGGTTGAGCGACACCATGGGTTCCTGGAATACCATGCCGATCCGTGCCCCCCGTACCTGGCGCATACCCTTGGGATCAGCGGTATTGAGCGCTTCGCCCTGAAAGGTGATGCGCCCGCCGCACACCTGCATCGGCGTCGGCAGCAAGCCAATGACCGCGCGGGCGGCCATGGTCTTGCCGCTGCCCGACTCGCCCACCAGCGCAACGATCTCGCCGGGAGCCATGTTGAAGCTGAAGTCATCGACGGCCAGCGGACCGTCTGCACCGACCCGAATCTGTAGATTTTCAACAGCCAGTAACGTAACTGGAGCGCTCATGCTCATGTCCTCATGCGCGGGTCGAGACGATCACGCAAGGCATCGCCGAACAGATTGATAGCCAACAAGGTCAGGCTGATAAAGATGCCCGGGAAGATCCCCAGCCATGGCGCACTGGAAATATAGGTGCGGCTTGCCGACAGCATGCTGCCCCAGGTGGCAGCGGGTGGTGGCACGCCGAGGCCAAGGAAGCTCAGCGCACTCTCCGAGAGCAAGGCCCAGCCGAACATGCTAGTGGCCAGCACACATAATGGCGCCAGACAATTGGGGGTGATGTGCCGGAACATGGTGTACAGCTCCGAGTTGCCGATCACCCGCGAGGCCTCGATGAATTCCAGTTCACGTAACGACAGCACGCTGCCACGCACCACGCGCACCACTGAGGGGGTGTAGGCGATGCCCAAGGCAAGCACGATGCCGTACTGGCTGGCACCGACGATCGCCATGATGCCCAGGGCCATGAGAATGCCGGGAAATGCCAGCAACGCATCGTTGAGCATCATCAGCACGCGGTCTGTCCAGCCCCGCAGGTAACCGGCGAGCATGCCGATCAGCGTGCCGCAGATAACCGCTACAGCTACCGAAAGCAGGCTGATCCACAGGCTGGTACGCGCACCAATGATCAAGCGGCTGAACACATCACGGCCGAATTCGTCGGTGCCCAGCCAATGCGCTGCGCTCGGCGGCTGCAGGCGCGACAACAGATCCAGTTTCAGCGGGTCGTACGGGGTCCACACCACACCCAGCAGAGCCAGTGCCACCAATGCCGCGAGCAAGGTGCCGCCGATCAATGCATTCAGCGGCGGGTAACGCCAGGGCCGCCGGGGCTGGCAAGCCGGTTCTGCCGGCAAGGAAAGAGTCTTGAGGTTCATAGCTTCACCCTTGGATCGAACAACGGATACAGCAGATCCACCAACAGGTTGACCAACACGTAGATGCAAGTGATCAGCAGCAGGCAGCCCTGCAGCACCGGATAGTCGCGGGAGAAGATCGCATCCACCATCAGCCGGCCGATCCCCGGCAAGGTGAACACCGTCTCCAGTACCGCAATGCCGCCCAGCAGATTGCCAAGAATCAGACCGATCAGCGTCCAGGTCGGCGCAAAGGCATTACGCAAGGCGTGCCTCCACAACACCGCACTCTCGGACAAGCCCTTGGCCCGGGCATGGGCGATATACTCCAGGCGTAGCACTTCAATGGTGCTGGCCCGTGCCATCCGCGCAATGGCACCGAACTCCACCAGGGTCAGGGTGATGATCGGCAGCACCACATAGGTCACAGCCTTCAGCGGGTCGCTGGCGAAGCCGACGTAACCGATCACCGGCAGCCAGCCCAACTGAATGCCGAAGACATACAGCAGCAGCAATCCCAGCCAGAAACTGGGCACCGACAGCAGCAGGGTCGCAGTTGCCACCAGGCCCAGGTCCATCACGCTGTTTTGCTTCCAGGCCGCGAGCAAGCCCACCGGCACCGCGAGCAAGGTTGCCAGTAACACCGAAACCAGCACCACCGTGGCGCTGACACTGAAACGCTCGACCAGCAACTCCAGCACTGGCTGGCGGCTGCTGATGGACACCCCGAGATCACCACTGAGCACCGACTTGATCCAGATCAGGTACTGGCTCACCACCGAGTGATCCAGACCCAGGCTGCTGCGCATGTCGGCCAGGCTTTGCGGGTCGGCCATGTCGCCGAGCATCAGCAATGCCGGGTCGCCGGGAATCAGGCGGATCAAGGCAAATACAATCACCGAGATCAGCAACAGGGTCGGCACTGCCATGCCGAGCCTGTGCAATATGAATCGAAACATAGCTCTACGCCTTACTTGGAAGTGTCGGCCAGCTTCACGCCCCACAGGCGCGGCTTGGCAACGGGCCAGGAGCGGTAACCTTCAACGCGCTTGCCCATGGCGCCGATGGCTGTACCGTTGTAGATGACCACCAGCGGCACATCCGTGAGCATCATGCTGTGCAGCTTGTCGAACAGTGGCTGGCGTTTGGCGGGGTCGACCTCACGCTGGGCGTCGCGCAATATCGCCAGGGCCTGGGGGTTGTCCCACACTTTGCGCGGCTCCTTTTGCTTGTCGCCGATGACAGACTCATAGCTTTGCGCAGCATCAAAGCGCCCGGAATATGAAAACGACATCATCTGGTAGCTGCCGGTCTGGTAGCGCTCCAGTTGCGTGCCCCACTCCAGCGTCTCCATCTCGATATTCAGCCCCGCCGCCTGGGCCATGGCCTGGCTGAGCAAGCCCATGTCGAACATCTGCGGGTAGCGTTTATTGACCAGCATGCGGATTTTTTCACCGCCATAACCCGCCTCTTTCAACAGGCGCCGGGCCTCGTCGAGGTTGTAGGTGTAACCCTGGTGGGCGGTGGCGTCGTAATAGGGACTGGCGGTGGGGATTACCGAGTTGTTGACCACCGACAAACCATCGGACAACGCCGCAACCATCTGCGCGTAATCCAGGGACAGCGCCACCGCTCGACGAATACGCACGTCCTTGAGCAGCGGGTCATTGGTCTGGAACAGCAGGCCGCTGATGGTCATGATCGGACTGACCTGTATCTGCAGGTTCTTGACCTGCTTGAGCTGTGCTGCGTCCATTGCCGTTACATCCGGCAGCAGGTCCACGCCACCCGACAGTAACGCGGCCTTGGCCGACGCCGAATCGGGGATCACCTCGAAACGCACCTTGTCGACAAACGCCTGCTTGTTGCCGGTGTAACCGTCCACCTCGGCCTCGGCACGGGGGCTGTAGTCCTTGAAGCGATCCAGCTCGACGTACTGGCCTTTCTGCCATTTGCCCAGACTGAACGGCCCGGTGCCAATCGGTGCGCGCCAACTGCCATCGGCGGCCAGGGAGTCCGGGTGCACAATGCCGCTGCCGGCGCAATCCGGGCGGGCCATTGCCGCCAGGAACAAGCCGTTGGCCTGGTCCAGCTGGAACACCACGGTTTTCGGGTCGGGAGTGGCCACATCGACAATTTTCGCCGCCCCGCGGCCATCGAACTCCGCCAGGCAGCGCCACTGGGTCTTGGGGTCCAGATAGCGTTGCCAGGTCCATTGCACATCCCGGGCCGTCAACAACTGGCCATTTTGAAAGTGCATCCCGTCACGCAGGGTAAAGGTGTAGCGCAGGCCGTCCGGCGATATGTCCACCGCACTGGCAAGCAGTGGCGCGATGCTGGTGTCTTCGCGATACGCCACCAGCCCTTCGACGATATGCATCATCACCGCGTCGGTATTGTCGTCGCGGTTGACGCCCGGGTCGGTGCTGCGGATATCACCATTGAGGCCAACACTGATGACCTTGTCTTGCGCGACGGCCATGGACACTGTGCACGCCGACATTGCGACGGCCAGCGCCGTCTTTACGTAACTGTTCACGGGAGAAAGACTCCTTGAAGAAATATTCCGGTCGGTGGCAAGGGCCAAGGCAGGACCGGCATCAGAATGAGTGAATCCTTGATTATTGTTATACGGTCTGTTCTGAGTGCAGCTACCAGCGTTGTATCAGCCAAGGCTGCGCTTGTGGCGCAAGACCCTGGCGAAAAAATCCTGGGCAGCCGGCATGGCCTTGATGCCCTGGTGGGCCACATTGGGTAGCAGGTCGAAATGCACCTGCACCCCGGCGGCTTCAAAACTTTGCTTCAAGGCCGCCAGACGTTCCGGACGAGTACGTCCGGCGGAGTTGGCGCCGGCCATGTAGTGTTTGCCGCCTTCGCGGTGGGTGATCTCCCAGGTTTCAAGGTCGGAATCGCCCACCACCATGTGCACCGGCAGTTGCTGCAAGGCTTGCAGGTTCAGCGGTTTACCGAAGCGCGCGGCGAAGTCCCGCACCCCGACCCACCAGTCCTGGTCGGCATCCAGCAAGGTGACAGAACCCGGCGCGCCAATAGATGCCGCCCAGAGTTTTTCGGGGTGCAGATAGCAGAAGCGATGGCTGAATTGCCCGCCGCCGGAATAACCGAACAGGGCGAAGGTCTCAAAGCGGCGACCGTAACGTTTGCCGACGCTGGCGATCATGTCGAGCAAGACCTTGTCGTAGCGAATATCGCCTTCGACCATCTGCTTGTAACCGTCCCCATTGTCGTCACCCAGCACGCCGACCGGGAACAGCGGCGACAGAATCACGCAATCGTTCCAGCGACCAAATTCCGCGAAGCCATTGCGGTAGATTTCCATCGCCCGGGTAGAACCGTGCAGCGAGACCACCAGGTCAACCGGCCGGGTGCTGTCTTCGATGGCCTCGGGCACATACAGGGTGTAGGCAAAACGGCTGTCCTGCTGGTGCGAGTAAACCGTGGTTGCACCGAGGTGATAGACGTTTTTGGCAGCGCGCAAGGCCGCGTCGAGGGTGTTGTTATCAGGATTGCTCATGGGGAAAGTTCGCCGAATCAGTTCGGACTTGAGTATTGTTCGGCGGCTATAAAAAGAAAAACTAATTTAACTTTATCAATAGTAAACATTATCTTTACTATCAACCCCCTGCCCTCGCTACAGGTCTGCCCATGAGCAACATGCGTTTTTTCAAGACGTTTATCGCCGTCGCCGAGTACGGCAGCTTCGCTGCCGCCGCCGACCGCGTGGCCCTTACCAACGCCGCCGTTGGCCAGCAAATGCGTGCCCTCGAAGAGGAGATGCGCAGGCCGTTGTTCGACCGCAGCCAGCGACAGATCAAGTTGAGCCGCGATGGCGTGTTGCTGCTGCCCAAAGCCAAGCGCTTACTGGAGGACTACGAGCAGATGATCGCCGAAGCCCCTGACGGTCTGGCCATGGAGGGCGAAGTGTCCATTGGCGGCATTACCTCCGGTATGGGCCTGCTCGCCAATTGCCTGGTGCAACTGAAAAAGCTGCACCCGCGGATATCGGTCAACCTGATGACCGCCCGCTCCGATGAAGTGGTCAACCTGGTGCATGCCGCCAAGCTCGACGCCGCCTTGCTGATCGAAACCGCGCGGCAGAATTTCGATGGCTTGAGCTGGACCCTGCTCTACAACGAACCCATCGTCATGCTTGCCAACGCTACACAAACCGCCGGCATCAACGACGCCGTGGATCTGCTCAGAACCCAGCCGTTTATTCGCTACGACAGGTCCACGGCAGTGGGCCGCAAAGTGCAGTCGATCATCAAGAGCGAATCCATCGAGCCGTTGGAGATTCTGGAACTCAACTCGATCATTGGCATCGCTGACCTGGTTCGCCAGCAAGTCGGTGTGGCAATCGTGCCGTTGCTGAAGAACTTTGACTGGGACAAAGACCCTTGCCTGCGGGTGCTGCCGTTGCCGGGCGACCTGGCGGTACGCCGGGTGGGGATATTGGAGCAAGGCACCAAAAGTGCGATTACCGGGGAGATTCGCAAGTTGCTGATGCAGGCGGTGGCGAAGTGAGCTTTTTGCAGCTTTGCCGGTAGCGTCAGGCGTATCGGCTCGAGTCCGATCGCTGTTGAAGCGGACTCTGGCGGCGGATGCCGCCAGAGGTTTTGCTCCGCCTGTCAGTTAGAAGTCCACCGACGCGGAGAGCTCAAAGGTACGTGGCGCCCCCAGGCCCAGGCTGGACAACAACGGCGTGCCCCAGTAGGCCTTGTCGGTCAGGTTGGTGACACTGGCGCGCAACGTCACCGGGCGACTGGCTACGCGGGTGGCATAGCGTGTGCCCAGGTCAAAGATCGTATAGCCAGGTATCGATTGCGTGTTGTCGTCGCTGATGTACTGCTTTGACACTGATGTCGCATTGGCGGTCAGGGTTAAACCGTCGAGTACCGGTGTGTCCCATTCCACGCCCAGCTTTCCTTGCAGCTTGGGCAAGCCGGTGGCCGTCTTGCCCTGGTTGACGCCGCCCTCGGTCTTGGTGATTTTCGGGTCCACATGAGCCACGCCCCCCATCAGGCGCACATTGTCCAGCGGTGAGCCGAAGAATCCCCACTCGACACCCCGGTTACGCTGTTCGCCACCAAACGAAAAGATATTGCTGTTCGGGTCCAGATAGCTGCTGGGACGCTTGATTTCATACAGGCTGAGGGTGTGGGTGAAGTCACCGAGATCGACCTTGAGCCCGACCTCTTTTTGCTTGGACTTGTAGGGCGCGAATACATCTCCCGCATTCGCGGCCGTCATCGGTGCGGTCGCCCCCTGGCTCAGGCCTTCGATGTAGTTGGCATACAAAGACACATGCTCGCTGAGTTTGACCAGCAACGCCGCCGCAGGCGTGGTGGCCTCTTCGTCATAACGGTCTGTGCGCGCCCCGGTAGTCACACTGAAACTGTCGGTGAGCACTTGCTGACGGCGCACGCCAAGGGTCAGTTGCACCTGTTCCTCCAGAACCGACAGCGTATCTGCCACGCCGTAGCTGGTCAGACGGCTTTCGTTATGGGCAATGTAGGGGAAATCGGTGGGCGCAGCCGGGCCCCAGACCGGGTTGTAGATATTGGTCACCCAGTCTGCACCCGGCACCGTGCGGCGCCCGAAGTCCTTTTGGGTATCGCCGTAATGCGTGGCATTCAAGGACCATTGATGCTTGATGGCCGCCGTCTGGAAGTGGCCCTTCAAGCCAACCTCCCCCGAGGTCTTCTCGAGTTCCATTTTCAACTGGCCCATGCTGGTCCTGAAGTCGCCCGCATCGTTAAACACAGTGGCCAGCATCGTGCCGCTGTAGGTGTAGCGGGTCCTGCTGGCGCCGTAGGCCGCATAAGCCATCAGGCTGTCAGTCAGGTCGTACTCACCGCGCACTATCGCCCCCCGGTCTTTAGTCTGCACATACGCCCAGTCGGGGTTCAGCAGAGTGTCGGCCTTGGGCGGTTTGGGTACTGCCACGCCGGAGGCCAGGTTGATCCCCCGGTTCTGCCCGCGAATACGGTCTTCACTTTCATACAGGTCGGCGGAGAGGCGAGCACGCTCGCCGCGCCAGTCCAGGCCCAGCGACGTCAGTTCGGCCTTCTGCTCCTGGTGATTGATCGCTCCGTCGCCATCACGGTAAACACCGTTGAAACGGATGCCGAACTGCTGGTCCTCGCCAAACCGCCGGCCCACATCCAGATGCCCGCCAAACTGGGCATCCGACATGTAGGTGCCGGTCAGCCGCGTCAACGGCTCATCGCCAGCACGCTTGGGTACCAGGTTGACGCTGCCACCTACCGAGCCGCCGGGCGGCATGCCATTAAGCAGTGCAGACGGGCCTTTGAGCACCTCGATGCGCTCGTACATTTCCGGCGAAATCCGATAGTACGGCGCGACGCCATACAAACCACCGATGGTCACGTCGCTGATGTCACTGGCGAAGCCACGGATGGAGTAGTTCTCACTGAAGGTGCCGGTCAGGCCGTTGCTGAACACTGAAGGATCAGTGGCAGCAATCACCTGAGTGATGTTTTGCGCCTGACGGTCGGCGATGTACTTCTCCGTGTAGCTGACGGTGCTGAACGGCGTTTCCATGAAGTCCTTGTTACCCAGCAGGCCGACACGGCTGCCGTACGCCACCTGCCCGCCGGCATAGGTGGGCGGCAGCCCGAAAGGCAATAGCATTTCGCCCTCCACCAGGGTGGCGGGCAGCGTGGAGACACCCTCTTCTTCACTGGTCGTGCTCTGGGCATAAGCCGGCAAGCCGGTTGCGGCCAGGGTCAGGCCCAGTAGTACACCCTGTACGGCGGCGGCAGTGCGATTCAAGGCAAAGACTGCGCGTGGTGGCGCAATGCGGGTTTGAAAGTGGCGTTTACGCACGCTATGACTCCGTTCAATTGAGAAGGTATTTGTTGTGTTGAATCTGAATCTAAAGAATGGTTTTAATGAGAATCGATAACTATCAAAGACGTAAGCGGCTACGGCCTGGCACCCTTTAGCGCTGATAGCCCTTTTCGACGTCGTCGATAATCAATTTCAGTGAGGTCGGACTGGCCCCGGTCACGTACCAGGCCTGGGCATCGACAAAGATCACCCGCCCGTTTTTCCAGGCCTTGGTCTGGCGCAGCAGCGGGTTATCCATGCTTCGGGCATCCATCACCGGTCGACGCTCCATCACTGCCGTGCGGTCGACGACGAAGATGATGTCGGGGTTGGCCTGCAGGATGAATTCGCTGGAAATCGGCTGGCCATGCAGGCCGGTTTCGGCATTCGGGCCGGCCGGCTTCACCCCCAGGGCACTGAAGATGAAGCCGTAGCGCGACTGCACGCCGAAGGAGTTGAAGGCGCCATTGTTGTGCAAAACCACCAATGCTTTGTCGGGGCGCCCCGCAGTGATACGCCTGACCTCCTCGACCCGGGTGTCCAGTTCGTTGACCTTCTGCCGGGCGAGCGCCTGCCGGGCGAAGACGTCTCCCAACGTCATCAGGTGCTCCCTGATGACGTCGATGTGGCGCGCCTGGCTATCGCGATAGTCGACATCAAAATGAAGGGTCGGGGCCATCTCGCTCAATTCCTCAAAGCGATTGGCCTGCAGCGATGTAATCAGTATCAGATCAGGCCGGGCGCCATGAACGCGTTCCAGATTGGGCTGCACGATCGAGCCCACGTCCTCGACGCTCGCTGCATCCTTGTAGCGGGCAAGAAAATGCGGGACGAAATCCTTTGGCATCGCCGCCACAGGTACCCCCAACTGGTCGAGAAAATCGACCTCGTTCATGTCCAGGGCGACCACCCGTTGTGGCGCATGGTCGATCCGGGTCGTGCCCAGTTGGTGTTGCACTGTGACAGGGCTGTAAGCCGCCGCTGATGATTGTGGGGATGGCGCTTGGGCGGACTTTTCATTACATGCACAGAGTGCGGCAGTCACGGCGATCAGCAAGGCCGACGTCCACCTGCGGTGTGTGTGATGGCTGGACATGGGGGATCTCTTTATGGGTTGAAGTAGTTGCACAGGCGCCCGCGCTGACCCTGTGTGATATCGAAAGCCAGACCGTAGAGTTCACCCAGGCGCGCCTCGGTAATCACCTCGGCAACGCTGCCGGCGCAATACACCGCACCCTCCTTCATCGCAACGATGTGGTCGGAATAGCTGGCGGCAAAATTGATGTCATGCACCACCAGGATGATGGTGCGCCCTTGCTCATCGCACAGGCGGCGCAGCGCACGCATGATCTGCACGGCGTGCTTGATATCGAGGTTGTTCAGCGGCTCATCCAGCAACAGATAGTCCGTCTGCTGGGCGATGGTCATCGCCAGAAAGGCCATTTGCCGTTGCCCGCCGCTGAGTTCGTCGAGGTAGGCATGGCGCAGGGGTTCCAGGGACAGGAACGCAATGGCCTCGTCGATCACCCGCTGGTCTTCGCGGGTCAACGCACCACGGCTGTAGGGAAAGCGCCCGAACGCGACCAGCTCCTCCACCGTCAGGCGCAGGTTGAAGTCCGGCGCCTGACGCAGGGTCGCAACCCGCCTGGCGTATTCACCTATATCAATGCCTGCAACCGGGCGGCCCTCGATGCGCACTTCACCACGGCCAGGCGCCGTCAGCCGCGCGATCATCAGCAGCAGCGTGGTCTTGCCCGCGCCATTCGGGCCAATAAGCGAAGTCAGGCTCCGGGCCGGAAAACAGGCATCTACGCCCTTCAGTACGGCCTTGGCGCCATAGGCCTTGTGGATGTCGTGGACAGTGATCATGGGGCTCCTCGGGTACGAACCATCAGCACCAGGAAATAGCCGCCGCAGACCAGATTGACCAGAATGCCGACGGTGGTTTTGTAGTTGAAAACATGCTCGACCAGCAGTTGCGCGGTGATGAACATGCCGGTGGCTATCGCGCCCCCCAGTGGCAGCGTGACGCGGTGCCTGAAGGTGCGTGCCAGGGCGTAGGTGATGTTTGCCACGAACACCCCCATAAAAGCCGTGGGCCCGAGCAGGCTGGTGGACACAGCGACCAGGATCGCGATCAGCGCGAGATGCAGGCGTACATTGCGCCGATAGTCGACCCCCAGAGAAACGGCCTGGTCGCGTCCCAGAGAAAGCACATCGAGGGTCGGCAAGGTCTTGCGTCCCAGCAGGCAAACCGCCCCCACCAGCAGTCCCGAAAAGAGCAACTGCGAGGGTTGGGCCCGGTTGAAAGAGGCCTGGCTGAAGCCCTGCAGGATCGAGAACTCGCCAGGGCTGACCTTGAGCTGGACAAACTGGGTAAAGGTGCTGATCAACAGGGTCAGTACAAACCCCACCAGCAGCAGGAAATACACGTTGCTCTTGCCATCGCGGAACAACCAGCGATGGATGCCCCACGAATAGCCGAGCATCAGCAGCACCGAGAGCATAAAGTTGCCGTTGACCCCGAGCAGCACCAGGCTGGCGCTGCCCATAAATAGAATCAGCAAGGCCTGCCACAGTAAGTAGACAGCCTCATAGCCCATGATCGCCGGCGTCAGTATCCGGTTGCCGGTAAGGGTCTGGAATGTGATCGACGACCAGGCAATAGCTGCTCCGCCGATCAGCATGGCCGTCAGCCGCGCGATCCGCTTGGGGATCACATAGTCAAAGTCCAGGCCCGAGTGCAGGAACACGAAGATGAGTGCCAGCGTCACCACCACAATCCATACCGCGTGCCGGGGTTGCAGGCGCATCATCTGTACCTCCGGATGATCAACGCGAGGAACAGCACCCCGCCCACGCTGCCCGCGGTCAGGCCGATAGGCACCTCGAACGGGTAGATCAGCAGCCGCCCGAGGATGTCGCAGACCAGCAGCAGGCACGCGCCGCCCAGCGCAACGATGGGCAGCGTGCGCCTGAGGTTGTCGCCATAACGCAGCGCCACCAGATTGGGAATGACCAGCCCGACAAAGGGGATCGAACCGACAGTGATGACAGTGGCCGATACGGTGACGGCCACCAGCAGCAAGCCCAGCGCCACCCAGGCCAGATAGTTGAGACCCAGACTCGTGGCCATGCCCTCCCCCATGCCCAACAGGGTGAAACGCCGGGCATACAGGTAGGTCAACCCGACAATCGGCAAGATCAGGTAGATGATTTCGTAACTGCCCTGCACGACCCGGGAAAAGTCCCCCAGCAGCCAGCCCTGCATGCTTTGCATGATGTTGTTGCGATAGGCGTAGAACTCGGCAATGGCGCTCAGCACGCCGCCATACATCAGGCCGATAACCGGAACCAGTACCGAGCCCTTGAACTGGATGCGCCGTATGATCAGGACAAAAATCAGACCCGCGGCGAAGCTCAACAGCAACGCGAACAGCATTCGGGCCGGGGCACCCGCGCCAGGGGCGAGCACCAGCGACACCAGGATGCCGAGCCTGGCCGCGTCCAGCCCGCCCGTGGTACCGGGTTCGACGAACTTGTTACGCACAATGTGCTGCAGGATCACCCCGCACACAGCCAGGCCAACCCCCGTCAGCACCAGCGCCGCCAGGCGTGGCAGGCGGCTGGCCGTCAGTGTCAGCCAGGCATCGCCCGACAACGACAACAACTGCCCCCACTCCAGCTGTCGAGCCCCGACCAGCAGTGACGCCCCGCACAAGATGGCAAACCACCATAGCCAGCGTGCGGTCATCAGGCTTGCTCGCTGTTGGACGGCACGGCGATCCGCCAGCCTCTGGCAGCCCGACGCTGTTCCAGAAAATGCGCATAACGCCCGCCACTGGCGCGCAATGCCGCAGGCGTGCCCTGCTCGACCAGTTGGCCTTTGTCGAGCACCACAATCTGGTCTGCCATCGACACCGTAGATAGCTGGTGGGCAATCACCACCACCGTGTGTCGACCGCGCAGACTGGAGAGCGTCCGGGCAATTACTGACTGATTCTGCGCATCCAGGGCGGCGGTGGCCTCGTCCACCAGCAGAATGGGCGCATTCTTGATCAGCGCACGGGCAATGGTGATGCGCTGGCGTTCGCCACCCGACAGCCTTGCACCGCCCTCGCCGACCGGTGTGTCGATGCCCAGGGGCAAACGTTCGATAAGGTCACCCAGACCGGCCTGCTGTGCAGCGTCGAGGATTTCACCAAAACTGGCAGCCGGACTGCCGATGCGGATGTTGTCGGCAATGCTGCCCTGAAACAGATAGGTGTCCTGGAAAATCTGACTGATCCGGGCGGACAGTTGTGAACTGGACATCTGTCGCACGTCCACGCCGCCGATCAGTACGCTGCCCTGGGTTGCATCGAAGAACCGCGCGATCAAACGCACCAGGGTGGTCTTGCCAGAGCCCGAAGCGCCCACCAATGCGGTCATGCTGCCGGGCTCGATGCGCAGGCTGATGCCACTCAGCACATCCGGCTGATCATGGGCATAACGCAGGCTCACCTGGCGAAACTCGACAGAACTGTCCGCCGGGGCCAATGGCTGATCCGGCTCCGGCAAGGGCTCGACCGCGAAAATGCTCTGCACCTCTGCAAGCTGGCCGTACGCCCCCCGCAGGATCTCGGCATAGCTGGCCACCTCCAGCAGCGGATCGATGAAGCGGCTGGTCAATAACAACGCGACAACCACCGCAATCACCGTACCGCTTTGCTGTGCGATGTCCTGATTCGCGTTGAGCCACAGGGCTGCGGCGATCAGCAGGGCCGCGAAAACGGCCTGCACCACCCAGGCGTTGAGCACCACCGAAAGAGTGGACTGATAGATCAGGCGCATGCCGGAGCGGCGCTGCTGGTCAAGGGCCTGTTCCAGAAGTTGCGTACTGGCGCCCTCGCCATTGAAGGCGCGCAGTACCGACTGGGCCTGGGCAAACTCGACCATGCGCTGGCTGGCGTCGGCAAAATGGTGCTGGTACGTACGGTCGGCGCGTTGTCCCAGGCGAGCGGTCAACCACAATGCCACGCACAGAACGGGCAGGCCGAGCAACGCAATCAGGCCCAGCGACCAGTGCAGTAAAAATAGTGCGACCACAACCACCAGCGGCGTCACGGCGCCGCTGATCACTGGGGTTAATACATGCGCCGGCAACTGAGCTACCGCCATCATGCCCTGGGTAATCACATGCCCGAGGCGACTGGTGTTTTGCGCGGTAAACCAGCCCACGGGCAGACGCGCGACATGCTCGCCGATGCGCTGCCGCGCCCCCTGCAGTATGGCCACGCCGACTGCCACCCCCGCCCTGTCCAGCTGAAGCCGCCACGCCCAGCAAATGGCCACGCCGGCCAGCATCAGGCCGAGCCACAGCGCAGCCCCTCGCACATCCCCGGCCAGCAAGTGATCCAGCACCGGCACCAGAGTGGTGAGGGTCAAGCCGCTTAGCAGGCCATGTAACACTGCCATCCAGACGTAGCGGTGCAAGACCGGCGCATCTTTATCCAGTAGTTGAACAAGGGGATTCAGCATGACGACACCGCCAGATCTGCAGATTGTGAATAGCCACCCTGCGCCCACAAGTGGGCATAGAGCCCCTTGCCTGCGAGCAGTTCTTCATGGCGGCCCTGTTCATGAACAATGCCGTTGTCGAGCACGATGATCTGGTCGGCAAGCATGATGCTGTCGAGCCGGTGGGCAATGACCAGCAGGGTTCGGCCGCGGGCAAAGCGCGACAACGCTTCCTGGATTGCGACTTCGCTTTCAGCGTCGGCTGCTGCCGTGGGTTCGTCGAGCACCAGAACGGGGGGATCGAGCAGCACGGCGCGGGCGATGCTCACACGCTGCTGCTCGCCGCCGGAAAACTGCGCATCTTCACCGATCACCGAGTCATAGCCGCGGGGTAAATCCAGAATGCGCTGGTGGATGTTGGCGATGCGCGCGGCGTCCTCGATCTGTTGCTGGCTGGCCGATGGTCTGCCCAGCGCAATGTTGTCGCGCACGCTGGCATGGATCAGGCGCACCTCCTGCAAGACAAAACCGATATGCCGGTAGAGGTTGCAGGTTTCAATCTCGCGCAGATCCACGCCGCCCAGAGTGATGCGCCCTTGCGTGGGGTCGAAGAAGCGCAGCAGCAGCCGCGCCAGGGTCGACTTGCCGGAGCCCGAGCGCCCGACGATGGCTGTGGTGGTGCCGGGCTTGAGCGTGAAGCTGACATCGGCCAGGACCTGGCGTGCGCTGTCATAGCCGTAGCTGACACCTTCGAAGCGGATCTCGTTTCCCTTTGGCGACTGCTGCATGCCGGGGGCCGGTTGCTCCAGCACGGGGGTATCCAGCAGGGCCTGAACACGCCGGGCAGCACCGGCTGCGTGGTTAAGGTCATGGGTGATGTAGTGCAGCAACAGCAGCGGCCCGCACAGCCCCGGCGTCACCAGGGCAAACGGCAGCACATCCGGCGCCGCGATCCAGCCCAGGCCCACGAACACCGTACCGGACACCAGCACTACGCCGAGAACCGTAACCGGGGCAATCATTGCGTTGGCATTGGCCATCGGAGCCACCAGAGGCCGGGTGAATCCGATAAAGGCCAGGGCGAAGGCATCAATTGCTTCGCGGTAGCTGCTGTGTGCCCTGGTACCGGTACTGAATGACTTGACCACCGCGATGCCGTTGACGAACTCGACCACCGAGTTATCGATGCGCCCCATACCGGCGGTGAACGCCTGCATGTTGGTCTGGCTGGCCTTCATCGCCCGGGCAAAAAACAGGAAGAATCCGGGGAACGGCAGGATCGAGACAATGGCCATGCGCCAGTCCATGGTGAACAGGTAGATCAGCGAGATCAGAACCGCGCCGGCCGCACGCCCCGTTGTCGTGAAGAAATGCGCGGTAAGGCTGTGCAATGTGTTGATGTCGTCCTGCATCGCCTGCTTGACCTCGCCCGACGCCCGACTGGTGAACCAGCCCAGGGGCACGCTGCTGAGTCGCTGCACAAGCGCCCGGCGCAGGTGATGGGTAATGCGGTTGTCCGCCAGGTGGGCGAGCAGTTCTGCGCCGGATATCAGCAGCATCCCGGCGCACAGGCTGGCCACTCCTGCAATCAGCGCCCACCACACCTGTGCCGGGTCAAGCCCGTTATCAGACAACGCCATTTTGCCGATATGGGCGATACCGGCCAGCGGCACCAGCGTGAGCATCGCGCCCGCTGCCGCGAGCAGGCCGGCAACGATCAGGCGTCCACGCACAGGATGCAGTATCTGGCTGATCGGGCCGCGCACCCTGGTTTTGGCCGGGGCCGTGTCATGAGTGTCCATAGAGTTCAAATGTCCGGAAATTCAGAAGAGAGGGATGGTTCACGCCTGCCTTGGGGGGAATGTAAGGAGCGCTTGATCACATGAAACGGCCTCCTGAATCAGAAACTTAATTAGTTGCATGACTATAAACTAATTTGCGAAATGCTGGCAAGACAGCTACAAGACTGTCACCACCGTTCAAGGATCCGTCATGACAGCGCCACAACCACCTGCTACCCGCGGGCGTCCCCGCACCATCACCCGGGAACGTATTGTCGAAGCAGGCATTGAGATCGGCTTGCCGAGCATTACCTTTGTCGGCGTTGCTGCCGCATTGGGGATCAGCCATATGGCGCTCTACAAGCACGTTGCCAACCTGGATGCACTCAAAAGCATGGTCGCCGAGGAGATCTTCACCCGCTGGCAGATCCCCCGGGCCGACGCTGAGCGGCGTAGCGGCTTGAAGGAATACATGATTGTGTTTGCCACCTCGGTGCGGGTGTTCGTCAAGGCCCACCCCGGGCTGACGCCTTACGTCATCCGCAGGCTGGCCGCGACACAACCGATGCTCGCCAAGATCGAAGAGCATCAGAGCCATATCGCTCAGGTCTATGGCATTTCAAAGCAACACGCGCGCTGGTTGCTGGCGACGGTGGCCTTCCACGGTATTGCCGTGGCCGACACCGTGTACTCGGTTACCGGCCGGGGGGCCGAAGAGGCTGAACGTGCAGCGGAAGAAGCCGAGATGGAGGCCGAGCTGGCCCAGGGCATGCACGCACTCATCGTCGGAGCGCTGGTTTTGCTTGAGCAAGACGCTCACGGTGATTGCCTGATCGTCCAGCCCCGGTCATAGGCCGGGTTCCGGGACTTGCACGGTTTCTTGACCTGCTAGCCTGATGCGCAACACTACACAGCGCCCCGCCACTTCAACCCACAGGGATATCGGTATGAGCGGACATGACACCGGTGTAAGCAGAGCCGACATCGCCGATATGGACGACATTCTCGAACTTCAGGCCGCCAATCAGACAGCACGGGGCGGAGCACTGGCGGCAAGTCTGTCAGCGGAGCGCCTGGCAAAAATGATGCAGGACATGCCACTGATCGTTGCCCGCCGTGACGGGCGCGTCACCGGCTTCCTGTTAACCTCCTCCCGGGAGGTGAACGCGGACATCCCCGTTGTAAAGGCTATGTTCAGCGCCTATCACGGCACGCCCGATGCCTATGTATATGGTCCGGTCTGTGTCGGGGAAGAGGAACGCGGCAAGGGCCTGGCGCAAATAATGTTCGCTGAACTGCGGCGTCTTGAACCCGGGCGCGAGGGGATACTTTTCATCCGCAATGACAACCAGCCGTCGCTGCGGGCGCATTTGAAAATGGGCATGAAAAAAGTCGCCTCGTTCGAGTTCAACGGTTTTGAGTACGCGGTTTTTTCTTATATCGGCTAGGCGCGGTGCAGGTCACCCGCCAGCCGCCATGACTCACACAACTTTATTGACCCGGGCTTGTTCAGGCGCGATCGCCCGTCCATCGGCTGCCACGGGCTGCATCAAAGGCAAGGGCTGCCCGGTGGCCGTGTCCACCAGTTGCGAATGCGCTTCGTGCGGCCCGAACAGGTAGCGCTCGCCCCATTGCCTTAACGCCACCACCACCGGGAACAGGCTTTGACCTTGCGGGGTAAGCACGTATTCCTGATACGAGGTGCCGTCAGAAGCCGGTTGCACTTGAAAAATACCGGCCTCGACCAGGCTCTTGAGGCGGTTGGCCAAGACGCTGCGCGCCACCCCCAGACCCTGCTGGAAATCGCCAAAGCGCCGCACGCCGTCAAAGGCGTCACGCACAATCAACAACGCCCAGCGATCTGCGATTACCTCCACAGAGCGGGCAACCGGGCACGTGGTGGCCTGGCTCATTTGATGCTTGGTCATACAGGCTGCTCCGTACAGTTTCGGGTTTTCTCCGTGCAACAAGTTTCATTTTAAGACTCGTTACCCTAGAATCAAACCAGTCTTGATTTGAAACTACATTCAGCGGAGATCCGTCCATGGCCATTGATCAAGTTTCCCGGCCCGATCCAGCAGCGCCAGCGACCACCGGCAGGCGCATGCCGCGGGCGCTGGTCGGGTTATTCGCCTGTGCCAGCGGGCTGAGCGTGGCCAATGTTTATTATGCCCAACCGCTGCTGGATCAACTGGCCACCGACTTTGCAATCAGTCATGCCAGGGTCGGTGCCGTGATCACTGCGACGCAGATCGGCAGCGTGCTGGCATTGCTGCTGATCGTGCCACTGGGCGATCAACTGGATCGCCGCCGCTTGATGCTCGCCCAACTGGCGGTACTGATCGCCGGTCTGGTCTGCGTCGGCCTCACCCGCTCCCCGGCAATGATGCTCTCCGGCATGCTGGCCATCGGTCTGCTGGGTACCGCCATGACCCAGGGCCTGATCGCCTATGCAGCCACCGCCTGTTTGCCGCAAGAGCGTGGCCGGGTGGTGGGTACCGTGCAGGGCGGGGTTGTCATCGGCCTGTTGCTGTCACGTCTGGCCGCCGGACTGATCTCGGACCTGGGTGGCTGGCGCTGGGTGTACCTGGGCTCGTCGCTGGTGATGCTGGCCCTGGGGTTGATTCTGTGGCGCGTCCTTCCACCACAGCAA
Source organism: Pseudomonas sp. TMW22089 (assembly GCF_022496645.1). Taxonomy (NCBI): domain Bacteria; kingdom Pseudomonadati; phylum Pseudomonadota; class Gammaproteobacteria; order Pseudomonadales; family Pseudomonadaceae; genus Pseudomonas; species Pseudomonas sp. TMW22089. The sequence goes on from NZ_SCFG01000004.1 coordinate 122,290, forward strand.
CCGGCTACGGCGCCCATACCCTATCCAAGGCTGGTGCTGTCGATGTTTACCCTGCTCAGGCAGGACCGGGTGCTGCAAGTGCGCGGCATGCTCGCCTTGCTGATGTTTGCCGTGCTGAGCATTTTCTGGAGTGCGCTGGTGTTTCTCCTGATCAGCCCGCCTTATTCCTTTTCGCACACCACTATCGGCACCTTCGGCCTGGTCGGCGTGGTGGGCGCACTCGCTGCCGCGAGGGCCGGGGCCTGGGCCGATAAAGGGCTGGGCCAGTGGACCACCGGCCTGGCACTGGGGCTGTTAATCATGGCCTGGCTGGCACTGTGGTTCACCAGCAGTTCGATGCTGTGGCTGATACTCGGCGTCGTGCTTCTGGATCTTGGCGCCCAGGCCATTCATGTCACCAATCAAAGCATGATCTTCAGTGCGCACCCCGACTCCCATAGTCGGGTGGTGGGCTGCTACATGCTGTTTTACGCAACAGGCAGCGGCCTGGGGGCGCTCGCATCAACCTGGGTTTATGCCACGTCCGGCTGGTCGGGCGTGTGCCTGCTGGGCGCCGCCGTCAGTGTGCTGGCCCTGGGGTTCTGGGCCGGCACACTGCAACAAATGCCTGGTTCGCGGGCATGTGCTGAGGGTACATCGGCCGCGCCCTCCAACTGATCGCAGCGATCAGGCGCTGCTGACAGACTCAGAATATCCATGGCTAAAAGGCGCCTGTGCTGGTCCAGGGGTTACCAGCGGTTAAACATGCCACTGTTGTTTCTTGAAATATTCTTGCCGGATTGCGGTCGACCAATCCGCGTATCTTCGGTTCGCTGCCTGTCACTTACCAACCAGTGAGCCCTGGGTATATGGATAATCAACAAACCGTGCAATACCTCAATACCGATCTGGAACTCATTGCCCCGATCGACCTGACTTTACTCGCACAAGCCCTGGCCCCTGCGCACATTACGACTGCGCCAATCTGCTGTTTACATGTGGGCTACATGGATCCGCTTGGCTATCACGCCAGGTTTGAAGCCTTTGCCCCTGAGGGGAGCTACGGAACTCCGGAACAAAGTATCGATGCCTTGCTCAGCGCCATCGAGCAGCTTGACCCGCAATGCCACGCCCTGTGGCAGGCATGTTCCAGAAAGACCCTGGATATCGGTTATCGCAGCGCGATTGCACCCGGCAGTCTTTCTCATCAGCTATCCCTGCAGACCCTGGCCCGAATGCAGGTTTGGGGGATTGACCTGTCCATCACCCTGTACCCGGTGGACGAATGAAAGGCAGCAAGGTTGCGCCATCGGGCGCCCTGCCCGGCTGGCACCCGTGCCGCAGAGCTCCCTGCAATCGGCTAAAAGCTCCTGAGCCGACCATCGGCACAGCGAGTGCTCAGGCAAATTCGTATACCATATCTGCTTCTCCAGAAAACGATGACCACCGTGGCCCACCCTAAACTCAATGTCCCCGACCTGGGCAATTCGCCTTCCACTTCGGAAATCATCACCCTGCATTTGCGTGACGCTATTGTCGCCGGGCATTTCGCTGAAGATGAACCGATTCGCCAGGACGATATTGCCCGCCAGTTCAACGTCAGCAAAATCCCGGTACGCGAAGCCCTCAAGCGTCTCGAAGCCGAAGGCCTGGTGATGTTCCAGCGCAATCGCGGGGCCATGGTCACGCGTATTTCCGATGCAGAACTGGCACAGATGTTCGAGGTGCGCATGCTTCTGGAAGACAAGTTGCTGCGCCTGGCCATCCCCAACATGACCGAAGCCACCTTCGCCCGCGCCGAGCTGATTTGTCAGGAGTTTGTTGGCGAGGACGATGTTGGCCGCTGGGCCGAGCTCAACTGGGAGTTGCATGCCTGCCTCTACGAACCGGCGCAACGGCCCTTCCTGATCAGCATGGTGCGCTCGGTCAACGACAAGCTGGAGCGTTACCTGCGCATGCAGATGAGCCTGTCGGCGGGCAAGGACCGCGCCGATCATGAGCACCGGGAAATCATCGAGGCCTGCCGCGGCGGCGACGTGGAACTGGCGGTCAAACTGCTGGACGAGCACATTGCCGGGGTCTGCAAGACCCTGTTCGAGCACCTGCCGCAAAGCCACTGACCGGCAACAGCCCTGTACCGATCTGGTCATTGGCGCAGGGTGCCCCGCTTAAGACCTCCCCCGGATTCACCCGGCTGAACCGGCCTGGCCCCTCCATGACCGGCAATTGCGCGCCCTGCGCAATCTGCGCCCCGGCAAGCATCACGACTGCATGACCCAACGGCACGCCTGACTGGCGTAAAGCCGGGTGCAGCAACCTGTTTCATACAAGTCATCGTCGCTATCGGTGATTTCGGCAGTCTCTGCCCAACCGTCCACTTCAACTCTTGTTATCAAGAGCGCACGTACCGAGTGCGAACAAGGTGTGGGGGGGTACAGGCAACTCGCCATTCCAGTGACTTTATTGTAAAGCCCCGACTTACATCCCCCGCAGATTGTTCCATCGAACAATAGCGCTTATTTTTTAGACCGCATCTAACAGCAATAGATGACGAGGCTTACTGGTTTGTTTTAACGCCGTTTACCCCCCTTGCTTATCTCCAGTTAAAGAGGGGTTTTAATGGCTGGCACCGTCTGTCAAACGCCCGGACTACTCACTGTAAACACTGTCCGTACAGCGTTCTGACGGTTCTACCCATTTACAAACACACAGGCTTTAACCGCCATAACTTGCCCCCTGGAGCGCGCCCTCTTTCGAGGACGCTGCTTTATTCAATAGCGCCTGCGCGTCAGGTGCACTTATCAGGAATATAAAGCATGACTACTTATATGGACCCGTACTGGTATATCAATGATATGGAGGTGCACACCGACACCACGCCACATATCTACGCCAATGGCCTGCAACAGGTAAAGGTAACTTTGGGCGTCAAGGCACTGGATGGTCGTGGTGCTGAAGTTGGCCTGACCCAGAGTGAAAAAGACAATCTGCGGATTGTTATGTACCGCAATGCCAACCAGGTACTTCCCTTTGATGAATTCGATTCCCTGGGCTGGTCTGCCTCCTCTCGGTACAAAGGTTACGAGTACTTTCCCAATACCCAGGTCAAGGCTTCGATCGGGCCAAAGGCCGGCTTTGAATACTTTGAGTTTTATGTGTCGTGTCAGTCTTTGGCCGCTGCCGGGCAGACCATCGGACTGGCCTTTATGGTGACGGGCGATAATGGTCGGCGTTTCTGCTCCAATGGCTCGAGCTGGTACGAGGACGGCACGCCGGATCGTGGGACCAGCCACGATAAACCGGATGCCAATATCACGGTTCATCGTCCGCCCCGCTATTCACAGGATAACTTCATCCTCTCCGAGTTTTTTGACCTGCCCTCCATGCATTTGAAAGCCGGGATTTTCAATCGCCGTTGCACATTGACCCTGCAAACGGCCCCGAGCCAGACCATTGCACTCAAGAGTATGAGCATGCTGCCCAAGGGCATGATCATGTGGGAGAGCAATCTGCCCGATGACCAGATGAGCAGCTTTGTCGGCTATGTCGAGCCAGGCAAGACCCAGGTTCAGTGGAACTCCGCGCTCCCGCAAAGTGTGATCCCGTTGCCGACCCTACCGGCTGCCGTTCGGGACAAGGGCAGCCTGGTGCTCTGTGGCCGGGTCGACATCAAACAATCCCAGGGCGGCTTTCGCGGCCCGTGCGATATGAGTCTGGTGGATGTTTATGGCAATGAGCACCACTTGACCCTGCGTTTCGACCCCAAGGACCGTGAGCGTCTGGAATTGACGCTGGCCTGATAAGCACTGAAAAGGCCCCACCTTTCTGGATGGGGCTTTTTCAGCTCCTTCTTGTAAGTTGCCAATAACAAGAGATAGCCATAGTGATCGACCCTTCTAACAAAATTTCCACCCCCCAGATCAAATCCGCCGTCAGCCTGCTCAACGCCGGTGACCTGTATTCCGGTGCCTACAACTTTATGAGCAGCATCAGTGCCGGCGTCGATCCGCGCACCGGTGCGTTCTCTGCCTCGATAACCCTGCCCACCGGCGCCGCCAACGATTTGCGCGGGCCCATCAGCCAGTTGCGCCTGAGCCATAGTCCGCTGATGGCCGAAGATCAGGGCTTCGGTCTGGGCTGGATGCTTGGTACCACCTCCTGGGACGGCGCCAGCCAACAACTGCAACTCAATTCCGGCGAGCGCTTACGCGGTGAAATTGTCGGCCAGAGCATGCGCTTTCCCGATGTGCGTTTGCCGGTAATCGCCGTGACCGTTCAGCGTCAGGAAATGTGGGTCCGGCATAACGATGGCAGCTGTGAACGCCTGATTCCTTTGCCGGGGCATGCCAGCCTGTGGGTGGTCAGCACCCTGGTGGGGGCCGATGGCAGCGCCCTGAATTTTGACTGGCGTTCAGTCGGCAACGCGGCTTACCTGCAAAAGGTCAGCGATGCTCGTGGCCGAACTGTGCTGGCTCTGGCCTACGAGGGCGTGACAACCCGTCTGACGTTGCAGCCGGATACCCCCGCACAGGTGGTGATGTCTTTTCACCGGGTCTCCGGGCAGTTGCGCCGGGTAACGGTGGACGGCCTGCCCAACAGTGGCTGGCAGTTTGAGTACACCCGCAGTGATTCAGGCCTGTTGCTGCTGAGCAAATGCACCCAGCCCACCGGCAGCACCGAGGAAGTGACCTATAGCGAGGCAAACGGCCTCAACCTGCCTGCAGGGGCGCCGTTTGCGCGGATGCCGGTGGTCAGTCAGACCCGCAAAGACCCGGGGGACGGCCAGCCGGTGCAGCTGGTTCGCTATGACTATGGGCTGTATGGCAGCAACAATTACTTCGGCTGGCCGGCAGTACGTCAGTGGCGCAACCGCGAAGACAACCTCTATCACCTGACCGGTGCCGGCGATTTTCTCTACGGCTCCACCGAAACCCTGATGGATGCCCGGGGCACGCCCCTGCAAACCATCAGCCGCACCTTTAACCGCTTCCACCTGCTGACCCGCGAACGCACCTTGCAGGGCCAGACCCTGCAGGAAACCGAAACCACCTATTACGACGAGCCCTGGCTGCCCATTGCCCGGCAACTGCCTTACTTCCAGTTCCCGCATAAAGTCATTACCCGCAAGGCGCAGCTGGATGGCCAACGGGTGCTGCGAGAGCTTGTTACCGAGGAAGAAACCCGCTACGACGAGCTGGGCAACCCGGTGTGGCACCGCAATGCCCTGGGTGGAATAGAAGAGTCCGAGTACTACCCGGTGAGCGGCGAGACCGACAACTGCCCGGCCGACCCTCTGGGCCGCATCTCCCGTCTGAAAAGTCGTACGGTCAGCCCGCCACCCGGCACCGAAGGCCCGGTCAAACAGACCCGATATCGCTATCAATCCCTGCCCGTGCGTGGGGATGCTCCAGGGTTTGCATTGCCGACTTTTGTCCAGAGCAGTGAAGAACGTTTGTTGCTGGTTGAGGGCAATCAGTCCACCGAACTGGGCCGCTCGACGCAAAATTTCATTAACGATCCGGCCTCGCCCCATCACGCTCGCATGCTCAGCGAAACCCAGACGGTAGAGGGTAAAAGCACTACCCGGGTTTACAGCTACAGCCTGACCCAAGCCCCAAACGCCCGCGCACTTGAGCGCGCAGTCCTGCAGGAAAAGGTCACCATTACAGGTCACGATGGCCAGTCAACTGTTGCGCAATCGTCGCAGGATCTGAACTCCGGCCTGATGGTCACCGAGCAGACCGATGAGCTGACGCGCCTGGCCTTTGCCCACGATCCCCTGGGCCGTGTGACTCAGGAAGTCGCGGCTCCGGATTCAGCCTTCGAGGCCAAGGTCAACTGGGTCTATTCGTTGTCAGCGAACGAGCGCTGCCAGACCCGAATCGGCGCTTCCGGACGTAAGGAAACTGTCTGGCTCGATGGTATGGCCAGGGAAATCCGCCGTGAAAAACAAACCGACAGCGGTGAGACCTATACCGCCTGGACCGCCGAATATGACGTGCTGGGCCGGGTGTTCCGTGAAACGACTTACGATCCCGGTAACGAAGACGTCCCGGCCCTGAGCCTGACCACTGAACGCACCTTTGATGACTGGGGCAATGTGCTGACCGAAACCGGCGCGAACGGTGTCACCCAGCACACCCTCGCCGACCCGGTAGCCCTGACCGGCAGCAGTTGGCAGACCGATGCCAAGGGTGTGCCCGGGGCCAAAACCGTGACCAGCCATAGCCTCGATGGACGCCCCCTTAAAGAACAACTCTATTGCGCCGATGGCGTACTTCAGCACGAACTGAGCTGGACCTATGACGGCCTTGGCCGCTGCATCAGCCAGTCCGATGCCATGGGCCTGGAGACCCGACAGCAGTGGGATGTCCTGGACCGACTGCTGTCCACCACCCTGCCCGACGGCAGTGTCATCAAGCGCACCTATGCTGAAGGGCACGATGGTGAATTACCGGCCACGGTCTCGATCACTCATCCGTCGTTGGGCACTAATGAAGTCCTGCTGGGCGAGCGCAAATATGACGGCCTGGGCCGACTGGTGTGGGAAAAGGTCGGGCAGAGTGTTTCTGAATGGGAATATGCCGAAGGACAAATCCACGCCCATACCCGGATTCTGCCAGATGGAACCCGAGTGCAGAGTGAGCGCCAACCGGAACTGGGCGACGCATTGCTGTCGCTGCAAGCGCCCGGGATCAGCGTATTCAATAAATACGATCCGCTAAGCGGCCGTTTGCTGGAATCCCGGGGCAATCTGGGTCTGCAAAAAGATCACTGGTCGCCCTCAGGCCAACTGAGCAAAGCCGACTACGCCTGGCAAGGCGATCAGCCGCGCTCGCAACAGCAAAGCACCACACCGGCGGGCAAAGTCACGCGCCTGACCGATGCCGACGGTGCAGAACAGCGCTGCCAGTACGACGAATTGGGTCGCTTGATTCAACAGCAAGGCCCTGACGTCACGGTCAGCGTGACCTACGATGCGGCCTCGCGGATTCACCAGCAGCGAACCCAGTCAAACGATGGCTCGCGGGACATGACCGTAACCCTGGGCTACGACAGCCTGGGCCGTCCGGCCCGTCGTGAAACGGCTACCCGAACGCCGAATGCACAGCATGTAGAAGTGCAAACCCAGCAATGGCGCAAAGACGGCAAGCTGACCCGGCGCGAACTGACCCGTGACGGCACACTGGTGCGCGGTGAAAGCTTCGACTACGACAACCGCGCACGGATGATTACCCATCGTCTGAGCGGTCATGACTTACCGAAGGATGCCCACGGCCACCCTTACCGCGAGCAGCATTTCCAGTACGACGCCCTCGACAATGTACGACGCCTGGAAACGGTGTTTGCCGACGCCAGCGCCAGCAATGTCAGTACATTTACCTATAACCCCGCCGACCTCACCCAGTTGCTTAGCCTCAGCCACAGTCGCGCCGATTATCCGGCACCGGTAACCCTGGAGTACGACGCGCTGGGCAATCTCAAACGCGACGAGCGCGGTAATCCGCTGCACTACGATGCCCTGGGCCGACTGATCGGGGTAACTCTGCCTACCGGCGAACGCCGCTGGCACTACGGCCCGGCGGGCAACATCATCAAGACCGAGGATCTGCGCGGCCCGCGCTGGCGCTACCACGCCGGCGGCCAGCTCAGCTGCGAGCTGGGTGAAGACACTCAAACCCGCTGGGTACGGGCCGGCGCTGTTCCCGTGGCAGAAAGTCGACTGGCATCGGCAGTGCGCGAAGTCATGCTGCTGGGCACCGACGCCCAAGGTTCAGTGACCACAGAAGCCCAGGACGCTATCCACACCCCCGTCTACAGTGCCTACGGCGCGAGCGCACCGGGCATTGGCAGCCTCGGCTACGCCGGCGCCTTGCGCGAACAGGACAGCGGCTGGTACTTCCTGGGTGATTACCGCATCTATAACCCGGTGCTGATGCGCTTCCACAGCCGTGACAGCCTCAGCCCCTTCGGCGAAGGCGGCCTCAATGGCTATGCCTATTGCGCCGGGGATCCGGTCAACCGCATCGATCCATCGGGCCATTCGTGGCTGGACTGGCTGTTGCCGGCGGCCGGCATCGCCCTGGCCGTGATCGGCACCGTGGCCTCCCTGGGTGCGTTGGCAGCGCCCACTGCGGCGCTGACCGCCAGCTATGTAACGGCGGTCACCACCGCGACCCTGAGCGTGGTATCGCTGGCAGCGGACGTGGCCTCGATAGCCTTGCTGGCCAGTGGCAATGAAAACGCCGGACGGATTCTGGGCTGGGTGGGCATGGCAACGGGGCTGGCTTCGGCGGCCCCGTCCATGGCCGGGGCTGCGGCCAAGGTGGTTAAAAGTGCCGGCAAGTTCGTGGGCAGCTGGCAGCATAAATTGCAGCATGCAGGGGGCGTTCCCGGGGGGAACCGAGCACTTCAAGGAGGAGCCAGTGCAAGTCCACGACTGGGTCAAGAGGCTCGTCATGCGTTAACTGCGGATGACTTGCGATATGTCCGACAGCACTTTGATATGCCCCAGGAGTTGACAGGCGTACGTCTGAACGAAATGCCGGACCTGGTGATGCAAAATATTATCGGCCGCTTGCCTGGCTCGGACCTGGTCTCGTTGTCACAGACATCCAGTACTATGCGCGCATCGGTGCAAAGCAATACGCAAGCCATCCAGCGCCAGCTACCCACTCTCCACAGTACCCCCCAGGAGGCCAATCGAGCCTACGTCAACTACGTACAAGAGACATGGCTGGGCAGGACTAATGGCGTGTTGCCGGAGCAAATCCCCCAGGCAGGTATTTCACCTTTCGCAACCACTCATATCAGTCGTATCTCAAATAATGGATACGCCGAAATTCCTGACATCCAGAGCAGCATTCAATACAAGAATCTGCTGCGGGTCAGAAATGCCCAGGCACAACAGCGGGAATGGGAGGCGGCGCTGCGCTCGATCCGACTGGAATAACCCCATGTGTAGTGCACATTGAACAGGTCAGACACAAGCAATCGCTGGCTAGCCAGCTCCCACAGAAAAAGCCCGAGCGAAACCTTGCCGGCTAACCAGGCTCCCACAGATGGTTTGCAGCGCTTGGTATGACTGACATCCACGGGCTTTTGCCGGATACAAGGCAAAAGCCCGTGCCATCGGGAGGCAGGTGTTCCTTTATGGGGCAATCCCCCCACTGTTGCTCCCTTCTGTAACACCTCTCCCACCCCACACGCCCTGCACCACTGCCCAGTGCAATCACGCACGCCATCAAAAACCGGACGCGGCACTTAATTGTGACACCCAGGAAAAATCGGCACACGAATTGCTAAATAAATATCGTATACGAAATCCATAATCCATTATTCAACAGCATTCCTACACTTGCGAGGCGTCCATGAAAAACCCCGTATTTGCCGTAGCTCTCAGCGCTGTTATCAGTAGTTCCTTCATCGCCACCGCCCAGGCCGACAAACTCGACGACATTATTGGCTCGGGCAAACTGCGCTGCGCCGTAACCCTGGACTTCCCGCCCATGGGCTCCCGGGATGAAGCCAACAAGCCGGTGGGCTTTGACGTGGACTACTGCAACGATCTGGCGAAAGTGCTGGGCGTGGATGCCGAAATTGTCGAAACCCCGTTTCCGGACCGGATTCCGGCGCTGGTCTCCGGGCGCGCCGACATCATCGTGGCCTCTACCTCCGACACCCTGGAGCGGGCTAAAACCGTCGGCCTGAGCATTCCTTACTTTGCCTTCCAGATGGTGGTGCTGACCCGCGACGACACCGGGATCAACAGTTTCGCCGACCTCAAGGGCAAGGCCCTGGGCAATACCAGTGGCACCTATGAAGCCATTGCCCTGGAAAAAGACGTGAAAAGCTGGGGCAGCGGCTCGTTCCGGGCCTACCAGTCGCAGAACGACACCCTGCTGGCCGTTGCCCAGGGCCATATCGAAGCCACTGTGGTCACTAACACTGTGGCCGCCGCCACCCTCAAGTCAGGCAAATACAAAAATCTGAAAGTCGCGGGTAACGCACCCTACGTGGTCGATTACGTGTCCCTGGGGGCCAAGCGCAACGAGTACGGCCTGCTCAACTACCTCAACCTGTTCGTCAACCAGCAAGTGCGCACCGGGCGTTACAAGGAGCTGTGGGTGAAATGGGTCGGCACCGAGATCCCGCCGGCGAACCTGACCGTACCTGACGTGTACTACTGAGGTCGGCCAGCATGTCGAGGATCACTTCTCTCAACGGCCGCAATCTGATCAGCGGCGCGGCCCAGGGCCCATTGTTGTTCGCTGATGTGGGGCTGAGCTTCTGGGGCGGGGTCGAGCCGTTCACCGGGGAGGTGATTGACCGTCACCACCCCCTCAGCGGCGAGCACCTGGGCGGGCAGATACTGGCGATTCCCAGTGGTCGCGGCTCCTGTACCGGCAGCAGTGTGCTGATGGAGCTGATCAGCAATGGCCACGCCCCCGCGGCTCTGGTGCTGGCCGAGGCCGATGAGATTCTGACCCTTGGCGTGCTGGTGGCGCAGACCCTGTTCGAACGCTCCCTGCCGGTGCTGTGCATCGGCAACGAGGCCTTCGCCCGCTTGCGCGCCGGGGCATTTGCCCGGGTCGAGGGAGACCGGGTCAGCCTGTTCGATGCTCCGCCGGACGATGGCTGGTCGCCAGCGCTCAACGAGGCACAACACCAGGAACCGGTCTGCTCGATCGAGCTGACCCGACACGACCGCGCCCTGCTCGACGGTGAGCATGGCAAGGCCGCTCAGGTGGCCATGCAGATTGTGCTGCGCATGGCACAGCTACAGGGCGCTGAACAGCTGCTGGACATTAGCCAGGCGCATATCGACGGCTGCATTTATACCGGGCCTGCCAGTCTGCGCTTTGCCCGACAACTGGTGGAATGGGGCGCCAAAGTACGGGTGCCCACTACCCTCAACTCAATCTCTGTCGACCAGCGCCGCTGGCGCGAACTGGGGGTCGACCCGGCTCTGGGTGTGCCCGCCAGTGCCTTGGGCGATGCCTATATGGCCATGGGCGCACAATTGAGTTTTACCTGCGCCCCCTATCTGCTGGACAGCGCACCCAAGGTCGGCGAACAGATCGTCTGGGCCGAATCCAACGCAGTGGTCTACGCCAACAGCGTGCTAGGCGCGCGCACCCTTAAATACCCCGATTATCTGGACATTTGCATCGCCCTCACCGGCCGCGCGCCCTTGATTGGCTGCCACCTGGAGGATCAGCGCAAAGCCCGGCTGCAAGTCGAGCTGCCCGCCCTGGGCGAGCTGGACGATGCCTTCTACCCGCTGCTGGGCTACCACATCGGCGCCCTGGCCGGCAGCCGTATTCCCTTGATCCTCGGGCTGGAAGACAGGCAGCCGGATCTGGACGATCTCAAGGCGTTCGGTGCGGCCTTTGCCACCACCAGCGCCGCCCCGCTGTTTCATATCGCCGGGGTCACACCCGAGGCCCTCGACCCGGCACAGGTACTGGATGGCCCGGTGCCGGTGGTCACCATCAGCCTGACGGACCTGTTGCACAGCTGGCACGAACTCAACAGTGCCAGTGACCCCGGGGTGGACGTGGTGTCCCTGGGCAATCCGCACTTCTCCCTCAGCGAGTTCGCGCGTCTGGCCGGCCTGTGCCAGGGGCGGCACAAACACCCCGAGGTAGCCGTGGTCATCACCTGTGGCCGCGCGGTGCTGGAGCAGGCCCGCGCAGCCGGGCATATCGCGGTGATCGAAGGCTTCGGCGCGACCCTGATCAGCGATACCTGCTGGTGCATGCTGGGTGAACCGGTGATTCCCTGCGCGGCCACCACCCTGATGACCAATTCAGCCAAGTACGCCCACTACGCACCGGGACTGGTGGGGCGCAAGGTGCACTTCGCCAGCCTCGCCGAATGCGTGAATGCCGCCTGCAGCGCCAGGGCCGACGGCGGTCTGCCGCAATGGCTGCCAGCGGCGGCCTCACAGGAGATACCCGCCCATGTTTGATTACACTTTTCAATGGCGCTCAGCCCTGCGCGCCTTGCCGGACATGCTGGCCGGGGCCCTGGTGACCTTTGAGACCGCAGCACTGTCGATGATCTTCGGGGTGTTGATCGCCCTCGCGCTGACGGTCATGCGCGAAACCAAAAACCCGCTGTTGCGCGGCATCGGCAACGGCTGGGTCTCCATCGCACGCAACACTCCGTCGCTGTTCCAGATCTATGTCCTGTACTTCGGGCTCGGCTCCCTCGGCCTGCATGTCAGCTCATGGATCGCGCTGCTGGCCGGGATCACTTTCAACAATGCCGGTTACCTGGCCGAAAACTTTCGCGGCGGTCTCAAGGCCGTGCCCGAAACCCAGGTGCGGGCTGCGCGCTCGCTGGGCATGAGTGCCTTCCAGACCTACCGCATGATCGTGGTCCCGCAGCTGTTGCGCATCGTGTTCTACCCGCTGACCAACCAGATGGTGTGGGCGGTGCTGATGACCTCGCTGGGGGTCATCGTCGGATTGAACAACGACCTCACCGGCGTCACCCAGGACTACAACGTCAAAACCTTTCGCACCTTCGAATACTTCGCCATTGCTGCGGTGCTGTATTACCTGATTGCCAAGGCGATCGTTGCGGTAGCCCGGCTGATGGCCTGGCGTCTGTTCCGTTACTGAGGACGTGAGCATGTTTTCCACCAGCTTTACCTGGAATGACTTTTTATTTTTGCTGGAGGGCGCCTGGGTCACCTTGCAACTGACCGCCTGGGCGATCCTGCTGGGCACCCTCGCCGGGCTGCTCTTCGGCCTGTTGCGGGCCCTGTTGCCAAGGGCCAGCCTGCCGCTGGCCTGGGTCCTGGACGTGTTTCGCAGCGTGCCATTGCTGATCCAGTTCGTATTGTTCAACTCGCTCAAGAGCATCATCGGCCTGAACATCAGTGCCTTCAGCGTCGGCTGCATTGTGCTGGGGGTATACGCCGCTGCGTACTTCACCGAAATCGTGCGCAGCGGCGTCCTGGCGGTGCCCTTCACCACGCGCCGGGCCAGCCGCTCGCTGGGGCTGAGTTACCTGCAGGACCTGCGCTACATCGTGCTGCCGATCGCCATGCGGGTAGCGTTTCCCGGCTGGCTCAATCTGGTACTCAGCGTGATGAAAGACACCGCGCTGGTGATGTGGATCGGCATCGTTGAACTGCTGCGCGCCTCGCAAACCATCGTTACCCGTATCCAGGAACCGATGCTGGTGTTGTGCATCGCGGGGCTTATCTATTACGTCATGAGCCTGGTGGTCGCCCGCCTTGGCGCTCGTGTGGAAAGAAGGTGGCAAGAAAATGATTGAGATCGACAACGTCTACAAATCCTTCGGCGATCTGGAAGTGGTCAAGGGCGTCAGCCTGACGGTCAACAAGGGCGAAGTGGTTTCGATAATCGGCGGCTCCGGCTCCGGCAAGTCGACCCTGTTGATGTGCATCAACGGCCTGGAGCCGATCCAGAAAGGCCATATTCGCGTAGACGGGATCGAGGTGCACGACAAGGCCACCGACCTCAACCGGCTGCGGCAAAAAATCGGCATCGTGTTCCAGCAATGGAACGCCTTCCCGCATCTGACCGTGCTGGAGAATGTGATGCTGGCCCCGCGCAAGGTACTGGGTAAAAGCAAGGCTGAAGCCGAAGCCCTGGCGGTGCAACAACTGACCCATGTCGGCCTTGGCGACAAGCTCAAGACCTTCCCCGGCAAACTGTCCGGCGGCCAGCAGCAGCGCATGGCCATCGCCCGCGCCCTGGCCATGTCTCCGCACTATATGTTGTTCGACGAAGCGACCTCGGCCCTCGATCCGCAACTGGTGGGCGAGGTGCTGGACACCATGCGCATGCTGGCCGAAGACGGCATGACCATGGTCCTGGTGACTCACGAAATCCGCTTTGCCCGTGATGTCTCCGACCGGGTGGCGTTCTTTCGCAATGGCCTGGTGCACGAGATCGGCTCCCCCGATCAAGTCATCGGCAACCCCCTGCATCCTGAAACTGCAGCATTCCTCAAATCTGTGAAATAGGAGAAAACCATGCGCTCATCCAAAGTCATTCATGTGGTCAGCTGTCACGCCGAGGGCGAGGTCGGGGACGTGATTGTCGGCGGCGTCGCGCCGCCACCCGGTGCCACGGTGTGGGAACAGTCACGCTGGATCGCCCAGGATCAGACACTGCGCAATTTTGTCCTCAATGAGCCCCGCGGCGGGGTGTTCCGCCACGTCAATCTGCTGGTCCCGGCCAAAGACCCGCGGGCGCAAATGGCCTGGATTATCATGGAGCCTGCCGACACCCCGCCGATGTCGGGCTCCAACTCGATCTGCGTGTCCACGGTGTTGCTCGACAGCGGCATTTTGCCCATGACCGAACCCCAGACCAGGCTGATACTCGAAGCCCCGGGCGGGCTGATCGAAGCCGTGGCCGATTGCCGCGACGGCAAGGTTGAGCGGGTCGAAATCAAAAACGTGCCCTCCTTCGCCGACCGGCTGGATGCCTGGATCGAAGTTCCGGGGCTGGGTTCGATCAAGGTCGACACCGCCTATGGTGGCGACAGTTTTGTCATCGCCGATGCCCGGGAGCTGGGCTTCTCCATCACCCCGGACGAAGCGGCGGAGCTGGTGGCGGTGGGGCTGAAAATCACCCATGCGGCCAATGAGCAATTGGGCTTCGTGCACCCGCTGAACCCTGACTGGTCGCATATTTCTTTTTGCCAGATCGCCGCACCTGTGGTGTACGAGCAAGGCATCGCCACTGGCGCCAACGCCGTGGTCATCCGTCCCGGCAAGATCGACCGTTCGCCCTGCGGCACCGGGTGCTCGGCACGCATGGCGGTATTGCAGGCCAAAGGGCTGTTGCAGGTCGGGGAGCGTTTTATCGGGCGCTCGCTCATAGGTTCCGAATTTCATTGCCGTATCGACTCCATGACCGAAGTCGCCGGGCGTGCAGCGATCTATCCGTGCATTTCCGGGCGGGCCTGGATTACCGGCACCCACCAGCATCTGCTGGACCCGAGCGACCCTTGGCCACAGGGCTATCGTCTGTCCGATACCTGGCCAGGCGCCTGACCCTCCCCCGGTAACCCTTCTGTAGGCGCAAGCTTTTCACAGCACAGCGCCCGAGCGAGCGCCTGCAGAGAGCAAAAAGTACCGACGTTTAAAATCGTATACGAAATACAATTACAACAGCAGAGGCAACAGACAATGAGCAAACCCATAAACTGGAGTGGTGTCTTTCCAGCGGTAACCACTCAATTCAACGATGACTTCACAATCAACCTGGACAAGACCCACCAGGTGATTTCCAACGTCATCCGTGACGGCGTATCTGGTCTGGTGGTGTGCGGCTCGGTGGGGGAAAACACCTCGCTGAGCGCCGAAGAAAAAATCGCCGTGACCGAGGTTGCAGTGGCCGCCTCCGGCGGTCGGGTGCCGGTTATCTGTGGCGTTGCCGAGTTCACAAGCGTGCAAGCCGCCAAAGTGGCCAACGCTGTGCGCAAGGTCGGCGTTGACGGTGTGATGTTGATGCCGGCCCTGGTCTACGGTTCCAAGCCGTTTGAAACCGCCGAGCATTATCGCTACGTGGCCAAAAACGCCGACATCCCGCTGATGGTGTACAACAACCCGCCCATCTACAAAAACGACGTGACCCCGGAAATTCTTATCTCCCTGTCCGACTGCGACAACGTGGTGTGCTTCAAGGACTCGTCCGGCGACACCCGTCGTTTTATCGACATCCGCAATCAGGTGGGCGACCGCTTTGTGTTGTTCGCCGGTCTTGATGACGTGGTACTGGAAAGCCTGGCCGTGGGGGCTGAAGGCTGGGTCTCGGGGATGTCCAACGTGTTCCCCAAGGAAGGCGAGACGATTTTCCGCCTGGCCAAGGCCGGACGCTTTGCCGAAGCCATGCCGATCTATGAGTGGCTGATGCCGATTCTGCACCTGGATGCCCGTGCCGATCTGGTGCAGTGCATCAAGCTGTGCGAAGCGATTGCCGGGCGCGGCAGTGCGCTGACCCGCCCGCCGCGTCTGGCCCTGCCACAGGCTGATCGCGAGTATGTGGAACAGATCATGGCCAAGGCCCTGGCCAACCGTCCGCATCTGCCGGACGTCGGTCTTTAAGTGATCGCCGGGGGGCTCTGACTGCCCGCCCGGCTGCCCGTTTTAGCGCACCTACAGGAAGTGCCAGCATGTCCACTCAATCCTCTCACGCAACCACCAGCCCTGCGGGACTCAAACGTGTCGTGGCCGCAGCCATGGCCGGTACCGTCGCCGAATGGTATGAATTTTTTCTGTATGGCACCGCCTCGGCACTGGTCTTCGGCCAGTTGTTTTTCCGCCAGACCGACAGCCCGATCGACGGCATCATCGCGGCCTTTGCCCTGTATGCAGTGGGCTTTCTCGCCCGGCCGATCGGCGGCCTGGTGTTCGGTCACTATGGTGACAAGTTCGGCCGCAAACGCCTGTTGCAACTGAGCCTGGTGGTGGTCGGCATCACCACCTTCCTGATGGGCTGCCTGCCCGGCTTCGATACCATTGGCTACGCCGCACCGGTGCTGCTGGTGTTGCTGCGGCTGATCCAGGGCTTCGCCTTTGGCGGGGAATGGGGCGGCGCCATTCTGCTGGTTTCAGAGCACTGCCCGGATAACCGCCGGGGCTTTTGGGCCAGTTGGCCGCAAGCCGGAGTTCCCGCCGGCAACCTGGTGGCTACCGTGGCGTTGCTGCTGTTGTCGACCACGCTTTCGGAGGAGCAATTCCTCTCCTGGGGCTGGCGTGTAGCCTTCTGGTTCTCGGCGGTGGTGGTGCTGATCGGCTACTGGATTCGTACCAGCGTCGACGATGCGCCCATCTTCAAGGAAGCCCAGGCCCGTCAGGCCCAAAACAAACAGCAGGAGCTCGGGGTGATTGAAGTACTGCGTCACCACTGGCGCTCCGTGCTGGTGGGTATCGGTGCGCGGTTTGCAGAAAACATTCTGTACTACACCGTCGTGACCTTCTCGATCACCTACCTCAAGCTGGTGGTGCACAAGGACACCTCCGAGATTCTGTTTTTGATGTTCGGCGCGCACCTGCTGCACTTTTTCATGATCCCGCTGATGGGTTACCTGTCTGACCTGGTGGGACGTAAACCGGTGTATCTGGTCGGGGCGGTGCTCACCGGGTTCTGGGGCTTTGTCGGATTTCCGATGATGGACACCGGCAATAACTGGCTGATCATGGCGGCCATCACATTGGGCCTGGCGATAGAGTCGATGACCTATGCCCCCTATTCGGCGTTGATGGCCGAGATGTTCCCGACCCATGTGCGCTACACCGCGCTTTCGCTGTGCTATCAGGTGGCGCCGATTTTCGCCGGTTTACTGGCACCGCTGATCGCGATCACCCTGCTCAACAAGTACCACAGCTCGACGCCGATCGCCTGGTATCTGGTGGGAGCGGCGCTGATCTCGATTGTGGCTGTGGGCCTGACCCGTGAAACCCGGGGCAAGTCCCTGCATCAAGTGGATGCGGAATCGGCGGCGCGCATATCCGCGCTGGATGGCAATGCACAGACCGCAGCCCGTCGTGGAGACTCACTGGCCTGAAGTACTGCGTTGAAACCTTTGAAACCCTGAAACATTTGAAACCTTGAACTGTAGGAGCGAGCTTGTCTCGCGAGCTTTTCATCGCAATGACAAAAAGCTCGCGAGGCAAGCTCGCTCCTACAGGCAAGCTCGCTCCTACAGACAAGCTCGCTCCTGCAGAAGACGAGCTCGTTTGGGTTGATTGGGCAAGTCGCTGCATCAGGTGGATGCGGAATCGGCTGCACGCATATCCGCGCTGGATGGCAATGCACAGACCGCAGCCCGTCGTGGAGACTCACTGGCCTGAAGTACTGCGGTGAAACCTTTGAAATCCTGAAACATTTGAAACCTTGAACTGTAGGAGCGAGCTTGTCTCGCGAGCTTTTCATCGAAATGACAAAAAGCTCGCGAGACAAGCTCGCTCCTACAGACAAGCTCGCTCCTGCAGAAGACGAGCTCGTTTGGGTTGATTGGGCAAGTCGCTGCATCAGGTAGATGCGGAATCGGCTGCACGCATATCCGCGCTGGATGGCAATGCACAGACCACAGCCCGTCGTGGAGACTCACTGGCCTGAAGTACTGCGGTGAAACCTTTGAAATCCTGAAACATTTGAAACCTTGAACTGTAGGAGCGAGCTTGTCTCGCGAGCTTTTTATCGAAATGACCAAAAGCTCGCGAGACAAGCTCGCTCCTACAGACAGGCTCGCTCCTACAGACAGGCTCGCTCCTACAGACAGGCTCGCTCCTACAGACAAGCTCGCTCCTGCAGAAGACGAGCTCGTTTGGAGTGATGGCTCAGGATTTCAGCGCCAGCAGGTCGTGGTACAGGGCTTCGGGAATCTGTACCCCTTCCACCAGGCTGCGCGCCCGGGCTTCATAACGGCGCTGCGACGGCAATCGTGCTCCCTGCCCTTCGATACTTTCGAACAACACCTCGGCCCGGGCCAGATGCTGCTCGGTGGCGGCCCCCAGAAAACGCTGCGGATCGAATGCGATGATCAATTCACCATGGTACGGCGACGACTTGCTCCCCGCGTCCCAGGCCAGTGACTCGGCACTGGTCAGGTCACCGATCAAGGGCCCGGCGATCAGTTCCACCATCGCCGCCAGCGCCGAGCCCTTGTGCCCGCCAAACGTGAGCATCGCTCCCGAGTCCAGTACCACATTGGCATCAGTGCTGGACTGGCCATGGGCATCAACCCCCCAGCCCTCGGGAATTGCCTTGCCTGCCCGCCGGTGCAACTCGATATCGCCACGGGCGATGGCGCTGGTGGCGAAGTCGAATACAAACGGATCCTTGCCCGCACGTGGCCAGCCGAAGGCAATCGGGTTGGTGCCGAATACCGGCTGGCTCCCGCCCGCCGGCGCAACCCAGGCATGGCTCGGGTTACAGGCCAGCGCCACCAGACCGGCAGCGGTCAATTGTTCGATCTCCACCCACAATGCGGAAAAATGCACACAACGATTGATCGCCAGTGCGGCAATCCCGTTGGCCCGGGTCTTCTCTTGCAGTAACGGCAAACCCGCCTGAAACGCCAGCTGGGAAAAACCGCCCGCTGCATCCACCCGAACAATGGAAGGTGCCTGGTCGATCACCCGGGGTTCGGCATCGGCCGAGACCTTGCCCGCACGCAGTGAATTGACACAGCCCAGCACCCGATACAGGCCGTGGGAAGCGCAACCATCGCGCTCCCCGGCAAGTACCGTGTCACTCACTGCGCGGGCATGGGCCGGATTGAAACCGTTATGCAACAGGATGGATTCGGCCAGCTCTTTGGCTTGGACCAGGGACAGTCGGATCATGATCATCTCCTTGAACAGACCCACCAGACTGGCCCATTCAAGGGGTTTCGCGCTTGATTGCTTTAGGCCTGGGCCATGACGAATTCAGCACAGTCCGGTTCCATGGCCGCCAGGCTCCGGAAATGCCCGGAGATGGCCTCGATCAGTTCGCCGTCCTTGACCGGATCCAGCCCCGGATACGGTCGGCCGTTGTAATTTGCACTGTAGGTCAGCACCGTCTCGACACTGCCGCTGTCTTGATACAGGGTGCGCATCAACTGGCTTTCCTGATCCTTGCTGTCTGTGGAACGCAGCGCGTAATGAAGCGCCAGGGCGCTGCCAAACTCCAGGGCGCTGCAGTCGATGCCATGTTTCTTGGCCAGATCGATGCTGCGGAAAATCCGCTCGTTGCGCTGCAGTTTACGCAGCGGATCACGGCCGACGCGGGTACAGGGGTCCTTGAACGAGGTGTTGCAGCGCGCGAGAAATGTGTTCGAGAAACTCTCGACAGCTTGCGCCATGTGCGGGTATTCGGCCACCAGGGCCGGGCCCACTTCCTGACGAATCAAGCGCTCGGCCAGAGCACTGACCCGCGGGTCGCCCATGGCCTGCCCCAACCACGAATAGCCCAGGCGGCTGGCGTACCAGGCAATGATGGCGTGGGGCCCGTTCCACAACAGGTTTTTCATCACCTGGGTCTGGGTGATGTCGTCAACTGTCCTGACCTGGCGCAGACGCTCCAGCAGGTTACTGCAGCGTTCGGCATACAACGGCATGTCCGACTCGCTGTTGAACAGGATCAAATGCAACTGGCTCAGTGCATTGCTGGACTGGGCAAATGGCCGAAAGCGGCTGATCAGGCGTTCGTATTCCGGCACCGGGGTTTTCGGGCTTGCCGTGGGTACGACGGTGTCGTCAGTCAGGCTGTTCTGGAAGATTTTCGACTTGATACGCAACTGGCGCACCAGCGACTCGTTGGACAGCTTGGAGACAATGCGACTGACCACGGTTTCTGCAAAGTGGGTGTTATCCAGAATTTTCTGGCACAGGTGCGGTGCAACCAGCAGTTCGAGCTGGGCTCGCACATGGCGGCGGACAAAGTCCGCGCCGCCGACCTTGTTCAACACAATCAGAATCGTCAACTCACGCCCGCGTCGCTCAAAGCGCCGGATCAAACCCCTGGCAATGACGTCCGCCTGTTTGCGGATCGCGGTTTCCGGCAGGCTCAGCCCGACTATTTCAGCTTCGTCGTACATGCGGATCACCTCTTGGGCGTCATCCATGTCGATCATTCTGAGGTTTTCAATGGTCTGGTCGAACGAGGTCGCACCATAGCGCACGCTGAAGCGGCCAAAGGCCTGGATGGTGTCGCGCAGCATCCGCGAACGGGTGGCCGCGATAATCTCGCAAGGCCGGGTGTAGCCATCCCAGTGGGAGAAAATCTGCGTCAGGTAGCCACCGCCCATGGCCCCGAAACCGTGGATGCCGACACTGAATTGATTGAGGGCCTGGGGGAAACTCTCGTTCAGTTCGGGGGTGCCCAGATCCGGCATGCATTGGTTGAGGTCGCCCAGAAACCCGTGCATGTTCTGGTACGCCTTCAGCGCACCGGCCTTCACTTCGGCTGCCGGAGGCTTGATGTCTTCGATCAGGATCGGCTGCCCTTCGGCACGAATCGCCGACAACAGGCCGTTCTCGGAGTCTTCGAGCATCAGGCAGTGGCCCGGCAGGCAATTGAGCGCACTGGCGGCCTTGAGGAAAATCTCGGGGTGGGGCTTGCCCTGCTCCACTTCATCGCCGCAAACGGTGACGTCGAAGTACTTCAGTACGTTGGCATTGATCAGGTATTCCTCGGCGATGGCGCGGCGGCTCGAGGTGGCCACGGCCATGGTCAGGCCATACTTGCGCAAGCGCTCGAGCACTTCGAGCAAACCGTCCTTGATCGGCACGCCATGGTTACGCACATGGGCCAGTTCAAGTTCATCGGCGCGCTGGCGGACCGCAGCGTAAGGGAAATCTTCACCATGATTGGCCTTGGCCAGCGCTTCGGCCTTGCGGGCACTCAGGCCCAGAGAACCGATCAGGGTTTCTTCGCTCAATGGCGTGCCGTAAATCTCGAGCGCGGCCTGTTTGAGGGTCTTGAAGCGCAGGCGTTCGGTGTCAAACATGGTGCCGTCCATATCGAAGATGGCACTGAAAATTCTTTTACCCTGGAAATAAATCATGGCTCGTGAGTCCTTGTAGCGCGGCGCCTGGTCATGGGTAACCAAACGCTGTCGTGACCTGCAGCTGGCTGGTGCCAGGGATGTCGGGTCAGAAAGTGAGGGGATCAGATAAAAATGCCGGGCAACAGCGCATACCGTTAAAAACGGATGCAAACACGCCGGGTCGGCTGGCGATCAGAAAAAATCTGGAGGGGGGACGTAGCAGTGGCGCCAGTCAGCACAGCTGGCGGGCAAACAACGGGGTGGAATCAAGAGTGCATAGAGGCGGGAGACAAACCCTGTCGCTGCAAGAATGCAGCCTTTGACGTGAGGCCCACACTGCGCAATCAGGGATGCGTAATGTGAGCCGGACTGGCGATTGATACGTGTGATTCCATCCATAGGGAGCTGTAATTTCCTGTAATACGATTGGATACCCTTTTAGCTATAACGCACTTGGAGGCTCTAAATCAAGGAGTGATCCTGGATTGATCACTCGCTTGATCCTGATTTGGTCCTCGTTTGATCATGGGCAGTCGCTAACCAGGCACGAAGGCTGCGAGCCTTTGGCACAGCGCCGGGTTTGGGGTCAACCCTGGAGGTTCAACTGCTCCACCAGCACCTTGTTGAAGGCCGCCGGGTCTTCCATTTGCGGGGCGTGGCCCATGCCCGGGAATTCAATCAGCCTGGCCCCGGGAATCAGTTTGGCCGCCTGTTTGCCCAGCACTTTGTAGTCACCGATTCTGGCCTTCACTTGCGCTGAGGCAATATCACTGCCGATGGCGGTGGTGTCAGCATCGCCGATCAATAACAGGGTTGGCACCTTGAGTTCCGGCAGTTCGTAAAACACCGGCTGGGTGAAAATCATGTCGTAGATCAACGCCGAGTTCCACGCCACCCGTTTGTGCCCCGGCCCCTTGTTCAGACCCGCCAGCATGTCCACCCAACGATCGTACTCGGGCTTCCAGTGCCCTGCGTAATAGGTACTTTGCTCGTACTGGCGAATACCTTCGGCACTGAGTTTCAGTTCCCGTGCGTACCACTGGTCAACACTGCGCCATGGCACGCCGAGGGCTTTCCAGTCCTCCAGACCGATTGGATTGACCAGCACCAGCTGCTCGGTTTGCGGGGCGTACTGCAGTGCATAGCGGGTACCCAGCATGCCGCCGGTGGAGTGGCCGATGATGCTGGCCTTGTCCACCCCGAGGCTGTCGAGCAAGGCATGGGTATTAGCCGACAATTGCTGAAAGCTGTATTGATAACTGGCCGGTTTGCTCGAGGTGCAAAAACCGATCTGGTCCGGCGCCACGACCCGGTAACCCGCCGCGCTCAGGGCCTTGATGCTGTCGCCCCAGGTGGCTGCGCAGAAGTTTTTGCCGTGCAGCAGCACCGCTGTATGGCCATTGGCAGGCCCCGTGGGGGCAACGTCCATGTAGCCCATCTGCAGGGTCTGGCCCTGGGAATCAAAGTTGAAGTGATGCAGCGGGTACGGGTACTCGAAGCCTTGCAGTTGCTCGCCATAAACCGGGGCGGAAGCGGAAGGCGCCGCCAGCGCCTGCAAGGGCAAGCTGCAGGCCAGTACCAGGCATGAGCGTAGAAAAAATGGCATGCGCAATTCCTCAAAAAGACCGGAGCGTCACATTGCACCATTAACCCAAGGTTAAGTAGCGTCTGTATGATGGCGCGCCTGTGAACAGGCCCTGCACTCAAGGCCGCCCATCATTCAGGAGTTTTGCATGAACAGGCTTCACCGGACTTTCAACCAGGGAGAGTCCGCCCCGCGGTTCACGCTCAACCTGCTGACCCTTGGCCTGTTACTGTCCAGCGCAGTGCCGGTGGCCCACGGCGCCAACACCGAGTTGCCGGCGACCGCCGTGACCGCTGAAGACAACGCCGGCTATCAGGCCGACAGCGCCTGGGTCGGCGGTTTCGAAGCGGCACCCCTGCTGGATACCCCGGCGGCGATTTCAGTCTTTACCGACGCGCTGATCAAGGATCAACAAGCCCGCCTGCTCAGCGATGTATTGAGCAACGACGCTTCGGTGGGTGAAAGCTATGCGCCCATTGGTTATTACCAGAATTTCGTGGTCCGCGGCTTCTCGTTGAATTCGGCCAGCAGCTACAAGATCAATGGCCGCACCATCACCGGCGAGCAAAACGTCGGCTTGGAAAACAAGCAGCAGGTGGAATTGCTCAAGGGTCTGTCCGGCCTGCAAAGCGGCGTGTCCGAGCCAGGTGGCGTAGTCAATTACGTGACCAAGCGTGCCGCGGATGTACGCTCCGTCACGGTCTCCACCGATGATCGCGGCAGTGGTTATCTGGCCACCGATGTGGGGGGCTGGTTCGGCAGCGAGCAGCAGTTCGGACTGCGTGCCAATTTCGCCCATGAGGACATCCACTCCTACGTCGAACATGCCAATGGCCAGCGTGATTTCGCCGCTGTGGCTTTCGACTGGAACATCAGCCCCGACGCCCTGCTGCAACTGGATGTGGAGTACCAAAACAAGGAGCAGCGTTCGGTGCCGGGCTATCAATTGCTCGGCGGCACCGAACTGCCGCACCACGCTTCACCGAAAAAGCTGCTGGCTCACCAGAGCGGCTCCAAACCTGTAACCATTGATTCGCTGAACATCAACGGCAACTTTGAGTACCGCTTCACCGATAACTGGAAAGGCAGCCTGAGCGCCTCACGCAGCAAAGTGGTGATCGATGATTACAGTTCATTTGCCTGGGGTTGTTATGGCGCCGCCAGTTGTGCCGGCAGCGCAGTACCCAACTACTTCAGCCCCGAAGGCAATTACGATATCTATGACTTCCGCAGCCCCGACGACACCCGGCGCAATGATGAAGTGCAGGCAGCACTCAGCGGTGTGTTTGATACCGGCGGCATCGGCCATGAACTGACAGTGGGCAGCAGCGCGTTCCGCCGTGTGGTGGATCAGCGCGAGCTGATCAACGAGATGATCGGCATCGGCAATATCGACAGTGAACCCGAGAACTTTGCGCGCTATGACGGGCCGGTCGAGGACAGCTATCGACGTCTGGACAGCCGCCAGTACGGGCTGTTCTTCAACGACCGGATCAGCTTTAACCAACAATGGCAGACCGTGCTCGGTGGCCGTGAAGTGCTGCTGGACGAACGCACCTTCGACGACCAGGGCGACACCAGCCGCCATACCCGGCGCTATGAATTCCTGCCCCAGGCCGCACTGATCTATAAACCCGTGCCGAACCTGTCGTTGTATACCCGTTACAGCAAGGGCCTGGCCCTGGGTGGCACGGCACCCTGGTTAGCCAGCAATGCTTTTGACACCCTCGCCCCCACCCTGTCACGGCAGATTGAAGCAGGGGTCAAGTACGACTGGAGGCGCATCAGCCTGAGCGCGACGCTGTTCCAGATCCGTCAGGACTACCAATATGCCCGCCCCGACGCCACTGCGGGTGCATTCACCTATGTGCAGCAGGGCGAACAGAAAAATACCGGCCTGGAGCTGGCGGCCAACGGTTGGGCCAGTGAGCGCTTGCAGGTATCGGCCAGTGTGACGGCGATCCGCGCCCGGGTGACAGGCAGCGGTACGCCCGAGTATGAAGGCCATCAAACCATCAACGTGCCGACCCTGCGCGCCAGTCTTTATGGTGATTACGCCCTGCCCTGGGTCGATGGCCTGGCCCTGCTCGGCGGGATGCAATACAGCGGCAAAAAATACGCCAGCCAACAGGGCGGTGTGCAGGCTGGCAGTTACGCCATCTTCAATATCGGCAGCCGCTACAGCACCCGTATCGAGGGTTATGACACCGTGTTCCGGCTCACCGTCGACAACCTGTTCGACAAGCGCTACTGGCGCGATGTGGGTGAGTACATGGGCGACAACTATGTATTCCAGGGCGCGCCGCTGACCGCCCGCCTGAGTGCTTCGATCAACTTCTGAAGCATTGACCGCACCTGTAGGAGCGAGCCTGCTCGCGAGCTCTTCGCTGGTAATTTGAAGAGCTCGCGAGCAAGCTCGCTCCTACAGATGGTTCAGGCCCATGACGAAGAATTTAATTGATAGCTCCCTAACAAAAGGCGCAAGCTAGAGGGCTTGGCCGGGCTTTGTATCATTCTGAATGATATTGATCTTCGCTGGGTTCGATTCGTTCCCCGGCCCTCGCGCCAGCATTATCCGCCCATCTCAATAGATTGGCGGACTCCCCCCATGGAACAGTCACTTAAACATTTGCGCTTCCCACTCGCGGCCCTGGCCATCGTGGTGATGAGCGCATGCGGCAAAACTCCACAAGCGACTGCTCCTGCTCCCGCTGCCAAAGTCAGTGTGGCCAAAGTGCTGGAACAGCCGGTCAATGAATGGGACGAGTTCACCGGGCGCCTTGAAGCTCCGGAGACCGTTGAAATTCGTCCACGGGTGTCGGGCCAGATTGATCAGGTCGCCTTCACTGAGGGCGCCCTGGTGAAAAAGGGCGACCTGTTGTTCCAGATCGATCCGCGTCCGTTCCAGGCCGAAGTGCGTCGTCTTGAAGCCGAGGTGCAACAGGCCCGCGCCAACGCCACCCGTACCGACAACGAAGCCCAGCGCGGCGAACGCCTGCGCCAGAGCAATGCGATTTCCGCAGAACTGGCCGACTCGCGCACCACCGCCTCCCAGGCCGCCCGCGCCGGGGTCTCGGCCATTCAGGCACAACTGGACCTGGCCAAACTCAACCTCAGCTTCACCCGTGTGACTTCGCCAATCAGTGGCCGGGTCAGCCGTGCCGAAATCACTGCGGGCAACATCGTCACCGCTGATGTCACGCCGCTGACCAGCGTGGTCTCCACCGACAAGGTGTATGCCTACTTCGACGCTGACGAACGGGTATTCCTCAAATACGCGCAACTTGCCCGCCAGGGCCAGCGCGGTCAGAGCACCCCGGTTTACCTGGGCCTGTCCAACGAAGACGGCAACCCGCACCTGGGCCAGATGAACTTCGTCGACAACCAGGTCAACCCGAAGACCGGCACCATCCGCGGCCGTGCCGTGTTCGATAACGCCGACGGCAGCTTCACCCCGGGCCTGTATGCGCGCCTCAAACTGGTGGGCAGCGGCACCTACGAAGCGGTGTTGATCAATGACGAAGCCGTCGGTACCGACCTGGGCAAGAAATTCGTGCTGGTCATGGACGGCGCCAATAACACTACGTACCGCTCCGTTGACCTGGGACCGAAAATCGAAGGCCTGCGCATTGTTCGCAGCGGCCTGAACAAGGGCGACACCATCATCGTCAAGGGCCTGCAACGGGTGCGCCCGGGTTCACCGGTCACCCCTGAAGTGATTCCGATGGCCAGCGAACAGACCCTCGCCGCACTGGCACAACAACGACAAGCCCTGGAAGCCAGCAACCTGTCCCCAGCCAAGCCCGCCAATGGCGCGCCGAAGCTGGCCAGCGTCGCGACTCCTCGCGGTTAAGGGACGATAACTCCGATGAATTTTTCCCAGTTCTTCATTCAGCGGCCGATTTTCGCCGCCGTGCTTTCCTTGCTGATCCTGATTGCGGGCAGCATTTCGCTGTTCCAGTTGCCCATCAGTGAATACCCCGAAGTGGTGCCGCCGACCGTTGTGGTACGGGCCAACTTCCCCGGGGCCAACCCCAAAGTGATAGGTGAAACCGTCGCCGCGCCGCTGGAACAGGCGATTACCGGTGTCGAGAACATGCTCTACATGTCGTCTCAGTCCACCGCTGACGGCAAGATCACCCTGACCATCACCTTTGCCCTGGGTACCGACCTGGACAACGCTCAGGTGCAGGTGCAGAACCGTGTGACCCGTACCGAGCCCAAGCTTCCCGAAGAAGTGACACGCATCGGGATCACGGTGGACAAGGCTTCGCCCGACCTGACCATGGTTGTGCACTTGACCTCGCCGGACCAGCGCTACGACATGCTGTACCTGTCCAACTACGCCATCCTCAACATCAAGGATGAACTGGCCCGCCTCGGCGGGGTTGGCGACGTGCAGTTGTTCGGCATGGGCGATTACTCGTTGCGGGTGTGGCTCGATCCGAACAAGACCGCTTCGCGCAATCTGACAGCCACCGATGTGGTCAACGCGATCCGCGAGCAAAACCGTCAGGTGGCTGCCGGCGCCCTGGGTGCCCCCCCTGCCCCGAATGCCACCAGCTTCCAGCTGTCGGTCAATACCCAGGGCCGTCTGGTGTCCGAAGAAGAGTTCGAGAACATCATCATTCGCGCTGGCGATGACGGTGAAATCACTCGTCTCAAGGACATTGCCCGGGTTGAACTGGGCTCCAGCCAATACGCCCTGCGCTCCCTGCTGAACAATCAACCGGCGGTGGCGATCCCGATTTTCCAGCGTCCGGGTTCCAACGCCATCGATATTTCCAATGAAGTTCGGGCCAAGATGGCCGAGCTGAAGAAGAACTTCCCGCAAGGCATGGACTTCAGCATCGTTTATGACCCGACGATCTTTGTTCGCGGCTCCATCGAGGCGGTGGTTCACACCCTGTTCGAAGCACTGATTCTGGTGGTGCTGGTGGTGATCCTGTTCCTGCAGACCTGGCGGGCGTCGATCATTCCGCTGGTGGCGGTGCCGGTATCGCTGATCGGTACCTTTGCCGTGATGCACATGTTCGGCTTCTCACTCAACGCCCTGTCGCTGTTCGGACTGGTGCTGGCGATCGGGATCGTGGTCGACGATGCGATTGTGGTGGTGGAGAACGTCGAGCGAAATATCGGCCTGGGGCTGACCCCGGTGGAAGCCACCAAGCGCGCCATGCGTGAAGTGACCGGGCCCATCATCGCCACTGCGCTGGTGCTGTGTGCGGTGTTTATCCCGGCCGCCTTTATCTCCGGGCTGACCGGGCAGTTCTACAAGCAGTTCGCCCTGACCATCGCGATTTCGACGGTGATCTCGGCCTTCAACTCGTTGACCCTGTCGCCAGCCCTTGCCGCGGTATTGCTCAAGAGCCACGACGCGCCGAAAGACCGCTTCTCCAGAGTGCTCGACACGCTGTTCGGCGGCTGGCTGTTCCGCCCGTTCAACCGCTTCTTTGACCGTGCCAGCCATACCTATGTCGGCACCGTGGCACGGGTGATCCGCAGCAGTGGCATTGCCCTGATCCTGTACGCCGGTTTGATGGTGCTGACCTTCTTCGGTTTCTCCAACACCCCGACCGGGTTCGTCCCCGGCCAGGACAAGCAATACCTGGTGGCCTTCGCCCAACTGCCGGATGCGGCGAGCCTGGACCGCACCGAAGACGTGATCAAACGCATGTCCGACCTGGCCCTGAAACAGCCCGGGGTAGAAAGCGCAGTGGCGTTCCCGGGCCTGTCGATCAACGGTTTCACCAACAGCCCCAATGCCGGCATCGTCTTCGTAACCCTTAAACCGTTCAACGAACGCAAAGACCCGAGCATGTCTGCCGGTGCCATTGCCGGTGCACTGAACGGCAAGTTCAGCGGCATTGAAGAAGCCTATATGGCGATCTTCCCGCCGCCGCCGGTACAGGGCCTGGGCACCATCGGTGGTTTCCGCCTGCAAATCGAAGACCGGGGCAACCTGGGCTATGACGAGCTGTACAAAGAAACCATGAACATCATCAACAAAAGCCACAACGTGCCGGAACTGGCCGGGCTGTTCACCAGCTACACGGTGAACGTGCCACAGGTCGATGCCGCCATCGACCGGGAAAAAGCCAAGACCCACGGCGTGGCCGTCAGCGACATCTTCGATACCCTGCAGATCTACCTGGGCTCGCTGTATGCCAACGACTTCAACCGTTTCGGCCGTACTTATCAGGTCAACGTTCAGGCCGAGCAGCAGTTCCGCCTGGAGCCGGATCAGATCGGTCAGTTGAAAGTGCGTAACAACAAGGGCGAGATGATCCCGCTGGCCACCTTTATCAAGGTCAGCGACACCTCGGGCCCGGATCGGGTGATGCACTACAACGGCTTTATCACCGCTGAAATCAACGGTGCCGCGGCACCCGGCTACAGCTCCGGCCAGGCCGAAAAAGCCATCGAGAAACTGCTCAAGGAAGAACTGCCCAACGGCATGACCTACGAATGGACCGACCTGACCTACCAGCAGATTCTGTCCGGCAACACAGCGCTGTTCGTGTTCCCGCTCTGCGTATTGCTGGCGTTCCTGGTACTCGCGGCCCAGTACGAAAGCTGGAGCCTGCCGCTGGCGGTGATCCTGATCGTGCCCATGACCCTGTTGTCGGCCATTACCGGGGTGATTGCTTCGGGGGGTGACAACAACATCTTCACCCAGATCGGATTGATCGTACTGGTGGGGCTGGCGTGCAAAAACGCGATTCTGATTGTCGAGTTTGCCAAGGACAAGCAGGAAGAAGGCATGAGCCCGCTGGATGCGGTACTGGAAGCCTGCCGTCTGCGGTTGCGGCCGATCCTGATGACCTCCTTCGCCTTCATCATGGGTGTGGTGCCACTGGTGTTCTCCAGCGGTGCCGGTGCTGAAATGCGCCACGCCATGGGTGTCGCGGTGTTCTCCGGGATGTTGGGTGTGACCTTCTTCGGCCTGCTGCTGACGCCGGTGTTTTATGTATTGATCCGCCGCTATGTGGAGCGCAGTGAAGCGCGCAAGGCGGCCAGGCACCTCAAGCTGGAGTCGCAACAATGAGCCTGAAAGTCTTTATGCCAAGTCTGCTGGTGCTGGCCTTGAGTGCCTGCGCCGTAGGCCCGGACTACAAAACCCCGGTCACCGAGCCGACACAGATCAGTGCCGACAACCTCAAGGGGTTTGACCGGGCCCATTATGAAGGCATCTGGTGGCAGCAATTCGACGATCCGACCCTCAACCAGTTGGTGACGCAGTCGCTCAACGGTAACCGCGAGCTGCGCGTGGCTTTTGCCCGCCTGCGCGCGGCCCGGGCCATTCGCGATGACGTCAGCAATGACGCCATGCCGACCATTACCAGCCGCGCCAGCAGCGATGTGGGCAAAGGCCAGATACCTGGCCAGACCGAAAAACGGGTCAACAGTGAGCGGTATGACCTGGGGCTGGACATGGCCTGGGAGATCGACCTGTTTGGCCGTATCCAGCGCGAACTGGAAGCCAGTGACGCCGACGAACAGGCCGCAGCGGCGGACTTGTATCAACTGCAAGTGACCATGATTGCCGAGCTGGTGGATGCCTACGGTGAACTGCGCGGCGCGCAACTGCGTGAGCGGATCGCCCTGGACAACCTGAAAAACCAGCAAGACTCCAAAGCCATCACCCAAAGCCTGCGTGATGCCGGGGTCGGTGATGAACTGGACGTGATGCGGGCTGATGCGCGTCTGGCCGCAGTTGAGGCCAGCGTGCCGCAACTGCAGGCCGAGCAGGTGCGCGAGCGCAACCGTATCGCCACCTTGCTGGGCCAACGGCCCGAGCAACTGAGCGTGGACCTGGGGCCCAAGCAGCTGCCGGCCATTGCCAAGGCGCTGAATATCGGCAACCCCGGCGACCTGCTGCAGCGTCGGCCCGACATCATGAGTGCCGAGCGCAAGCTGGCGGCGGCCACTGCCCGGATCGGCGTGGCCAAGGCTGATTTGTTCCCTCGGGTCAGCCTCAGCGGTTTCCTCGGTTTCACCGCCGGGCGTGGTTCGCAGATCGGTTCGGCGGCGGCCAATGCCTGGGCACTGGGCCCGCGCATCACCTGGCCGGCGTTTGATCTGGGCAGCGTGCGGGCTCGTCTGCGCGGGGCCGATGCTGAGGCCGATGGCGCACTGGCCAGTTACGAGCAGCAAGTGCTGCTGGCGCTGGAAGAGTCAGAGAATGCCTTCAGCGACTATGGCAAACGTCAGCAGCGCCTGGTTTCGCTGATTCGCCAAAGCGAGTCCAGCCGCGCGGCGGCCGACCTGGCGGCGATACGTTATCGCGAAGGGACGGTGGACTTTCTGGTGTTGCTCGATGCCCAGCGCGAGCGTCTGGCGGCCGAAGACAGCCAGGCCCAGGCCGAGGTTGAGTTGTATCGCGGTGTAGTGGCCATTTACAAAGCCCTGGGCGGCGGCTGGCAAGCAGAGACCGTCGCCAGCGCCCATTGATTTAACAGCAGTTTCAAGAGCTCCTTTGGTTGGTCGCATCCAGCCATTTTTAGCCCCGTGGTCATTCGGTCACGGGGCTTTTTTTGGTTCTGGTTTTTACTGTTCGCGACTTCGTAGTCGCTGCCCGGGGCTGCGATCTGCAGCGTAGCGCCAGCGCGGCTTGCCGGATCAGGGTTTGACTCCAACCGGCTACTGTCCCAATCTTGTCCCTCAACCGCACGCCTGTTTCTGGATATTGCATGACCCAGCCTCGCCGTTACCTCGCTATCAGTCTTCTGTCAGCGCTTATCGCAGCCGGTCTCTGGTATTGGATGCGCCCCGCGCCAGCCACAAAAGCGCCTTCTACAAGCAGCAGTTATTCGGTTGCCCTTGCCCAGGCGCACAACGGTCAACCCGGTGCGGCCCGGGTGCTCTATCAGCAATTGGCCCGCACCGACCTGTCGGACATCCGCCGTGCCAGCCTGCATGCAGAATTGCCTAACTACCCCAGCCCCCAGGCACTGAAACTGGCGGACGCCGACTTGCTGCACCCTTCACCGCTGGTCCGTCAGGCGGCGATCCAGAGTATTGCCGGGCTGGTGCCCAACGCCCAGCGCACGCTATTGCTGGGGCCGTTGCTGGATGATCCCGAACAAAGCGTACGCTTTACCGCCGCCAGTGCACTGCTGGGCTTGTCTCCTGATGAGCAAGGCCTGTATTTCGCCCCCTTGCAGCAGGTAATCGACGAATACGAACGCGATCTCAAAACCCGCCCCGACGATCCCCAGGCCCAGGGCCAGCTCGCCCGTCTGTATCTGCATGAAGGTCAGCTGGATGAAGCCCAGGCCGCTCTGGAAAAAGTCACCGCCCTGGACCCGGAAAATCTCAAGGCCGTGGTTGCTCAGGTGGAGTTGCTGGATAAGCGCGGGCAAACCGACCGGGCGCGTGAATTGCTGGCCAGGCAGCTGGAGGAGCATCCCGAGTCTGCTTATTTGCAGCATGCGCTGGGTATCTGGCTGCTTAACCACGGGCAGACTGAATACGCCCTGCTGGGTCTGGCCAAAGCCGTAGAGCTGGAGCCTGATAACAGTGATTACCGTTACAAACTGGCGATTGCCCTGCACGATCTTGATCAACTGGAAGCCGCGCAACGCCAGCTTGAGGAGCTGTTGCAACGCCAGCCGGCCAATCGCAAGGCGCGCGTGCTGTTGATTCGCTACTGGAAAGAGTCCGGGCAAATACAGAACGTTCAGGTATTGCTGGCGCAGATGGAACAGTTGAACCCGGATGACCCGGCGCTGCAGCAGGGGCTTTGACCCCCTTTGCCTGTCTGTACCTGTAGGAACGAGCTTGCTCGCGAGCTTTTAACCGCTCGCGAGCAAGCTCGTTCCTACAGTCAGGCCAGCAGTTCCTGGATCTGTTTCTGCAGGGTGTCGAGGTCGAACGGCTTGGCCAGGATCGGCGCCGTCAGGGTTATCGGGCTACCGGTGTCGCGGATTTCTGCCGGGTAACCACTGATAAAAATGACCTTGAGGTCCGGCCGCAGCTTGAGGGCTGGCTCGGCAATCTGAACCCCCGATATACCACCGGGCAGACGAAAATCAGTCACCATCAGGTCCAGATGCGGTTTGCTCGCCAGAATCTCGAACGCCTGCTCGCCGTTTTCAGCCTGCAGCACTCTATAACCTTCACCGGACAGGTAGGCGCTGAGAACCATCAGGATCGAGGGATCGTCTTCGACAATCAGAACTACATCTTGCGCATCTTCACTCATGGGAAACCTTATTCCGGGCAATTGCTGCAATTTCGACCGCAGGCCACGCCATAGGTTGCGGCTAATTCAAGTCTTTTGTTACAGAGGCAGACAAACCCTGAACGTGGCACCTTCACCCAATGCACTGTGAACCGAGATTTGCCCGTCGTGGGCGGCAACGATCTGCTCCGAGATGTACAGCCCCAAGCCAAGGCCGGTAACCACGTGACTGCCGGCTATGCGCTCAAACTGGTGGAAAATCCGCTGCTGGTTTTCTTCGCTGATGCCAATGCCCTGGTCACTGACTTCGATCACGGCCCAGGCACTGCGGGTATACACAGATACATCAATCGGTTTTTTGGCCCCATAACGCAGGGCATTGGTCAGTAAATTGGAGACCACCTGTTCAATTCTGAACTCGTCCCACTGCCCGACCACCGGCTGCTCTGAGCTGTAGTTGACGCTCGAACCCGCCGCGCTGATTTGCGCAGCAAAGCTCTCCAGCAAATTGCCCACCGCGGCTGACAAATCAAATTCTGACGGCCGGATCGACAGTTTTCCGGTGCGGATGCGCGACACGTCAAGCATGTCCTCGATGAGACGGATCAGGCTCTGGATCTGACGCTCATCGCGCTCGACCATGGCCTTCATCTTGTCCAGCGTAAAGGCTGACGCGTTGTCGCGGGCCAGGTGCATCTTGCGCAGCTGGGTTTCCAGGATCAGCCCGTTAAGCGGCGTGCGTACCTCATGGGAGACAATCGACATGAAGTCGTCGCGCATGCGCACTGCATGTTCGAGCTCGACCTGGGTCAGTTGCAACTGTGCCAGCAATACTTCCTGCTCGCGGCGGCTTTGCTCAAGGGCTTCGACCTGCTGCTTGACCGCTTTGCGCTGGCGATAAAGGTCGACAAACACATTGACCTTGCTCTTCACCGCATGGATATCCAGCGGTTTGTGCAAAAAGTCCACGGCCCCGCTTTCATAGCCCTTGAAGGCGTAGTTCATCTCGCGCCCGGCGGCACTGACAAAGACGATCGGGATACTTTTGGTTTTCTCCGTACCGCGCATCAACTCGGCCAGTTCAAAACCGTTCATGCCGGGCATTTGCACATCCAGAATGGCGATGGCGAATTCATGCTGCAGCAACAATGACAATGCTTCGTCCGCAGACAACGCTTTGTAGACGGTGCGATCCTCGCCTTTGATCAACGCTTCCAGCGCCAGCAAATTTTCCGGCAGATCATCAACGATCAGCAACTTGGCTTGAATATCACTTTTCAGCATTCGATTCGTTCCAGCTCGCATAGCAAACGGCCGATGCCGCGCAAAGGGAGGATGTAGTCAGGTTTTATCCGGTCCAGTGCCGCTTGGGGCATGGTCGCAACCAGGGCCTCTTGCGGGTCCTGGACAATGGTCACGCCGCCGCGCTGTTTGACGGTGTACAGCCCCTGAGCGCCGTCCTGATTGGCACCCGTCAGTAAGATGGCGGCCAGCCGGTGTTGATACGCATCGGCCGCCGACTCAAACAGGTAATCGATCGCCGGCCGCGAGTAATGCACCCGCGCCTCCTGGCTGAACGAGAAGCTATAGTCGCCCTCCACCGACAGGTGATAGCCGGGAGCCGCGAAATACACGGTTCCCGGGCTGATCGGTTCCTTGTCGGTCGCTTCCTTGACCCTGAGCGCCAGACGCCGGGCAAACACCTCGGCCAGCTGGCTACGGTGGGCATCGGGCAAGTGCAGGACCACAATGATGGGCAGGCCGAAGTCGGGGCCCAGGCCTTCAAAAATAGCCAACAAGGCTTCAACACCCCCGGCCGATGCCCCGACTACCACGGCATCCACAGGTCTCAAGGGCGAAGACGCTACGGTTATGTCATTCATAGCTTGCGGTAGATCCGTTCTTGTTTGAGCAGGGGCGCAAACTGTTTGCTGTAGTCCGAAAAATCCAGGGTTTCCTTGCTGCCCAACATCAGGAAACCACGGTGGCACAGCGACTCATGAAACAATCCGAATGCTCTGTTTTGAAGATTCTTATTAAAGTAGATCAGTACGTTGCGACACGAAATCAAATGGGTTTCGGAAAATACGCTATCGGTCGCCAGGCTGTGATCGGCAAAGGTCACGTT
Organism: Pseudomonas sp. TMW22089; assembly: GCF_022496645.1. Taxonomy (NCBI): domain Bacteria; kingdom Pseudomonadati; phylum Pseudomonadota; class Gammaproteobacteria; order Pseudomonadales; family Pseudomonadaceae; genus Pseudomonas; species Pseudomonas sp. TMW22089. The sequence continues at coordinate 157,699 of NZ_SCFG01000004.1, forward strand.
TTCACGCAGTGTCTTGTCAAAAATCGCATAGTCGTAGGCGGCAGTGTAGTACTCGGCAAACGAACGCTGCCCCCCGGATTTTTGGTAATTCTGGGTATAGGCGCGAACGTTCTCCAACGAGAAAATCCCTTGTCGGGCCTTTTCCAGGGAGCGCGGATTGATATCGGTGGCGTAGATGATGGTGCGATCCAGCAGGCCCTCTTCACGCAGCAAGATGGCCATCGAGTAAACCTCTTCTCCGGTACTGCAACCTGCAATCCAGATTTTCAGTGAGGGATAGGTCTTGAGCACCGGCACCACTTCCTGGCGAATGGCCAGAAAGTGCTCCGGGTCGCGAAACATCTCGCTCACCGGAATGGTCAGGAACTGCAGCAACTGCATAAAGGCCGTCGGGTCATGCAGTACCCGTTCCTGCAGGGCCGATATGGTCTTGCATTCGAACTGACGCAACGCATGATGTACCCGGCGCTTGATGGACGCGCCGGAGTAGTCGCGGAAGTCATAGCTGTATTTGAGATAGATCGCTTCGATCAGAAGGCGTAACTCTATGTCGTCGTTTCGTTGCGTTTGTGGCACTTAGAGTCGTTCCATTTTCGGTAGCCAGACACGGATCAACGAAAAGAGTCGGTCCAGATCAATAGGTTTGGCCAGGTAATCATTGGAGCCTGCCTGCAGGCACCGATCCTGATCGTCTTTCATTGCCTTGGCCGTCACTGCAATGATCGGCAGCTTGCGCCAGCGCGGGTCCTTGCGAATTTCTACGGTGGCTTCGTAGCCGTCCATCTCCGGCATCATCACGTCCATCAATACCAGATCGATATCATCGGTCTCGTTAAGACGCTCGATGGCTTCACGGCCATTACGGCCAATGACCACGATAGCGCCCTTATGCTCAAGGGCACTGGTCAGGGCGAAGATGTTGCGCACATCGTCATCCACCAGCAAAATCTTGCGCCCTTCGAACACCCTGTCGCGGCTACGGGCGGTCTTGAGCATGCTTTGCCGCTCATGGGACAACTGCGATTCAACTTTGTGCAAAAACAATGTCACTTCATCGAGCAAACGCTCCGGCGAACGCGCGCCCTTGATGATGATCGAGCGGGAATACTTGCGCAGCTCTGCCTCTTCATCCCGGGTCAGGTTGCGCCCGGTATAGACGATGACCGGCGGGAACGAGCAGATGTCCTCGGTAGACATGCGCTTGAGCAGGTCGTTGCCCAGCATGTCCGGTAATTTGAGGTCGATGATCATGCAGTCATAGATGTTGCTGCGCAGCAGTTCAAGCGCCTCATGGGCGAAGCCTACGGCGGTGATTTCGATGTCATCGTCGCCGATCAGGCGGGCAATGCTGTGGCGCTGCAAATCATCATCTTCCACCAGCAGAACCTTTTTCACCTTCTGCGTAAGCTTGGCTTCCAGGCGCGCGAATACGTTTTTGAGCTCTTCGCGGCTGGTCGGCTTGACCGCATAGCCCACGGCGCCCATGTGCATCGCAGCTTCGACCCGATCTTCCACGGATATGACGTGAACCGGGATATGCCGGGTCGGCGCCAGCGCCTTCAGGCGCTGCAGCACCGTCAGCCCGGAATGATCAGGCAGGCGCATATCCAGCAAAATCGCATCAGGAATAAATTGTGTCGCCAGGCTGAAGCCTTCATCTGCGCCGTGGGCCACCAGGCAGTGATACCCCAATTCATGCGCCAGATCGAAGAGGATACTGGCAAAGTTGGGCTCATCTTCGATCACCAGGATACAACGTCCGGTAAAGGGACCTTTTTCCCGGTCATCCATGAACCGCGGGATGTGCAGGGGCGCAACAATAGCCGCGGGCGCTGCTGGCTTGGGTACGACAGCAACCACTGGCACCACAGCGCTGACAGGCACCCGGGCTGGTGGCTCGGCGTTTTCCACAAACTGTTCGGGCATGACCAGGGTAAATACGCTGCCCTGCCCCGGCACGCTACTGACACTGATGGAGCCACCGAGCAATGTCGCCAGATCCCGGGAAATCGACAGGCCCAGCCCCGTCCCGCCATAACTGCGGTTGGTGGTGCCATCGGCCTGGCGGAAGGCTTCGAAAATGCTTTCCAGCTCTTCGGCGGCGATCCCGATACCGGAATCCGCGACGCTGAACGCTATGGCGGCATCCGGCAGAGCCGACACGGTCAGGCTGACCTGACCCTTGGCGGTGAACTTGATCGCGTTGGACAACAGGTTTTTGAGCACTTGCTCCAGACGCTGGCTGTCGGTGTAGATCATGGCCGGCGTGCCGGGCTGTACCTCAACCCGGAACTGCAGGGACTTATCCCCCGCCAGCGGCTCGAACATACCGCGCAAACCTTCGACTACACGGCTGACACTGGTGTTTTCGGGACGCACTTCGAGCTTGCCGGCCTCAACTTTGGAGATATCCAGAATGTCGTTGATCAGGTTGAGCAAGTCATTGCCCGCCGAGTAGATAGACTCGGCAAACTTGACCTGTTCGGCGCTCAGGTTCTCCTGGGGGTTTTCCGCGAGCAGCTTGGCCAGAATTAACGAGCTGTTGAGCGGGGTCCGCAGTTCATGGGACATGTTGGCGAGGAACTCGGACTTGTACTTGCTGGAGCGCTGCAGCTCCAGAGCGCGCTCTTCAAGCTGCACCTGGGCCTGATTCAGTTCGGTATTCTTGAGGTCCATCGCGTCGCGCTGACCGGCCAGGGCCAGTGCCTGTTCCGCCAGCTGTTCGTTAGTTTGCTCAAGCTCCGCCTGCTGGGTTTCAAGATGCGTCTGGGATTCCTTGAGAATCTGCGATTGCTCTTCGAGCTCTTCGTTCGCGGTCTTCAGCTCTTCCTGCTGCACTTGCAGCTCTTCGTTGAGCTGCTGGGTTTCGGCCAGCACTTCCTGCAGGCGCTGACGGTAACGGGCGGCTTCAATCGACATGCCGATATTGTCGGCAATCAACTCAAACAGTTCGACATCACGCTCCGTCAGTGGCCGCAGGAAGCCCAGTTCAATGACGCCATTGACCCGGTCATCGTCGCTGGTAGGCACCACCAGCACGCTGCGCGGGGTGCCTTGCCCAAGACCTGAGCTGACTTTCAGGAAGTAGTCCTCGGGCACATCGTCCAGGCGTATCAGCTGGTCTTGCCGGGCCGCCTGCCCGACCAGGCCTTCGTCATTGTGTATCAACTGATCCCGGGCTTCTTCCTCTCGGGAAAAACCATAACTGGCCACCCGTTTGAGGCCGCCGTGGTCTTCCCGCACATACACGGCGGCAACCACTGTGCCGAGGTACTGGGCGCAAAATTGCAGAATGTTGCGCCCCAGCATATTCAGGGTCAGCCGGCCCAACACCTGCTCCGCCAGTTCGGTTTGACCGTTACGCAACCAGGCCTGCTGTTCCAGGCGCTGCGCAGTCTTAATTTGTAGCTCGAGGTTGTCGCTGTAACTCTTTGAAAGATCGAGCAAATCGCGACGACCTCTGTAGGCCAGAAAACCACTCAAGCCGAGTACAAACACCAGGTAAAGGCCAATACTGACGAGGGTGGTTTTACTCACATCTTCATTGCGGGCAACTCGCAGTTGCTGCTCCATGGCAACGAAGTCTTCGAATTCCTTGCGGATTTCATCGCTCAGGCGCTTGCCACGTCCGGCCTGCACTGCCGCCCTGTAGTCGCCGCTCTGGCGGCGCATATCGATCATCGACTGGGCATAGTTACTCCAGTCGGATTGCAGGGCTTCGAGACGCTTGAGGCGATCAATTTGCTGCGGGTTGTCGCCGACCAGCTCTTTCAGCCCGTTGAGTTGGGCCATGATTTGAGGCTTTGCCACTTCATAGGGGTCAAGAAAATGCTCATCACCGGTAATCAGGAAGCCGCGCATGCCGGTTTCAAGATCCACTGACAGCTTCACCGCCTCGTTGGCGTTGTTAATCACCCGGTCGGTGTGCTCGACCCACTGAATGACCGACAGCAGGTAGCTGATCATGGCTACAAACAACACGGCGCTGAGCACACCCACACCCAAGGGCAAACCGACGTTGCGGCTCAGGAGCTTGCGAAAGCTCTGCTCATCTACCGAAGCTGGTGCATTCATATTTCAGTCCCGTGTACGGTGGTCAAAATTGAGAGTTTGACGGATTCTCGAGTAAAAATTCTATTTTTCTTATGAAGTGGTAGCCAATTCCTACAGTGAAAAAGGATTTAGCTGCTTGCAACAGCTATCCTAACAAAACTTGTACAGGCATTTTTTTTGTACAACGGCGGAACTAGGTTGGGGTTCCAGCTTACTGATAGAGCAAGCAAATTCAGGTTTGCCCCCACCCGCGCTCAATTTCATTCGGGATAACCATTATGTCTGCAACACCCTCTACCATTCTGGTGGTCGAAGACGACGCCATTGTTCGTATGTTGATCGTTGACGTACTGGAAGAGTTGAAATTCAACGTGCTCGAAGCCGAGGATGGCGAGAGCGCCATGGAACTGCTCGAAGACCGGGGCAACAGGATCGATTTGCTGATGAGCGATGTGGGGATGCCGGGGATGGATGGCAAGACCCTTGCCAATAAAGCCCGCGAGCTGCGACCACAGTTACCTGTGCTGTTTGCCAGCGGCTATGCCGAGAACATCGATGTACCAGCCGGCATGTTTGTGATCGGCAAACCCTTTTCCATCGACCAACTGCGCAACAAGGTCAAAAGCATCCTCGCCGTCTGAAGTTGACTCTGCAGGCAATCCATTGCATGGGCAGCTGATTTGACGGCTCCCGCGTAGCTGTGCTCTCCTACACATCTTGTATCAGGTGCCCTTCACAGGGTGAAACGGGAAACCGGTGCGTCAGGCGTTAATTGTCCGACCAGTCCGGTGCTGCCCCCGCAACGGTAAGCGAGAGAAACATCACAACCACTGTGCACCCTGCATGGGAAGGAGATGTTTGCAGGCCCACACCACGTGAGCCCCTCGCAAGCCCGGAGACCGGCCTGGTCATTACCAATAACAAACCCGCGGTGGGCGGGCGCTGTTAAACCCTGCGAGCTTCGTTCGCGGGGTTTTCTTGCGCTCTTGTGCCCGCTGTCTGACCAGAGGGAAGCGCCATGTCCATCAGCACCAGCCGTACTCACTCCGCTGCCACCAGCGCCACACGAAGCCAACGTATCGTTGCTGCCGTCGGCGCTGCGGTGCTGGGGGCTTTGCTCGTCTACTTCGCCGGTTTCTCGCATATTGCAGCCGTACACAATGCAGCCCATGACACCCGTCATAGCTCAGCCTTTCCGTGCCATTGAGGTTGCCTGCCATGATTAAGCGTATAGCTCAGACCGCAGGCTTCACCGGCTTGCTGGGCGCTTTGCTGCTCACCCTGCTGCAAAGCTTTTGGGTCGCCCCGCTGATTCTGCAGGCGGAAACCTACGAAAAACCCGCCGCCAGTGAAGTGCACGAGCACGACGCAGGCAGCATGGCCGGCCATAGTCACGACGACGAAGCCTGGGAGCCAGAAGACGGTTGGCAGCGGGTGCTGTCGACCACCGGCGGTAATCTTGTGGTGGCGGTCGGTTTTGCCCTGATGCTGGCGGGCCTGTATACCCTGCGCGCACCGACCCGCACCTCCCAGGGCCTGCTGTGGGGGCTGGCCGGCTATGCGGTGTTCTGCCTGGCGCCAACCCTTGGCCTGCCGCCCGAGTTGCCGGGCACTGCCGCCGCCGATTTGCTGCAACGCCAGCTCTGGTGGGTCACCACTGCCGCATCCACTGCAGTGGCCATCGCGCTGTTAGTGTTTGGCAAGCACTGGGCCCTGAAAGTGCTGGGGGTTGCGATTGTGCTGGTACCGCATATTTTTGGTGCGCCCCAGCCCCTGGTGCATTCCAGCCTGGCTCCGCAAGAGCTGGAAGCGCAGTTCAAGATCGCTTCGCAACTGACCAACTTCGCCTTCTGGCTGGCATTGGGCGTGATCAGCGCCTGGTTGTTCCGCCGCAAGCCTGAAGCTCAGTACTCGGCATGATTGCTGCGGGCACCGCGCCAATCCTGGTGATTGGCCTGGGCTGCCGTCAGGGTTGCAGTGTCGATGACCTGCTGGCCCTGATTGAACAATCCCTGAGCCAGGCGGGAATCGCTCTGCAGGCGGTTCACGCCCTGGCCAGTATTGATCTCAAGCGTGATGAGGCGGGACTCATCCGGTTGGCGGCGCAGTTGAATCTTGCGTATGAGGCTCTAAGCGCGCAGCAACTGGCCCCGTTTGCGCCGCAATTGAGTCAGCGGTCAGCCCGGGCGTTTGCCCTCACCGGCTGCTTTGGCGTGGCCGAAAGTGCTGCACTGGCCCTGGCCGAACAGCTGGGTGGCGCGCCGGCCAGACTGCTGATTACCCGCCAGAACTCGTCTGTGGCCACCTTTGCATTGGCCTGTGCCGGGTAAAACCCGCGATAATCCCCTGCTTCACTATGAGCGTTGTTCACGAACAGCTCTATCCAGACCCTTTCAAGAGACTGCCATGACTGTTTATTTCATCGGTGCCGGGCCCGGCGATCCAGAGTTGATTACCGTCAAGGGCCAGCGCTTGATCCGCAGCTGCCCGGTGATTATTTACGCCGGTTCACTGGTGCCGGAGGCAGTCCTTGAAGGCCATCAGGCTGAGCAAGTGATCAACAGTGCAGAGCTGCACCTTGAGCAAATTATCAGCCTGATCAAGACCGCCGATGCCAAAGGCCAGGATGTGGCCCGCGTGCACTCGGGTGATCCGAGCCTGTATGGCGCCATTGGCGAGCAAATCCGCTGTTTGCGCGAGCTGGGCATTGCATTTGAAATCATTCCGGGGGTGACCGCCACAGCCGCCTGCGCTGCCATTTTAGGCGCAGAACTGACCCTGCCGGACATCTCGCAGACCGTGATCCTGACCCGTTACGCGGACAAGACCCGGATGCCTGCAGGCGAAGAGCTGGAGAGCCTGGCGCAACACAAGGCGACCATGGCGATTCATCTGGGGGTCAAGAACCTTGAGCGAATCATCGAGGAGCTACGCCCCCATTACGGCAGTGACTGCCCTGTTGCAGTCATTCACCGGGCCAGCTGGCCGGACCAGGACTGGGTGCAAGGCACCCTGGATGACATTCTGGACAAGGTCCGGGCCAAGGGCTTCAAGCGTACGGCACTGATTCTGGTGGGCCGGGTACTGGCCAGTGACAGTTTTTCCGATTCATCGCTGTACCGTGCCGGGCATGCGCATCTGTATCGTCCATAAGTATCTGGCTGCCACAGATTCCGGACATAAAAAAACGGTGCTCACGGGGCACCGTTTTTTCATCAGCTACGCAGCGAACACCCTGTTACCGATGACTCAGTAGTAGGCGTTTTCTTTCTGCGAGTGGTCGGTCACATCACGTACGCCTTTGAGCTCGGGCACTCGCTCCAGCAGCGTGCGCTCGATGCCTTCACGCAGGGTGACGTCAGCCTGGCCGCAGCCCTGGCAACCGCCACCGAACTTGAGAACCGCAATACCGTCTTCAACCACTTCAATCAGGCTGACCTGACCGCCGTGGCTGGCCAGACCGGGATTGATCTCGGTCTGCAGGTAGTAGTTGATACGCTCGTTGATCGGGCTATCGGCGTTAACTGTTGGCACCTTGGCGTTTGGCGCCTTGATGGTCAGCTGGCCGCCCATGCGATCGGTGGCGTAGTCCACCACGGCATCGTCAAGAAACGGTTCGCTGACCGAGTCAATCCAGGCCGTGAAGGTTTTCAGGCCCAGTGCGGTATCTTCGGGTTTCACTTCATTGGGCTTGCAGTAGGCAATGCAGGTTTCAGCGTACTGGGTGCCGGGCTGGGTGATGAAGACGCGGATGCCGATACCCGGGGTGTTCTGCTTGGATAGCAGATCAGCCAGGTAATCGTGGGCGGCGTCGGTAATCGTTATGGCGCTCATGGAATCTCCTCGCAGACATGTGGGGCAGTTTACGCCAATCGGCGCGCCTGACAAAGTCCTAGTATTTTTGTCAGGAAAGCAGCCCCGTCCAGTTCAAAATAATCGGTACGACTACAGGTTCTCGTAACGGTTCATATCCAGCACGCCCGCCTCTACCGGGTCGGTTTCATTGATGTACTGGCCAATATCGTGGAAGTAATGCCAGAACTGCGGATTGCTGCGACGTATCCCCCAGCGCTCGACAATGGTGTCGAAGGTCGACTGATCCTTGCATTGCTCCATCGCCTTGACAAAGGCTGGCACCTCATCCGCCGGGATGTTGAACATAAAGTTCGGATAGCTGCTGAGTACCCCGGGGTAAATGGTCAGGGTATCCAGGCCCGGTTGCAGCCGGTATTCCTCACCGAGCATGAACGCCACGTTGGTGTGCGCGCGGTTGCGCAGCATGCTGTACATCTCGCGCTTGCCGTCGGCGCCCTCGATACGCAGCATGGTGGCTTCGGGCAACTGGTTGATCACCGCCAGCCCCGCTGCAGGACGTGAGGTCAAACTGCTCAGGGATTGCTCTGCGTACTGGAACTCCCGGGCGATGCCGGGCCGTGAGCAGTACGCCCCGGTGCAGCGGTTGATCGGGTCTGGCCGCGCATTGAGGGTGCCTGTGCGCTCGATCAATTTGAGCGCGAAATCGCGCTTGGGGTCGACCGGGTCCAGCTTGATGCCCGTCGGGGTGTCGGCATCGATTTTTTGATAGTCGAGCCACATCTTCAGCTTGCCGCTGTTCTGGTACCAGTCACTCAAGATGCCCGCCCGGGAATCGGCCGGCATCAAACGCAGGAAGTTGACCTCGGCACCATTGCGGATGAGGTCGAAGTACAAACGCGTCTGCGCCTGATGGGAGACGTTGCCGAACACATCGAAGTTGACTGCCAGCTGGTAGTAGGTGCGCTCCAGCAACGGGTAGTCGAACAACCACAGGGTTTGCGGCACGTCACCGATCAGGCCCTTGCTCACGCTGGCGCTGTCAAAGTGCCGGAAAATGGTCAGCAACGCGTTGTCGTTGCCCGCCCACAGGGTCGACCAGCTGGGCGGTGTCATTTCGGCATAGGCTTGTTGGCGCAACTTCTCATAGTCGTTGCGCTTGTCGCGATAGTTGTGCCACAGCGAAATCACACTGCCCACATCATCGATTTGCCCCGGCATCGCCAGCAACGGCGTGGCCTTGCCCCGATAAGCGGCATCGGTGACATAGCGATCGTGGGCAGGCTCCTGGAACACGGTCCAGAAGTTGTCGCGAATCACGTCCGTGGCAATTTGCCCACGGCACACCGGGCCGCGGATAAAGGTGCGCACGAAATATTCCGAGTTATCGAGCATGAACTGGTAACGCGCAACTGCCGGTATGGCCTCGAAGGTTTCAAACGGATTGGCCCGGCCGCGCGGCCCGTAACCCGGCAATGAGGTGGCGTGCCAGTCACCGCTGTAGAACAGCTGTTTGACCCGTGCCAGCTTGTGCGCGCCCATCGGGTAGGTGATGTGGGTCTTGTGCACGATCACGCCCTGGACCGGCATCAAGCGATAGAAAAACTCGGTGCCCGGATCGTCATTCGGCCGGCGTGTGGCAATCAGGTCAACCGGCACGCCGCTGGGCGTACGCGAGCGCACCCATTGAAAGTAATGCCCCGGCACACCGTTATCGAAATAGGCGTGGGCCAAAAACAAATGCTCATACAACCAGCGCGCGACCAGGGCTTCGGTTGAACCCGGGCGATTGAGCAACTCTTCCCATTCGGCGATCTGTTGCGCTTCCTCGACGCTCGGCCGGATTGCGTTTTGATCCACCGGCGCGCCCTGGGCCAGCCAGGTTTGCACGGTTTGATATTGCTGATCGGTAAGCCCGGTCACGGCCAACGGCATCCCTTCCTTGGGGTGCTTTTGCGCATAGGCATTGAACTCCCCCGGGGCCGGGCAGGCGTTTTGACGGTTTAGGCCCAGCACAATCTCTTCAGGCAACTTGGCATTGGGGGTCAGCGGTGCGCTGTGGCCCAGTTCCAGCATCCGCGCCATTAATGCTGCTTGCGCGCCCTGGGCATCGAGAACCGAGTAAAAGCCCTTGTTGCGCCATTCAATAGGGCCACTGGCATCGTAGAAGATCCGGGTCGGGGCTACGGCGGTGGTTCTGTCGCCCTGGTACACCGGGACTTTGCTTGCTCCGCGGGTCGAGCCTTCGGCGCTGCCAAGGTTCAGCTGGCAGGCGGCATCGTTGCAGGCGTGACAGGCAACGCATTTCTCAGTGAGGATCGGCTGTATGTCCCGGGTATAGGAAATAGCCGGACTTACCAGCGGGGTTTGTCCCAGCGCTGTACTGCAGACCACCAGCGTCACGGCGCCGGCGAGTAGGCGAAAAAACATGTGCCATTGTCCTGATATCAATAGATGTCGCAATTCTACCCATGGAACACCCGCACCAACATGAATCAAATTCATGTAAATTAGCGAACGCTCAAATCCCACGCAGGTTTGTTATGATTTCGCATCTTTTGCATGGCTCTTACAGGTAGTCCTATGTCTGACCGCAGCGCTCGTCTCCAAGCACTTCAGCAAGCCCTCAAAGAGCGCATTCTGATTCTCGATGGCGGCATGGGCACTATGATCCAAAGCTACCGCCTAGAGGAACACGACTATCGTGGCACACGCTTCGCCGACTGGCCGAGTGATGTCAAAGGCAACAACGACCTTTTGATCCTCAGCCGCCCCGATGTGATCGGGGCCATTGAGAAGGCGTATCTGGATGCCGGTGCCGATATTCTCGAAACCAACACCTTCAACGCCACCCAGGTATCCCAGGCCGACTACGGCATGCAGGCCCTGGCCTACGAGCTGAACGTAGAAGGCGCACGCCTGGCGCGCAAAGTGGCCGACGCCAAAACCCTGGAAACCCCGGACAAACCACGTTTTGTCGCGGGCGTGCTCGGCCCTACCAGCCGTACCTGCTCCCTGTCGCCAGACGTGAACAACCCCGGCTATCGCAACGTGACCTTCGATGAACTGGTGGAAAACTACACCGAGGCCACCAAAGGCCTGATCGAAGGCGGTGCCGACCTGATCCTGATCGAGACCATTTTCGACACCCTCAACGCCAAAGCCGCGATCTTTGCCGTACAGGGCGTGTTTGAAGAGCTGGGTGTCGAACTGCCGATCATGATTTCCGGCACCATCACCGATGCTTCCGGGCGTACCCTGTCCGGCCAGACCACCGAGGCATTCTGGAACTCCATCAGCCATGCCAAGCCGATTTCGGTCGGTTTGAACTGCGCCCTGGGTGCCCGCGAGTTGCGCCCGTATCTCGAAGAGCTGTCGAACAAGGCCGACACCTATGTTTCCGCTCACCCCAACGCAGGCCTGCCCAACGAGTTCGGTGAATACGACGAACTGCCGGCCGAAACCGCCAAGGTCATTGAAGAGTTTGCCCAGAGCGGCTTCCTGAACATTGTCGGTGGCTGCTGCGGCACCACCCCGGGCCATATCGAAGCCATCGCCAAAGCCGTGGCCGGTTACGCCCCGCGCCAGATTCCGGACATTCCCAAAGCCTGCCGCCTCTCGGGTCTTGAGCCCTTCACCATCGATCGCAGCTCGCTGTTCGTCAACGTCGGCGAACGTACCAACATCACCGGCTCTGCGCGCTTCGCCCGACTGATCCGTGAAGACAATTACACCGAAGCCCTGGAAGTGGCGCTGCAGCAGGTTGAAGCCGGTGCGCAAATCATCGACATCAACATGGACGAGGGGATGCTGGACTCGAAGAAGGCGATGGTGACCTTCCTCAACCTGATTGCCGGTGAACCGGACATCTCCCGGGTGCCGATCATGATCGACTCCTCCAAGTGGGAAGTCATCGAAGCGGGCCTCAAGTGCATTCAGGGCAAGGGCATCGTCAACTCCATCAGCATGAAAGAAGGCGTGGAGCAGTTCATCCATCACGCCAAACTGTGCAAACGCTACGGCGCCGCCGTGGTGGTGATGGCGTTTGACGAAGCCGGCCAGGCCGACACCGAAGCGCGCAAAAAAGAAATCTGCAAACGCTCCTACGACATCCTGGTCAATGAAGTCGGCTTCCCGCCACAAGACATCATTTTCGACCCGAACATCTTTGCCGTGGCCACCGGTATCGAAGAACACAACAACTACGCTGTGGACTTTATCAACGCCTGTGCCTACATCCGCGACGAGCTGCCGTATGCACTGACTTCCGGCGGTGTGTCCAACGTGTCCTTCTCGTTCCGCGGCAACAACCCGGTGCGTGAAGCCATCCACTCGGTGTTTTTGCTGTATGCGATCCGCAACGGCCTGACCATGGGTATCGTCAACGCCGGACAGCTGGAGATCTACGACCAGATCCCGGCTGAATTGCGCGACGCCGTGGAAGACGTGGTGCTCAACCGCACCCCGGATGGCACCGACAACCTGCTGGCCATTGCCGACAAGTACAAGGGCGACGGCAGCGTCAAAGAGGCCGAAACCGAAGAGTGGCGTGGCTGGGAAGTCAACAAGCGTCTTGAGCACGCGCTGGTCAAGGGCATCACCACCCATATCGTCGAAGACACCGAGGAGTCGCGCCAATCGTTCAAGCGTCCGATCGAAGTCATCGAAGGGCCGCTGATGTCCGGCATGAATATCGTTGGCGATCTGTTTGGCGCCGGCAAAATGTTCCTGCCCCAGGTGGTGAAATCCGCCCGCGTGATGAAACAGGCGGTGGCGCACCTGATTCCCTTTATTGAACTGGAAAAGGGCGACAAACCGGAAGCCAAGGGCAAGATCCTGATGGCCACGGTTAAAGGCGACGTGCACGACATCGGCAAGAATATCGTCGGCGTGGTGCTGGGCTGTAATGGCTACGACATCGTTGACCTCGGGGTGATGGTGCCGGCAGAGAAAATCCTGCAGGTGGCCAAGGAGCAGAAATGCGACATCATCGGCCTGTCGGGCCTGATTACACCGTCGCTGGATGAAATGGTCCACGTGGCCCGTGAGATGCAGCGCCAGGACTTCCATCTGCCGCTGATGATTGGCGGCGCGACCACCTCCAAGGCTCACACGGCGGTCAAGATCGAGCCCAAGTATCAGAATGATGCGGTGATTTACGTCACCGACGCCTCCCGCGCCGTAGGTGTCGCGACACAGTTGCTGTCCAAGGAACTGAAGCCCGGTTTCGTTGAGAAAACCCGCCTCGAATACATTGAAGTGCGTGAACGCACCGCGAACCGCAGCGCCCGTACCGAGCGCCTGAGCTACCCCGCTGCAATTGCCAAGAAGCCACAGTTCGACTGGAGCGACTACCAGCCGGTCAAGCCGACGTTTACCGGGGCCAAGGTGCTGGACAACATCGACCTCAAAGTGCTGGCCGAATACATCGACTGGACGCCGTTCTTTATTTCCTGGGATCTGGCGGGCAAGTTTCCGCGCATCCTGACCGACGAAGTGGTCGGCGAAGCGGCCACCGCGCTGTATGCCGACGCTCAGGAAATGCTGGCCAAGCTGATCGATGAAAAGCTGATCAGCGCCCGTGCGGTGTTTGGTTTCTGGCCGGCCAACCAGGTCAACGATGATGATCTGGAGCTCTACGGCGACGATGGCCAGCCATTGGCAAAACTGCATCACCTGCGCCAGCAAATCATCAAGACCGACGGCAAGCCGAACTTCTCGCTGGCCGACTTTGTCGCGCCCAAAGACAGCGGCGTAACCGATTACGTGGGGGGCTTCATCACCACCGCCGGTATTGGTGCCGAAGAAGTGGCCAAGGCCTATCAGGATGCGGGCGACGATTATAACTCGATCATGGTCAAGGCCCTGGCTGACCGTCTGGCCGAAGCCTGCGCCGAATGGCTGCACCAGCAGGTACGGACCAAATACTGGGGGTATGCCAAGGACGAACAACTGGCCAATGACGAACTGATCAAGGAGCAGTACAGCGGTATCCGCCCTGCCCCGGGCTATCCGGCCTGCCCTGATCACACAGAAAAAGGCACCCTGTTCGCCCTGCTGGACCCTGAAGCACAAGAGATGCGCGCAGGCCAGAGCGGTGTATTCCTGACCGAGCACTACGCCATGTTCCCGGCGGCGGCGGTCAGCGGCTGGTACTTTGCTCACCCGCAGGCGCAGTACTTTGCCGTGGGCAAGGTCGACAAGGACCAGATTGAAAGCTATACGGCGCGTAAAGGTCAGGACCTGAGCGTGACGGAGCGCTGGCTGGCGCCGAACCTGGGCTACGACAACTAAACAACCTCTGCCTCTACAGGAGCGAGCTTGCTCGCGAGCCGTTAAAGCTCGCGAGCAAGCTCGCTCCTGCAGTCAAGTGGAATGCATCCCTTGAACTATGCTGTGTTCACAGCAACTCAATAGTGGGGGGATATATGGACGATCCAGCCAACAACAAGCCGCCTACCTTATGGCAAGTGTTGCACAGCGTATTGGCTGCAGCCTTTGGCGTACAAAGCGCAAAAAACCGCTCTCGCGATTTCACCCACGGCAAACCCGCTCAGTTTCTGATCCTGGGCCTGCTGTTTACCCTGTGTTTTGCGCTCACCCTGTTCGGCATCGTCAAGCTGGTGCTGTATCTGGCCGGGGTTTGATTACTGGTGACTCACCCAGAAGACGGCCGTTGAGACCACCAGGATGACAAGAAAGAAAATGGCCCATGCATCGACCTTGCTGTCGCTTTTACGCACTTTGACTGGAGTACTCATCGCATCGCCTTTTTTCGGTTTTATGGGTGAATGCTTGAAGACTTGGGCTCAGTTAAGTTCAGTAATGCCCTTCCCACAAGTAAGGCATTGAGAATCAGACTCTTATAGTCGTTTTGGTTCTTTGCATATGCTTAAACATCACTTTTGCGCATAACTACAAGCTGGTATCGTGCCTTGCTCCTTGGGGAGTGCGCGGCCGTGCGCGCAGATAAGCTGTTAGCAGCCTGAGAACAGGACCTATATGTACGTATATGACGAGTACGATCAGCGGATCATCGAGGACCGCGTCAAGCAGTTCCGGGATCAGACCCGACGCTATCTGGCAGGTGAGCTGAGCGAAGAAGAGTTCCGCCCCCTGCGCCTGCAAAATGGCCTTTATGTCCAGCGTTTTGCCCCGATGTTGCGGGTCGCCGTGCCCTATGGCCAGCTGACTTCGCGTCAAGCGCGAATGATGGCCAAGATTGCCCGCGACTATGACAAGGGCTATGCCCACATCAGTACCCGCCAGAACGTGCAATTCAACTGGCCGGCGCTGGAAGACGTGCCGGACATTCTGCAAGAACTGGCGACAGTGCAAATGCACGCCATTCAAACCAGCGGCAACTGCCTGCGCAACGTCACCACCGACCAGTTTGCCGGTGTGGCTGCCGATGAACTGATCGATTCGCGCCCTTGGTGCGAGATCGTTCGTCAATGGACCACGTTCCACCCGGAATTCGCTTACCTGCCGCGCAAATTCAAAATCGCCATCAATGGTTCGGCCTCTGACCGTGCCGCCATTGAAGTCCACGATATCGGCCTCGAGCCGGTGTTCAACGACGCCGGTGAACTGGGCTTCCGCGTGCTGGTGGGCGGCGGTCTGGGCCGTACTCCGGTGATCGGCGCCTTCATCAATGAATTCCTGCCGTGGCAAGACTTGCTGAGCTACCTCGAAGCCATCCTGCGGGTTTACAACCGCTACGGCCGTCGTGACAACAAGTACAAGGCCCGGATCAAGATCCTGGTCAAAGCCCTGACCCCGGAAGTGTTCGCCGAACGCGTTGAAGCCGAGATGGTTCACCTGCGCGGTGGTTCCAATACCCTGACCGAGGCTGAAGTCCAGCGCATCGCCAGGCACTTCGTCGACCCTGACTACAAAGTACTGCCCGACTTCAGCGCCGAACTGGCTGAACTCGACCAGCAGCACCCGGGTTTCGCCCGCTGGCGTACCCGCAACACCCTGGCCCACAAGAAGCCGGGCTATGTCGCCGTTACCCTGTCGCTCAAGCCTACAGGCGTAGCGCCGGGCGACGTGACGGACAAGCAGTGGGATGGCATCGCCGACATGGCTGATCGCTACAGCTTCGGTCAACTGCGTACTTCCCACGAACAGAACATCATCCTGGCCGACGTCGAAGAAAACCAGTTGTTCGCCATGTGGGGCGAGCTGCGTGAACAAGGCTTCGCCACCCCTAACATTGGCTTGCTGACCGACATGATCTGCTGCCCGGGCGGCGACTTCTGCTCCCTGGCCAACGCCAAGTCGATCCCGATTGCCGAATCGATCCAGCGTCGCTTTGACAACCTGGATTACCTGTTCGACATCGGCGAGCTTGACCTCAACATCTCCGGTTGCATGAACGCCTGTGGTCACCACCACGTCGGTCACATCGGGATTCTGGGCGTCGACAAAAAAGGCGCCGAGTTCTACCAGGTCTCCCTGGGTGGCAGCGCCAGCCGCGATGCCAGCCTGGGCAAGATTCTCGGCCCCTCGTTCGCCCAGGACGCCATGCCGGACGTGATCGAAAAGCTGATCGATGTGTACGTTGAAAGACGTACCGAAGATGAGCGCTTCATCGACACCTACCAACGTATCGGCATCGACCCTTTCAAGGAGCGCGTCTATGCAGCGAATAATTAAAAACAACGAAGTGATCGACGAAACCTGGCACTTGCTGCCAAAGGACGTCAGCTTTGATGACATCTCCAACTGCGACGACCTGATCGTGCCGCTGGCGCTGTGGCGCGAACATGGCCCGGCACTCAAGGCCCGTGATGGCGGCCTGGGTGTGTGGCTGGACAGCGATGAGGAAGCCGAGGAACTGGGCGATGACGCGGCGAATTTCCAGGTCATTGCCCTGAACTTCCCCGCTTTCACCGATGGTCGCAGCTATTCCAACGCCCGCTTGCTGCGTGACCGTTATGGTTACAAAGGCGAATTGCGCGCGATCGGCGATGTTCTGCGCGACCAGCTGTTTTACCTGCACCGCTGTGGCTTCGATGCATTTGCCATCCGTGCCGACAAAGACCCCTATGAAGCACTGCAGGGCCTGAAAGATTTTTCAGTCACCTATCAGTCTTCTACAGATGAACCGATGCCGCTGTTCCGACGTCGTTAATCATCTGAGGAACCCGTGTCACATGGCATGCCTGTGACACGGGCCACTCCTGAGCCCTTGCGTGGCTCAAAGAGTGCCCAAAGACAGCAGCTTTACCAGAAACGCTGCTGCGTCAAACGGCTCCACAGAGAGTCAACCACCCGCTCTGCCGAACTGCTGGCCGCCAGGCCAACGCGCTCCTGCAAGCTTTTACGCTGTGCATAGTGCAAGTGGTAAAGATGAGCGTCCCTGGCACGCTCCGACAAATACTCGTCGCTGGTTTTAAGTTCATCCACCAGCAGCTTGTCGACTGCAGCAACCCCCAGCCAGACTTCACCGGTGGCCACTTCATCGATCGCCAGCTGCGGGCGGTACTTGGCGACAAAGTTCTTGAACAGCTGATGGGTGATGTCCAGATCCTGCTGGAACTTCTCCCGGCCTTTTTCAGTGTTTTCGCCAAACACGGTCAGGGTGCGTTTGTACTCGCCGGCGGTCAGCACTTCGTAATCGATATCGTGCTTTTTCAGCAGGCGATTGACGTTGGGCAACTGCGCCACAACCCCGATCGAACCCAAAATCGCAAAGGGCGCGCTGATAATTTTCTGACCGATACACGCCATCATATAGCCGCCGCTTGCCGCGACCTTGTCGATACAGATGGTCAGCGGAATCCCCGCCTGACGAATACGCGCCAGTTGCGACGACGCCAGGCCGTAGCTGTGAACCATGCCGCCACCACTTTCCAGACGCAGTACCACCTCATCGGCAGGGGTAGCCAGGGCCAGCAGAGCAGTGATTTCGTGACGCAGGCTTTCAGTGGCCGATGCCTTGATATCGCCGTCGAAATCCAGCACGAACACCCGAGGTTTTTCTTCAGGCTGCTTTTTCAACTTCTTGTCGGTTTTGGCCTGCTGTTTACGCAGCGACTTGAGCTGATCCTTGGGCAACAACGACTGCTCCAGCGTGTCCCGCAGTCCTTTATAAAACTCGTTCATCTTGTTGACCTGCAACTGCCCTGCAGAGCGGCGGCGACCTTTGCCGCGCAATGCCGCAATCACCACCAGCACTACCACAATGGCAATCACCAGGGTCACGGTCTTGGCCAGAAAACTGGCGTAATCGGCAAAAAATTCCACAGACTCTCCTTAATTAGCATGCGACCCTCGGGTCAGGGCCGCGTAATGCCCCCAGCATACCGGCGTGACCCTCGCCCTGCCAGCCGCGATACAGCCTTGTCGGCAGGCCTATACAGGCGATTCAAACGAGCGTATGTTTTTTCATTGACAGGTTCCTGCCTTCCTCCTAACCTCGCCAGACTTTCAACCGAGCGGGATGACGCGAAAGTGGGCAGCATCTACTTGATAAGACATGGCCAGGCCTCGTTTGGCGCCGACGACTACGACATGCTGTCGTCCCTGGGTGTGCGCCAGGCAGAGATCGTGGGCCAGCATCTGGTTGATCTGGATCTGCGCTTTGATCGCTGCATCTCCGGCGACCTGCTGCGCCAGCAAGACACCGCTCGCCATGCACTGGCACAGTTCACGGCTGCCGGGTTGCCCGTTCCCGCCCATGACATTGACTCTGCCTTCAACGAATTTGATGCTTTCGCCGTGCTCGGCGCCCTGCTTCCTGGCCTGTTGCCAGACGAACCTGACGCCATAACAGCCATGAACAATGCCGCCCACAACCCGGCAGAGTTCCAGCGTATCTTTGAACTGATCATCGCGCGCTGGCTCAGCGGTACCTACGACACTCCCGGGCTGGAAACCTGGCTGGGTTTCGTTGAACGGGTTCAGGCAGGCCTGAACCGGATTCTCGACCTGGCCCGCAACGACCAGAGCATCGCCGTGTTCACCTCCGGCGGCACCATCACTGCCTTGCTGCACATACTGACCCAGATTCCGGCCAGCGACGCCTTCAAGCTGACCTGGCAAATTGCTAACACCTCGCTCAGCCAGCTCAAGTTCCATGGCCGCGAGGTCATTCTGGCTTCCTTCAACAGCCAGGTGCATCTGCAACTGTTGAAGACGCCGTCACTCATCACCTATCGTTGAGCGTCGGCAACCGCGACCTGAGGGTCGCAGTAACCCAACCTAAAAGGATCGAACCATGACTTCTGTAGCTGATGCCGTTCAAGCAATGAAAGCCAAATTCAACCCAGCCGCTGCTGCCGGCCTGGACCTGGTATTCGGTTTTCGCATTGATGACACCAAAAACTTCTCGCTGATCATTAAAGACAGCACTTGCGAACTCCAGGAAGGCGAGAACCCGGACGCACAGGTAACGCTGGTCATGGACGGCGAAACCCTGGAAGGCATCGTCAGCGGCGAAACCGATGGCATGCAGGCGTTCATGGGCGGCAAACTGCGCGCTGAAGGCGACATGATGCTGGCCATGAAGCTGAGCGAACTGTTCCCTTCGTAAGCCACACGCAACACCGAAAAACCGAAGACCACGCGCTTCGGTTTTTTTTCGCCTGTGCTTCACTCAACGCTTATCCATCACGCTGATCGCTCACTAACACCCGCACCTATTAAGGCCATCCCCGCCTTGTCCCGGGTCCGGGCGCCCATTAGATTAGCGAATGTTGCCCAGCCACAAATATAAGCAGAAGAGATAAACATGGCGCTTACCGACTCGTCGACCCGCATCCGCGCGGGTGAAGAACTCGACATCAGCCGCATCGATCCTTACCTCAAGGCTCATGTCCCCGGGCTTGCGGGGCACCCCGTGGTCAGCCAGTTCCCGGGCGGCGCGTCCAACCTCACCTATTTGATTGAATACCCCGACCGGGAGCTGGTACTGCGCCGCCCGCCCTTTGGCCACAAAGCCAAATCAGCCCACGACATGGGCCGCGAGTTCCGCATTCTCAATCAGCTCAAGGACGCCTTTGCTTACTGCCCCAAAGCCTATGCCCACTGCACCGACCAAAGCCTGATCGGCTCGGAGTTCTACGTGATGGAGCGGGTCAGGGGCATCATCCTGCGCTCGGACATACCCGACGAACTGGGGCTGACTGCCGCCACCACACAAACCCTGTGCCACAGCTTTATCGACAAGCTGGTGCAACTGCATCAGGTCGACTACAACGCCTGCGGGCTGGGCGACCTGGGCAAGCCCCAAGGCTATGTGCAACGCCAGATCAGCGGCTGGAGTGAACGTTACGAAAAGGCCCTGACCCCGGATGCCCCGCGCTGGGAAGCAGTAAAACAGTGGCTGCAGAACAAAATGCCGGCTGACCACCCGACCCCGGCCATCGTGCATAACGACTACCGCTTCGACAATGTGATCCTCGCCCCCTCCAACCCGATGCAAATCATCGGCGTCCTGGACTGGGAACTGACCACCCTCGGTGACCCCCTGATGGATCTGGGCAACACCCTGGCCTACTGGATTGAAGCCAACGACCCGGCACCGGTACAACTGATGCGGCGCCAGCCCAGCAACGCCCCGGGCATGTTGACCCGCCGCCAATTCGTCGATTACTACGCCGAGCGTTCGGGCATTCAGATAGACAATTACGATTTTTACTACGCCTACGGACTGTTCCGTCTGGCGGGTATTGTCCAGCAGATCTATTACCGCTATTACCACGGCCAGACGCAGGACAAGCGCTTCGCATCCTTTGTGCAGATGAATGCGCTGCTCGAGCGGATGAGCCTCAAGCTCATCCGCACATCCAGCCTCTAAACCCGCGACAACCAGGGAATCAACATGTCCAGGACTCAACTGTTCAACCTTGATGGAAAAATTGCCTTTGTTTCCGGTGCCAGTCGCGGCATTGGTGAAGCCATCGCCAGGCTGCTGGCCCAACAGGGCGCCCATGTAATTGTGTCCAGCCGCAGGCTTGAAGGCTGCCAGCCGGTGGTTGACGGGATCATCGCCGAAGGCGGCAAGGCCACTGCCATCGCCTGTCATATCGGCGAAATGGAGCAGATCACCCGGACTTTTGCCCGCATCCGCGAAGAATTTGGCCACATCGATGTCCTGGTCAATAACGCGGCGACCAACCCGCAGTTCTGCAACGTCCTGGACACGGACCTGAGTGCGTTCCAGAAAACCGTGGACGTGAACATTCGCGGTTACTTCTTCATGTCGGTAGAAGCCGGCAAACTGATGCGCGACCACGGCGGCGGCAGCATTATCAACGTGGCTTCGATCAACGGCGTATCGCCCGGCGTGTTCCAGGGGGTCTACTCGATGACCAAGGCCGCCGTGATCAACATGACCAAGGTATTTGCCAAGGAGTGCGCCCAGTACGGGATACGCTGCAACGCCCTGCTCCCGGGCCTGACCGACACCAAATTTGCATCGGCGCTGGTCGGCAACGACGCCATCCTCAAGACCGCACTGCAACAGATCCCGTTGAAACGCGTGGCCCGGCCCGAAGAAATGGCCGGTGCCGTGCTGTATTTGGCCAGCGACGCCTCGACCTACACCACTGGCGTTTCGTTAAACGTCGACGGCGGATACCTCTCATAACCCAGACCAAAGCCCAGCCCCCCCTGTAGGAGCGAGCTCGTCTCGCGAGCTGTTGGCGGTTTTAAAAAGCTCGCTCCTACAGAACCTGGCTCACAGACCAATAAGTTAATTCCAATAGTTGATATTTCGGAATATTTATTCCATTAATAGCCCTCCCTGAAAATAACAATTCAAAGGATCCAGGCTATGCGTGCACTTGGTATTGGTTTGATTGGCACCGGATTCATGGGCCGGGCCCATGCGCTGGCGTTTCGTAATGTCAGTTCTGCGTTTGAACTGCCGGTGCACTTGCACCTTGCAGCACTGGCTGATGCCGACGCCGAGCGCGCGCAGCACTGTGCAAACGCCTGGGGCTTTGCCCGCGCCCATGGCGACTGGCAACAGCTGATCAGCGACCCGGCAGTGGATGTGGTCGCCATTACCACCCCCAACCACTTGCACTTCCCCATGGCCATGGCCGCCATCGCAGCGGGTAAAGCGGTGTATTGCGAAAAACCCCTGGCCGTCAGCCTGCAACAGGCCGAGCAAATGCATCTCGCTGCCAGGGTCGCCGGCGTGGTCACGCGGGTGGGTTACAACTATCAACACAACCCGATGCTGGTGTTGGCCAAACAGATGATTGAGCGTGGTGACCTGGGACGCATCATCAGTTTCCAGGGCGAGTTCAGCGAAGACTTCATGGCCGATCCGGCGCTGCCCTGGTCATGGCGCTGCGAACCCGGGCATGCCGGCGGTGCCCTGGCCGATCTGGGCAGCCATCTGCTGGCCATGGCGCGCTATCTGGTGGGGGATGTCCAAGCCGTGTGCGCCGACAGCCAGACCGTTCACCCACAACGCCCGGCCAGCCGCAACAGCAGCGAGCTGCGCGACATCCTGATCGACGACCAGACCCACGCCCTGGTGCGTTTCAGCAATGGCGCCCGGGGCACCCTGAGCAGCAGCTGGCTCAAGCACGGTTATAAAAACCGCCTCAGCTTCGAGATCAGCGGTACCGGCGGCACCCTTAAATTCGATCAGGAGCGGCTGAATGAACTGCACCTGTGCAAAGCCGGCCAGGCCGGCTTCGAACGCCTGCTGGCGGGCCCGGAACTACCCGGCTACGCCGCGTTCAGCCCTGCGGGCGGGCATCAGCTGGGGTACAACGAACTGAAAACCCTGGAGGTACACGGGCTGATCCAGGCCTGCGCCGGCAACCCTGCGCCGGGCCCCGACTTCGAAGAAGCCTGGCAGGTAGAACGTCTGGCTGCGGCCATTCGCGAAGCCGCCGAACAACAGCGCTGGATAACCCTCTGACCCCCCCATACCTGTAGGAGCGAGCTTGTCTGTAGGAGCGAGCTTGCTCGCGAGCTCTTTCAACCGCCAACAGCTCGCGAGACAAGCTCCCTCCTACACAGTTCTATGCAATCGGCCCAAACACCGCTCTGCCTCGAGCACCATCTCCTGAATCAGCTCCTCGCAACTTTTCAGCTCGCTGATCGCTGCTGCAACTTGCCCGCTGGGCAAAATCCCTTCATCCGGAATGCCGTCCACCATGGAGCGCTGCAGCAGCACCGGCTGGTTGGCCGCCATTACGGTTTGCGACAAGGCACCCGGGTCTTCCTTCACCGACTGGGCGAACACACTGAACATATGCCCCAGGCTCATGCCGGTCTGTTGCTTCCACTGCCAGGCACTGCCCAGGGCAATGCGCAAGCGGCCAAAGGCACCGGCCTTTTCCAGACGATTGATAAAGGCATTTTCGATCATCCGGTGGCGCATCCCGTCCACCGCCAGGGTCACGCGAATCTGCTGCGGATCTTTGACTTTCACATAGCGTTCCAGGGTCGCCAAAGGGGTGGGCGATTCCCGGGTCATCAAAAACCGCGTGCCCATGGCAATCCCGGCCGCCCCGCTGGCCAACGCTCCGGCCAGACCGCGACCGGTGGAATAGCCACCGGCGGCAATCACCGGGACCTGTACCGCATCCAGCACCTGGGGCAGCAAAATGGTGCTCGGCACCCCGCCGGTATGCCCGCCGCCTTCACCACCCTGTACCGTGACCATGTCAGCGCCCAGCTCCACCGCCTTGAGCGCATGCTTGAGTGCGCCCACCGTGGGTATACACAGCACCCCGGCCCGCTTGAAGCGCTCGATGGTCTGGCGATCCGGCCCGCGACCATAACTGACGGCACGCAAGCGGTACTCGATCGCCAGGTCCACGCACTGCGCAGCGTTCTCCTGGAACATATGAAAGTTGAGGCCGAAATTACTGCCGCCGGTGGCCTCGATCACCCGCTGGATTTCAGCCTCAAGCTGGTCCGCGGCGATGGTCGCCCCGGCGAGAAATCCGAACGCCCCGGCCCGGGTGCTGGCAATCACCAGATTGGCATCCGCCACCCAGCCCATCGCGGTCTGCACTATGGGGTAACGACAGCCCAATGCATCGGTCAGCGCCGTTTGCAGATAGCCACTCATCCACGCTCTCCCGCAGCCGTCTTGTTTGCCTGAATCATGGCCTTGGCGTCATAACCACCGAGCTTGTCGCCCGACAGCAGTTCGTTATGACTATGGGCGAAGTGATGCCAGGCAAACACCGCGTCCATGGCTGTGCGCTTACCCTGCAAATCTTCAACGTGATTGATCGCCTGCTTGGTCAGCGCCAGCCCCATGCGCGGCTGTTTGGCAATGGCCGCTGCCAGCGCATAAGTACCGCTCTCCAGTTCTTCGCGACTGAACAGGCGATTGACCATGCCCATCTGATAGGCGCGCTCGGCACTCATACGGTCGCCGGTAAACAGAAATTCCTTGGCAATGCGCGGGTTCAATTCGTAAGGGTGGGCAAAGTACTCCACCCCCGGAATGCCCATGCGCACCACCGGGTCCTGGAAAAACGCATCATCACTGGCCACGATCAAGTCACACACCCAGGCCAGCATCAGCCCGCCGGCAATGCACGCGCCCTGCACCATCGCGATGGTCGGCTTGGGCAGCTCGCGCCAGCGCCGGCACATGCCCAGATACACCTCCTGCTCCCGGGCGTACAGATATTCGCCGCCAGGCTTGTTGGTGTGATCCCACCACAGGTGCGCACGCTCAAACGACTTGTTGATGTCGCGCCCGGGGGTGCCAATGTCATGCCCGGCCGAGAAATGCTTGCCGTTAGCGCGCAACACTATGACTTTCACCAGGTCATCATTCACCGCCCGACGAAACGCATCGTCCAGGGCATAGGTCATCTGCGAGTTTTGCGCGTTGTTGACTGTCGGCCGATTCAGGGTCAGGGTGGCAATCCCGTCCGCCACCCCGTACAGCACCGGTTCTTCGGTTTCATACACAGCGGTATCAGCCCGCTGCACAAATTCGCTGTCGCTGTTCATCTGGATTCCTTGCCTTCAGGCCTGGCGAATGCCGGGTGGATTGCCCTTCAGCGCGGCTGCGCGATAGTCATGCGGGTCCAGACGACGGATCAGCTCCAATTGCTGCGCAGTAGGCGCCACGGTCTGCTTGATATCGGCTGCCTTGAGCAGCGGGAAGCCCGTATTGTCCTGCACCTGTTCAAAGCTCACACCCGGGTGCAGCGAGCGCACCTGAACCGCGCGGTCCGGGCCGCCGAAGTCCATCACACACAGATCGGTGACGATCAGGCGGATGTCCATCAGGTCGCGGCGCATGCCTTCTTCCCAACGCTCTGACTTGAACCCGACACCTGAAACCATGTCCACTTCACCGGACACAAATGCCCGGGTGTTATGGCTCGGCACAAAGAACGAGTTGATATGGTTGATGCTGTTGCCCGGCAAACCGCGCACCCCCAGCATTGCCACCTTGGGCTTGTGATAGTCGCCAATGCACGACAGATTGGTCTGGCCCCAGCGGTCGATCTGGGTCGGGCCGATCATCGCGTGACGACGGCCGCCCCACACGCACTCAAACACCCGTTCAAACGACAGGTAACCCGAGTAACGCGGCTCATAGTCACCGCGCGGCCCCAAAGGGATCGGCTCTTCCACCAGAAAGGCCTCGCTGTCGGTCATCAACAGTTCCGGGCTGTGGCTCAGTTTGGCCAGGCTCGCGCCCAGGCGCGGGATCACCCCCAGGCCGGAAGCAATCACTTCGCCGTTATCGCGCCAGGCTTCGCAAGCAGCCACGATCAACAGTTCGGCCAGGGTAAATTCGCAAGTCGCAGTCATGTCCATACTCCTCAAAACACTGGCAGCGGCAAAGCGCCCAGCCGGTCGGCACCGCCATTGCTGGCCTGGTAGGCTGATTCGCCCGGTGTCACAAACTCTGCTACATAGCCTTGCCAGCCGTCGGCTTCGCCGGCACTGGCGCTATAACGCTTGAGATGGCTCATGTCCCAGCCGTAATCGGACGGGCACGAGGTCGGGTGTGCACCAAAGGGGGCGTGCACCACGCCACTGACCAGATAGCGCTCAAAGGTATTGAAGCGGGCCTGGGCGGCATCCAGGCTCAGGCGCTCTTCGATCCGCTCGCAAGACACAAAGCACTGCTTGGCGGCACGGGCGAACAGATGATCAAAATACGGATCGGGACCGGTGATCAGGGTGTTACCCAGGCGGTCAGCGACGTTGACATGCAAAAAGGCCATATCCAGGTTCAGCGCAGGCATCGCCAGCAACACTTCACCGTCGTCATAGGGCGACTGCACCTGCTTGATGTCCGGGTTCAGACGGCTGACATCGGTTGCCAGGCCGCAGCGGGTCGGCAAAAACGGCAACCGCATACCGGCGGCGCGCAGGCCCCATTGCAACATGCCCTCATCCAGCTCCATCAATTCCAGCTCACCGGCCTCCCGCGCCTTGCGAAAGTAGGCTTCCAGCGGGATCGCATCGAGGGTGGCAAAACCGAACACCAGTTTCTTGACCTTGCCGGCCGCGCAAAGCATGCCGACTTCAGGGCCGCCATACGCCACCACGGTCAGGTCCTTGACCTCCGAGCGCAGGATCTCGCGCACGATCGCCATCGGCTTGCGCCGTGGCCCCCAGCCGCCAAAACCTATGGTCATGCCGTCACGCAATTGGCCGACCACGTCTGCCGCTGTCATTTGCTTGTTCATGGGTTACTCCTTTACCGGTCTGTTACTGCTGGCCGACTGAAAAATCGTGGCCCCACAGGCTGACCCGGGTGAATTCAAAAGCGCTGTGGTCTTGCCAATCCACCAGCAAGCCGCCATAGCCGTACTCCAGGTCAAAGCCCGAAGGGGTTTTCATATAGAAAGAGGTCATCTGGTCGTTCAAGTGCTGGCCCAAAGTGGCCGACAACGGCACGTTATGCGCCAGGCGCCGGTCATGGGCGCGGCCCACTTCGGTCATCGTTTCGACCTCGACCATCACATGCACACAGCCGGACGGCACCGGGTACTCAGCCAGGGCCAGGCTGTGGTGACGGCTGTTTTTGCAATGCAGGAAGTGAATGCGGATCGGTGCGGCCGACGGGTCGGGCCGGAAATTGAATATGTCCGACAACTCGAAGCCCAGTACGTCCTTGGCAAAGGCCAGGGTGGCATCGAAGTTGGGAGCGGGCAGAACGGTGTGCCCCAGGCCCATCTCACCGGTGACGAACCCCGGAACACCTTGCGGGGAAACAAAGGGCTGGCAATCGGAGCGATGGCCCCAGCTCAGTTCATGGCGGTTGCCCGAAGGATCGGTGACGTGCAGCAACGCCTGTACACCGCGCTGATCGCACTGCTCGGGAGTACCCGGGCGCCAGCTGACATCGGCCTGATCCAGGGTTTCGATGGCGGCATTGAACGCCTTCTCACTGGCCAGCTCCCAGCCCGATGCCAGATAGCGTGACTCACCGCCAGGCACGATCAACATCCGGAACGGGCGTTGGTCCATCTTCACATACAACCCGCCGGCGGGTGCCGCAGTGACCATCATCCCGAGTACATCTTCGGCGTAACGCTGCCACTGCACCGGGTCGGCGGACTCTGCAACGAAGTAGCTCAAACCACGAATGTCGATCATGTGCCTGCTCCTCAATGCCTGTATTTATTGGCTTGGGGCAGTATGGGAAGGAAGGTTGCCGGGCTCATCGTCCGTTGAGACTAAAGCCCTTGAGGACACTGAATAACCTCAACGCTTCATACCTCATAACTGTAGGAGCGAGCTTCTGTAGGAGCGAGCTTGCCTCGCGAGCTTTTAGCGATAGAAAAGCTCGCGAGGCAAGCTCGCTCCTACAGATGACAGGTCACAGGTCACAGGTAACGCGAGGATTACATATAGAGAATCACCAGCTCATTGATCACTGAAGGCCGCTCGCTGCCCAGCACGTGGATGTTGAGCTCCAGGGTCAGCTGGGTACCGCTTTTAACCCGTTCCACACGCTTTACCCGGGCCCGCGAATGGATGGTCGAACCGGCCGGTACCGGCGCCGGAAAGCGCAAACGGTCCGAACCGTAATTGACCATATTGCTGAAACCGGTGATCTCGTAATCCAGGTTCAACTGCATGCGCGACTGCAGGATCTGCACCAGCGCACCATGGGCAATGGTGCCGCCAAAGGGGCTTTGTTTACGGGCCCGTTCCGGATCGGTGTGAATCCAGTAATCATCCCCCGACAACGCGGCAAAAGCGTCGATCAGGCCCTGATCAACCACAATCCGGTTGCTCCAGGGGCTGAACGTGTCGCTGACCAGCGACTGCAACGCGGCCTCGTCATCCAGTGCAATCTGGCGTACCCGGGGCGCTGCAACCGCCGGCTGCTGCACTGCTGCCGGCAAGCTCTTCAAAGCCTGCGGGTCCTTGTCCATCCCGGTAAAACGCAACAGCCGCGTACCCTTTGCGTCCACCTCGGCAAACACCGGCTGCAGGCGCATCCCGACCTTGACCTCGGACTCGTCCAGGCCCACCAGATTGCTGTTGATCCGTACCCCTTGATCCAGCTCGATCACCGCCAGCATCTGCGGCATTTCATCGGCAAAATCCGGCATGGTGGCAATCCGGGTCACAGTGAAGCTGTACAAGCTCGCCCCGCCGCTGACTTCACGCCAGGCAAGCTCGTGGGCCAGGCAGCCGGGGCAATGCCGACGCGGGTAAAACACCCAGTGACTGCATTGATTGCACTGCTGGATCAGCAGGCGCTCGGCCTTCAGGCCTTCCCAGAACGGTGCAGAAATCTCGGTCGGGACCGGCATTGGTTTGTTGTTCGACATCGGATTCATGCTCCCTGAAGTATCAATGCGCCCTGCTCACTCATCACCCCACCGGTGCCTGAGACATACACCGTGTCGCACTGCGCAAGCTGACGCTCGCCCGCCTCGCCGGCGATCTGGGTTACTGCCTCGATCACCTGCGACATGCCGCCGGCGGAACCGGCCTGGCCAAAGCTGAGCTGGCCGCCATGGGTGTTCATCGGGAAATCGCCACGCCAGGTCAGGTCGTGTTCACGGACAAAACTCATGCCTTCACCCTTGGCGCAGAAGCCTGCGTCTTCCAGGGTCAGCAAGGCAGTAATGGTGTAGCAATCGTAGATTTGTGCAGCATCCACATCCCCGGGCTTGAGCCCGGCCATGTCGAACGCCCGGCGCGAAGCAGGACCAATCGGGGTTTGCACCATGTCGGCGGCATAGGACGGCGACTTGAACGCCAGATGCTCACCGAAACCGGTGATATACGACGGCCGCTTGCGGGCACGGGCAGCCACTTCCTTCGAAGCAATAATCAGCGCTGCACCGCCGGCCACCGGCATCACGATCTCCAGTACATGCAACGGATCGGCAACTTTCTTGCTCGCCAGCACTTGCTCGATGGTCAACGGCTGGCCGTAAAACATCGCTTGGGGGTTGTACTGCGCGTTAGTGCGCTGATCCACAGCGATTTTTGCCAGTGCCCGCGGGTCATAGCCATATTGCGCAGCGTAACGCTGGGCAATCATGGCGTAGCCGGTGTTCTGGCCCATGTGGCCGTAGGGCAAATCGAATTCGGCTTCGGGTGCCCCGAAGGCGGTGCTGTGGCCACCGAAGCGCATGGCCCGGGCCATCCAGCTCGGGTCTTCGTCCGGCCCCAGCGGCGCCATGCGTGCAGGCAATACGCAGAGCACCGCCTGGCACAGACCCAGCTCGATGGCTGCCGCCGCGCGCCAGACCATGCCCACCGAGGTACAGCCGCCAAGGTCGACCACTTCGGCAAAGTTCAGGCGCAAGCCCAGGTATTCGGCGGCCATGGCAGGCACGAACACCGAAGCTTCATGAAATTGCGGGCCGTTGATTACCAGCCCGTCCAGGTCCGAGGCTTGCAAACCGGCATCGCGCAAAGCTTGCGCGGCCAGATCTGCAACCTGCTCCAGATGGAACATGCGCGGCGCCGTTGCGTATTTTTCCGGTTTGTACTGAGCGCTGCCGACAATGGCCGCGTGACCTTTAAGACCCATAGGTTTCTCTCTTTTATCGGTTCACATTTGCCCCGTTGGGGGAGCCGGCTTGCCAGCGATGCAGACCCTGCGCCCAACCATACATGCTGCAGCGATCCAATCGCGGGCAAGCCCGCTCCCACAGGGGCATACCTTGATTAGAACGTGTACTTCATCGAGAACGTGGCGTAGTCACGGTCTGCCAGCGGACGGTAGATCGGGTCCGGCGAGCCCAGGTACGCGATGTACTTGAACGACATTTCCAGGTTGCTCAGGTACTTGAACGTAGTGCCCGCACTCAGACGGCGGTCACCGGCCACCCCGGCGATGGTCCCGGACATCGGTGCAGCACCGCTGAACACGTTGGAGAAGGTAAACGGCACCTCAAGGTCCCAGCCCTGAAACACACCCGGGTAACTGAACGATGCACCCACGGTATAAGCGCTTGAAGAACGGGTTCTCCAGGCCGAGGAGGTTTTGTAGGTGTAATCATTGGACGGCTGAATCGCCCCTGCATACGGAGGAGCAACAGGCAGGCCCAACAGATTCGGCGCACCTGACACATCGTCCACATCATCCACGCGTACGGTGACGATCTCACCGGTCAGCGTGGTCTGGCTGGCCCATGGCCTGTCACCCAGGATTCGCATGGCCGAGAGCTGCAATTGCTGGCCTTTGCCGCGGGTCGGCACCGGACCCAGACCGGTATTGACCATCACCGGGGCTCCGTCGCGGTAAGACCATTCAGCCCCCAGCTGGTATTCACCCAACTTGGTGGCGGCACTGATACCGGTCAGCTTGATATCTTCGAAATACTCAACCTTGTAGCCGTTGGTGGTGTAGGCATACTGCCCATTGCCCAGGGCCAGGGGTTGATAGCCAACCAGCGCTGTGGCTGGGTTTTTATCGTGGTACACCACATGGAACAGCGACAGTTCCAGGTCGGTAGTCGGGCGGTAGCGGATTTGCGCACCCCACTGGCCGCTGTCACGGGGTTCGTCGGTGCCCATGTAATTGATCCGCGAGCCGTTGGCCCCGAGAATGAATTCGCGTCCAGGGCCGATCACGTCAGAGGTCGACAGATAGCTGCCCACTGGCGGCAGCTCGGTGCCCTTCCACTCGTACTGCACGTAGCCGCCCAGGGTAATTTCCGGGTTGATGCGGTAAGACGCCGAGAACTGGCCCACCGGCAACAGCACTTCCTTGACCTCAACCCCGGGCTGCGCAGCCTTGACCGCATCGGACGGGTTCTGTACCCCGTTCACGCCCGGGTAGTAAAGGCTTTCGCCCCAGGACTCGATATGCCGACCGGCCTTGACGTCGAGCATGGTGTCATTGTCAAAGCGCCAGCCGCCAAACACATAGGCGTCGAGCAAGCGGGTGCGGCCACCGCTGTAATACTTGGTGTCGCTGGTGAACTCATCGTTGCTCCCGGTCTTGTTGACCGTCGACGGCGAGTTGTTGTCGTTTGAGCGGTGGTAAACATCGTCATAGAAGGTACTGGCACGGACCACAGCGCCGTAGTTGTCCTTGCGCAAAATCATTTCGCCCAGGGCACCCACGCGGTTGGTGGTGAGACTGTGCTGATCGAAGTTGCGGTTCGGATCATCGACGTTGATGCCCATCAACCTGTTACTGGGGTCACCCAGGCGCATACCGATGCCGTAACTGGTGGTCACCGACCAATCGATGGTGGTGCCGTCATCAAACTCAATAGTGTCCCCCGCCCACACCGGGCTGGTTACCAGCGCAACGGCGACTGCCAGGCCCGTGACCTGAAAGTTGTGCCCAAGACATTTATTGTTGTTTTTATTGATCACTCTGCCTCTCCTGATTAGCGACCTTCTGGCCGCCTCGATGGGTTCAAGCGTCATTGCGTTCTGCAGCGCATATACCCTGCTCATGACAACTGAAGCGGGTCGAACTTCACGACTCCTGTCCCGGCCTGCGAATAGCGATGCAGCCCTCCCTGAACCTCACGAACGAGCGCCCCCTCGGCCATGAGGTAATTGGCGTGAGCCAACGTCTCCCCAACCGCCATCAGCTCGTCAAAACGACCTGACAGTTTTTTAAACAACACCGCCATCATTTCCAGCGCCGTGAGCGGTTGCGCACAGGCCTGGTGCAGTTGCTGCAAATGGTTCAGATGGTGGTCACGCAACTGGTCCAGGCGCAGATGCAAATTGCAGAACGGCCGTTCATGGGCCGGCAGCACCAACACGCTGTCGGGAATGACCCGCAGCCGCTCGATGGATGCCAGCCAGTCGCGCAATGGATTGGCCTCGGGCTCCGTGACATAGACGGCGATGGTTGAAGTGATGCACGGCAACACTTGATCGCCAGAAATCAGCAAGCCGTCATCAGCGGCATACAGACATGCATGCTCGGGTGAATGACCATTGCCCATCACCACCTGCCAGCGCCTGCCGCCAATGGTCAGCTCGCTGCCATGCTGCAACCGGATAAACCCGGCCACCAACTGCGGCCGAAAATGCTCACCCTGGATCAGCGGCAACAAGGCTGCCGTGCGCTCGGGACTGAAACCGGCTTTCTGATAAAAATCGACAAAAGCCCAATCAGGTGTCTTCGCCATCGGCGGGCCATGGTGCAGAGCTTCAAACTCACCATGGGTCATCAGCACCGGACACCGAAAACGCTCGGCCAGCCACCCCACCACACCGGTGTGATCGCTGTGAAAATGGGTACAGATCACCGCTTTGAGCGCCAGGCCCTGGAACACGTCGACAAATACCTGCTCCCATACCTCACGACACTGGTCACTGTTGAGGCCCGTATCCACCGCCACCCAGCCGTCGCCATGGCGCAGCAGGTACAGGTTGATATGGTCCAGGCCAAAGGGCAGCGGCATGCGCAGCCACAACACACCCTCGGCCACCTCTTGCACCTGCCCGCTGGCCGGCGCCTGAGGCCACGGGTAGCGCAGGCCGTCACGCCATTCATGGCCCCGGGCGTCGATTTCACTCATGACTGCTGCCCACAAAAGGTGCCAGCCCGGCCCGGGCCAGTACTTGCAGCGAGTACGGCTGATAGGTACGGGTGCTTTCGTCACGCACGAACAGCGGATCGGCAAACAGGCCCGGGGCGTAGCCCTGACGCTGCAAATCGACCTTGCGCAACTTGAAGGTGCTGGTCATGTCAGCCGTCGCCGACACCCGCACAAACATCGGCGCCGCATAACGTGGCAAGCGCGCTTCGGTCAGGTCATAGAACGCCTGGGGATCAAAGGTGTGGCCGGCCTGCATCAGGATCGCCGCCATGCCCGCCCGGCCTTCGTGTTCCGGCACTTGCACGCCATACACATTGATCAGTTCCAGTCCCGGCAAGTCACTGAGGGTATCGGCGACTTCCAGGGTGGAAACGTTTTCGCTTTTCCAGCGAAAGGTATCGCCGATACGGTCGACGAAATAGAAATAACCGTCGTCGTCATAGCGCAACAGATCGCCGGAACTCCAGTACGCATCTCCGGCCTGGAACACGTTGCGGCGGATCTTGCTTTCGCTGGCAGCGGCGCTGGTATAGCCCTCGAAACGCCCCCCGCCGATCTGCGGATGATTGACGATGAAACCCATCGCTTCACCCACTTCACCCGGCTGACAGAGCTGATAGAAACCCTGTTCGTCCCGTGGATGGGTGTCACTTTCAACGTCGTAGCGCACCAGCCGCAGATTGGTCCGGCTCCAGTCCGGTACCCGGCCGCACGAGCCCACATAGTTGTCGACGTTGATCAGATTCGCGTTGGCCTCGGTGGCGCCCCAGCCTTCGAACACCTGGATCGGGCCGAAGCGCTCAAGCCAGCGCTGCCACGACTCGGACGTCAGGCCGGCGCCGAGCATGTAACGCAAACTGTGCTCCCGCTCCCCGGCCACTACGGGCTGGTTGAGCAAGTAGCGGCAAATTTCACCGATGTACTGGAACACCGTGATGTTATTGCGGCGTACGTCCTGCCAGAACTCACGCACACTGAACTTGCGCCGCACCACAATGCTGGCACCGACACGCAATGCGGTAGAGGTCACCGAAGTCGCGGCAGCTCCGTGGTACAGCGGCAGGCAGCAATAAAAAACGTCCTGGGCAGTGGCCCCCATGGTGACTTCCATCACGTCACCCGAAGACATCCAGCGCATATGGCTGTAGCGCGCAGCCTTGGGCAAACCGGTGGTGCCCGAGGTGAAAATCAGCAAAGTGGTGCTTTCAGCCGTAATGGCAGCGCGCACTTCACGGGCAAAAGCTGTGTCCGCAGCGCGGGCAATCTGCTCGCTAAAGCTCTGGTCGACGCAGGCCGGCAACACGCGGTCGTGGGGGTTTTCCGGATCTTCAATCAACCACCACGGCACATCCGGCAAGCCTTCGGTGGACAACAGGTTGTCCAGGCATTCCTCACCGACCACCACGGCCTTGGCCTCAGTGGTCTGCAGTGCGTGCACCAGCGGCTTGCCATTGACCTGGGTATTGATAAACGCCACCACGGCGCCAAGCTTGACCAGGCCAAACCAGCAGAAAAAGAACTGCGGGCGGTTTTCCATGGCAATCGCGCACACATCACCGGGGCGCAGACCCTTGTCGTAAAACACCCGGGCCATGCGATTGGCCTGGGCGTCGACCTGGGCATAGCTATATACATCAGTGCCGTAGATCAAAAATGGTCGTTGGGGAAAGCTGCGGGCCTGCGCCTCAAGACGATCGGCCAGGGTGTACAGGTCCGCCGGCTTGATCTGCGCGCTGGCTGCCGAACGCAGGTCCAGCAGCTCCTGAGTCTGCTCGCGGGGCACTGGCTGTTGCCGGGGTGCCACGGGCGTGCTGAAACGCGACATATCGTTCATGGCGTCACCGTCTCGCTCTGCGGGTAATCGCTGTAGCCTTCAGGACCTGGCGAATACAGGGTTTTGCGATCGAAGCGGGCCAGAGGCAAGCCCCGGCGCAGGCGCTCCACCAGATCCGGGTTGGCAATAAAATGCCGGGCGAACGACACTGCCTCGCCCTGACCGGCCTGCAAGGCAACCTCGGCCGATGCGCCGTCAAAACCGTCGTTCAAAATAAGTCCGCTGCTGCAATGGCGCTGCGCCAGGGCGAAGGCATCCAGCTCGGCCAGGGGCGAGCGCATGATATGCACGTAGGCCAGACCCAACGGCTCGGCGGCCCGGCACAGGGCTTCGGCGGTGGCCAGCGGATCTTCGTCGCTGATGTCATTGAACGGGTTGCCCGGGCACAGGCGCAACGCCACACGCCCGGCACCGATGGCCGCAGCCATGGCGGTCAGTACTTCAGCAGGGAAACGCACGCGGTTTTCGACACTGCCGCCATAGCGGTCTTCACGCAGGTTGCTGCCCGAAGCCATGAACTGCATGGGCAGGTAACCGCTGGTGCAGTGCAACTCAACCCCGTCAAAACCCGCTTCACGGGCATTCAGGGCCGCCTGGCGATACTCATCGATCACCCCGGCAATGTCTTGCAGCGACAAAGCCTGTGGCTCGTCGCTGTCCACCAGCCCGGCCTGATCGGTAAACAACTGGGTGCGCGCGCGCAACGCCGAAGGAGCAACGGTTGCAGCGCCTGCGGGTTTGTTCTGGGCGCAGGAAGCACGGCCTACGTGCATCAACTGCAGCACGATCAGGCCGCCTTCGGCGTGCACCGCATCGGTCACGGCCTTCCAGGCGCGAATCTGTTCGGCGTTGTAGATGGCCGGGGTCCGGCAATAGCCCAGACCATTGGCCGAAGGTGAAGTGCCTTCGGCCACAATCAGACCCGCCGAGGCCCGTTGACGGTAGTACTCGACCATTTCCGCGGTAGGTACCCCGTGCTGATCGGCACGGCTGCGGGTCATGGGCGCCATGACGATCCGGTTGGCCAGTTCAAGGTCACCCAGGCGTACGGGTTCAAACAAAATGCTCATAACGGGCTCCTTAGCGCACGCGTATTTTCGGTGCGCCAGCCCCACGGCGCAGGGTGGCAAGAAAGTGTTCCACCGGAGCGGCGCTGGCCACTTGCGGCAACTGATCCTTGTCCGGGCGTCTGGCCCAGAATTCGGTCCAGGACGGGAACAGGTCGTGGAAGGTCCCGGCATAGGGTTCGCGCCCCGGCCAACGCATTTTTTGCGTGCCGATCGGCGGCTTGTTGAGGTCGCTGGCGTACCAGTAGCACGGCAAGCGACGACGGAAATACCAGCGCCCCTGCATGCGCTCGTAGTCATCCCAATAGAGCATTTGCATGGTCACCCACTCAGGACCGGTCTCGTGCTCGTTCTTGGAATACACCACGCCCACCGCATGGTCCGGATCGGTGAACTCGATCAGGTGCTGACCCAGGTGGTGCGAGGTGCCATGGAACTGGTCGCGCAGGGTGTCATCGACCCAGGCTTTAAGGTGCGCGCGTCCGGTTTTTTCGCGACCGACGCGGATGTCTTCGGCAAACAGATTGACGTGGGCATCGAGGTCGCGCATGTCCAGCGACAACGAATATTTACCGGCCAGCTGACGGATTTCTTCAATCGATTCCAGGCGGTCAAGCCGGGCAAGCAAGGCGTTCTGTTCCATAAAAAGTCCTTATTCCAGTACCGTGTACAACTCGCTGCTGCGCCCGCCATCTACCGGCAAGCTGGCACCGGTGATGTACGAGGCTTCGTCGCTGGCCAGAAACAGAATGGCGTTGGCCACTTCCAGGGGCTGGCCGACGCGCTTGAGCGGGATCAGTTTTTCGGTATTGAGCCGGGTCTTGTCGTCGGTCAGCATGCCGGCGGTGGCCGGGGTCTCGACGATGCCGGGGATCACCACGTTGCAGCGGATGTTGTGGCTGGCACCTTCACTGGCGGCCGCGCGGCTGAAGTTGATCACCGCCGCCTTGGCAGCGGAATATCCGGCCATCCAAGGCGTGCCGAACAGCCCGCAGATCGAGGCAATATTGATGATCGAACCGCTGCCCTGGACCCGCATCAGGCCCATTGCCGTGCGGGTGCCCCAGAACGTGCCGTCGACCGTGGTTGAAAAGTTGGAATGCCAGTCGGCGGTGCTAGTGCTGTCAATTGCGCCCCAGCTGTAGGCCATGGCGTTATTCACCAGAATGTCGAGGCGGCCATTGCGCTCAGCGGCAGCGCCGATGGCACCGACATAGGCGGCTTCATTGCTGACATCGGCCACCGCACATTCAGCACGGCCACCGGCATCGCGAATCTGTGCCGCTACGGCTTCCAGCGGCTCGATGCGGCGACCGCAGAGCACCACCAACGCACCCTCCTGGGCAAACCGCAGGGCGGTAGCCGCGCCAATGCCCGAGCCTGCGCCGGTGATAAATGCAACCTTGCCTTGTAAACGAGTACCCATGCTCTGCTCTCTCCTGTCGGTGCCCCGGGGTCAGATAAACGCCATGCCGCCGTTGACCGCGAGGTTTTGCCCGGTGATGAAGCCGGCGTCTTCGCTGGCCAGAAAGGCAGCGACGCGGGCGATTTCTTCGGTTTCACCCATGCGTCCCAGAGGGATGGCCTTGAGCATGCTTTGCATCCAGTCATCCGGGATGTCGGCCATCATCGGAGTGTTGGTCGGGCCCGGAACAATGGTGTTGACGCGAATGCCGTTGGCGGCCAGCTCACGGGCCATGCTGCGGGTCAGCCCCATTACGCCGGCCTTGGCCGCGCAGTAGTGGCTTGGACCTTCGCCGGTCAGGGCCGAGGTGCTGGAAATATTGATCACCACACCCGGGGTGGCGGCCTTGAGCATCAACTTCACGGCTTCACGGCTGCAGAAAAAAGTGCCGGTGAGATTCACCCCGATCACCCGCTGCCAGTTCTCGTCCGGTGTCTCGGCGAATGCATCAATGGAGCCGATGCCGGCGTTGTTGACCAGAATGTCGAGGCTGCCGAAGCGCGCCTGTACAGCGGCCATGGCGGTCGCCACCGAATCACTGTCGGCGACGTTGCAGATCACGGCCAGCGCCTTGTCGCCCAGCCCTTCAATGGTCTGGTTGGCCGCATCGAGGTTGATATCGGCCGCCACTACCACTGCGCCCTGCTCGGCGAAATGGCGCACAATCGCCCGGCCCATGCCTTGCCCTGCACCGGTCACAAACGCAACTTTATTCAGCAACTTCATGGTGTTTCTCCCACCTGCCAGATGTCGGCCGCCCGTAAGCCGTGGGCGGTGCATGGGGACAATCATTGACTGGAGGAAAAAGCTGAACATCGTCCGATGGGACTAAGCACCGAACCGCAGGCAGCAAGCTTGTCCGGGATGGCAGCAATGGACTGCAACAAATACCGCTTCAGTGATCAGGCCCCCTGAGCCAAAGCTGGTCTGAATGGACGATGTCCATGGCGCAGGGTTCGTGGAATAAATCGCTCACTAGAACAAAACCGGGAGAACCCGTCGTGTCGATAACTTTACGTCCCACCTGGCGAACTCACTACGCGTTAGGCGTACTGGCTGCCATCTATGTTTTCAACTATATCGATCGGTTGCTGATGGCAATTCTGATCGAGCCGGTAAAGGCTGAATTCGGTATTTCCGATACCGGTATCGGCCTGCTTTCAGGTGTGACCTTTGCGGTTTTCTACACCCTGTTCGGCTTTCCTTTGGGGCGATTGTCTGACCGTATCGGACGCAAGAAAGTCATCGCATTCAGTTGTATTGCCTGGAGCGTGATGACCATTTTCTGCGGTTTCGCGGCCAGCTTTGCGATGCTGGTGGTGGCCCGGATCGGCGTGGCCATCGGCGAAGCCGGCGGCACTGCCCCGTCGATGGCCATGGTCTCGGATCTGTACCCACCGGAACGCCGCTCCACCGCACTCTCGGTGCTGATGCTGGGCTCAAGCCTGGGGGCGATTTTCGGCCTCGGCCTGGGCGGCTGGATCGCCCAGCATTACGGCTGGCGTTTTGCATTCGTGGTGATCGGTGCGCCGGGGATTTTTCTCGGTCTGCTATTACTGCTCACCGTACGGGCACCGAAACCTGCAATGCTGGTCAGCCCCAATCAAGTGGCGCAAGCCCACTGGGCGGTGACGGTACGCGAACTGTTCCAGACCCCGTCCTTCCTCTGGATCGTGCTCACCGGCGGTTCCGCGGCCATTGCCGGCTACGCCATCGGCACCTGGAGCCCCAGCTTTCTGATCCGCTCCCACGGCCTCAGCCTGCAGGACGCCGGGTTGCTGGCGGGCGTCGCCGGCGGTGTCGGGGCTACCTTGGGCACCCTGACCTGCGGCATCCTGTGCGACCGCCTGGCGCGTCGTGACAAAGGCTGGCAAATCGGAGTGCCGCTGCTCGGCACCCTGATCAGTATCCCCTTTGGCCTGGCCTATTTTCTCTGGCCAACCGGCACGGCATTCCATGTCGGCAGCACCCCGGTACCCAGCGCATTCCTGTTCTATTGCGTGTTCAGTTTCTTCGGCACCTGGTGGGCAACACCCTGCCTGGGCGCCATCTCGCACCTGTTCCCGGCCACACGCCTGGCCCAGGCCACGGCGATTTTCGTGATGGCCATGACCCTGCTCGGGGTGGGTGTCGGCCCGCTGCTGATCGGCATGCTCAGCGACGGCTTTGCCCACACCTTGGGTAACGAAGGCCTGCGCTACGCACTGGCGTACTGTATCTCGCTGCTGGTGCTGGCCTCGGTATTTTTGGCCATGGCCTTGCCGCGCTATCGCAACCATTTGAACAACACCCCTGCCCCAGCGCCCCTGGCTGAAGCGGTCAGTGCCTGATATTCCGGAGATTGAGTGATGACTGAACAAGACCTTCCGCTGCCCGTCGGCCATTTCGTGACACTGGACTGCGGCCTGCGCCTGCACTTTCTCGATGAGGGCAGCGGCCCGGTAGTCCTGTGGCTGCACGGCAGCGGCCCGGGTGCCAGCGGCTACAGCAACTTCAAAGGCAACTACCCGCAGTTCGTCGCCGCCGGCTTTCGCAATCTGGTGGTGGATCTGCCGGGCTTCGGCCGCTCCGACAAACCCGAAGACGCGCAGTACAACCTGGACTTCTTCGTTAACGCCATGTCCGGGTTTCTCAAGGCGGTGGGGGTCAAGCGCGCCACCCTGCTGGGCAACTCCCTGGGCGGCGCCATTGCCCTAGGGCTGGCACTGGCCGAGCCCGAGCGCGTGGAGAAGCTGATTCTGATGGCCCCCGGCGGCGTTGAAGATCGCGAAACCTACTTCAAGATGGTTGGCATTCAGCGCATGGTCGAGCTGTACAACGCCGGGCCCCTGGGCATCGAGCAGATGCGCCGGATCATGAGCCTGCAACTGTTCGACAGCTCCCAGCTCGAAGACAGCCTGCTGGCCGAGCGAGTGGCGGTGGCCGTGCACCAACCGCGCAATCTGTTCACCACCATGATGGTGCCGAACATGACCGAGCGCCTTGAAGAGCTGCAAGTACCGATCCTCGGTTTCTGGGGCACCGACGACAACTTCAACCCGGCCAGCGGCGCCCTCAAAGTGCTCAAGCATGCACCGGATGCGCGTTTTATCATGCTCAACCGCTGCGGCCACTGGGTCCAGGTTGAACACCGGGAGCTATTCAACAAGGCGTGCCTGGACTTCCTCAAAAACTGAACAGGCAACATTGACGGCGGCCTGCGGGTCGCCCTCAGCCCTTCTTATCCTGCTCGGACTGAAAAACAACAATGACAAAATTCTCTCAGTTGCTGGCACCCGGTCGCATTGGCTCAATCGAGCTGCGCAACCGCATCATCATGGCGCCCATGGGCTCCAACTTTGCCGAAGCCGATGGCCACTGTGGCGAACGGATTCAAGCCTATTACGAAGCCCGCGCCCGTGGCGGCGCCGGGCTGCTGATCATGGGGGTCTGTTCAGTGGCGTTCCCGGCGGGCACCGCCGAGCCGTTCCAGGTCGGCGTGTCCAGCGATGACTTTATCCCGGGCCTGAGCCAGCTCGCCGAGCGCGTTCACCGCCACGGTGCAAAAATTGCCATGCAGCTGCAACACGCGGGCAAGACCTCGGTACGGGATATGGCTGAAGGACGGCAACTGTGGGTACCGTCAGTGCCCCCGGTACTGCAAAGCGACATGATGGCGGCCCTGACCCCTGAGGAACTGGCCAACTTCGTCAGTTCCATGAAGCGCCGCGCCGAAGGCTCGCCCATCCGCGTGATGGACAGTGCCGACATCGGGCAAATGATCGACTGGTTTGCCTGCGCCGCCGAGCGTACCCAGCGCGCCGGTTTCGACGGTGTCGAACTGCACGCCGCCCACGGCTATATCATTGCCGGTTTTCTGTCCGGCTATTACAACCAGCGTGAGGATGAGTACGGCGGTTCGCTGGAAAACCGCGCCCGCCTGCTGCTGCAGATCATCGCTGCCGTGCGGGCCAAAGTCGGCTCGCAATTTGCCGTATGGCTGCGTCTGGACGCCGAAGAACTGCATACCCCCGGCGGCATCAGCCTGGACGACGCCAAGGCGGTGGCACGCATGGCCGAAGCGGCAGGCGTGGATGCGGTCAGTGTGTCGGCCAGTGCGCGGATCACCAGCGGCGTGGTGTTTACCGAAGCACCGCTGGTGCATCAAGCCGGCGGCTTCATGGAATGGACTGCGGCGATCAAGCGCAGCGTGCAGGTGCCGGTAATCGCCGTAGGCCGTATCGAACCCCAGGCCGGTGAAGCCGCCCTGAAGCGTGGTGATTGCGACTTTATCGCCATGGCCCGCAAGCTGCTGGCCGATCCCGAACTGCCGAACAAATTGCTCAACGATCAGGAAAGCAGCATCCGCCCGTGCATCTACTGCTACGTGTGCGTGAGCCAGATCTTCGTCAACGAGCGGGTCAAGTGTGCGGTCAACCCC
This sequence comes from Pseudomonas sp. TMW22089, assembly GCF_022496645.1. Classification (NCBI taxonomy): domain Bacteria; kingdom Pseudomonadati; phylum Pseudomonadota; class Gammaproteobacteria; order Pseudomonadales; family Pseudomonadaceae; genus Pseudomonas; species Pseudomonas sp. TMW22089. Next base: position 199,310 of record NZ_SCFG01000004.1, read on the forward strand.
ATGACCGGCCACGAATTCGAATACGTCATCAGCCCCACCGCCAGCCCCAGACATATTGCGGTCATCGGTGCCGGGCCTGCCGGCATGGAGGCCGCAAGAATAGCTGCCCTGCGCGGGCATCGGGTGACCCTGATCGAACGCAGCGACCGCCTCGGCGGGACCCTGTTCTTTGCCGGGCTGGCCTATGCCGAAAACGCCCGCTTGCTGGACAACCTCAAGGTTCAGGTGCAGCAATCTTCGATTGATCTGCGCCTCAATACTGAGGCCAGCCCTGCCCTGCTCCGCGACCTGGGCGCAGACCAGGTGCTGGTGGCCGTCGGTGCCGAGCGTGCGGCCCCCGACATCCCCGGTGCAGATCAGGACCATGTCTGGAGCGGTGATGAACTGCGGCGCCTGATGACCGGCGACCGGGCGGAGGAAATTGCCAAGCGTAAATTGTCCTTCACCCAGCGCACCCTGATGAAAGCCGGCAACCTGGCGGGGGTCACCGACAGCAGCGAGGCCATGCAAAAACTGTCACGGGTATGGATGCCCCTGGGCAAGCGCGTGACCATCATCGGTGGCGGCCTGGTTGGCCTGGAACTGGCGGAGTTCCTGATCGCCCGCGGGCGCCAGGTGACCGTACTGGAAAGCGGTAGCCATCTTGGCCGCGAACTGGCCATCGTGCGCCGCTGGCGGGTGCTGCATGAAATACGCGTGCATGGCGGACAGCTGATCACCGGTGCCAGTGTGATAGCCATTGAAGGCAATCGCGTGCGCTATCAACTGGCAGATGGCAGTTCAGGACAGAGCGAAGCAGACTCCGTGGTACTGGCCATTGGCGCGCAACCCGACACCCGTTTGCTGGATGAACTGACCCGCGCAGGGTTATCGGCCAGCAGCATTGGTGACTGTCAGAGCATTGGCTACATCGAAGGGGCAATCAGCGCCGGCCACAAAGCAGGACGCGAGGCCTGAACCCGCCGGGGGCGGCATCCCGCCCCCGGCGTTGACCTGTGTTACTTCCTGAGTGCAGCTATAGTGCTGAGTTTCAAGGAGATAACCATGACTACCGACCCCCGCCATTATCGAATCGACAACATCGAATTCAACGTCCACGACATAGCGCGCAGCAAAGCCTTCTATGGCGCCGTGTTTGGCTGGACGTTCACTGACTATGGCCCTGCCTACACCGAATTCAGCGACGGCCGTTTGAGCGGCGGCTTCACCACTGGCGAGCCGGTGCGCCCGGGTGGCCCGCTGATCATTCTGTACGCCGACGACCTGGCCCTTGCCCGACAGGCCATCCTCCAGGCCGGAGGCAGCATCTCCCGCCCCGAATTCTCCTTCCCGGGCGGCAGCCGCCTGCATTTCACCGACCCGGATGGCTATGAACTGGCGGTCTGGACCCAGGGCTAGAATATAAAACTGCGCCATGACCATCGCTGGCAAGCCAGCTCCCACAGGTTCTGTAACCCCGATCACATCCCATTGTGGGAGCTGGCTTGCCAGCGATAAAGGCAACCCGACATACCGGTAATTACATCTGTAGGAGCGAGCTTGCTCGCGAGCTTCTCAAGCAGTCCACAGTCACCCGGTTTTCAATATAAGGCCGCTAAAAAGCTCGCGAGCAAGCTCGCTCCCACAGGTTCTGCAACCCCGATCACATCCCATTGTGGGAGCTGGCTTGCCAGCGATAAAGGCAACCCGACAGACAGATAATTTCATCTGTAGGAGCGAGCTTGCTCGCGAGCTTCTCAAGCAGTCCACAGTCACCAGGTGTTCAGTATGAGGCCGATAAAAAGCTAGCGAGCAAGCTCGCTCCCACAGGTTCTGCAACCCCGATCACATCCCATTGTGGGAGCTGGCTTGCCAGCGATAAAGACAACCCGGCAACCCGTTACAGCGGTAAAAACAAAAAGCCCCGTCGTTAACCGACAGGGCTTTTGCTGTTACTTGCAGCTGTTAGCTTATGACCACTTGCTTAACGCCCCATCGCCCGCGCAGCATCGGCGGTGTATTGGTCGGGAGTGAATTTGCCTTCATTGAGAATCGGGCCTTTCTTGGCTTCGTTGGTCATGCCGTAGCCGGTGTATTGCCCCGAGTTCAAGTCCATGAAGAACTGGGAACCCGCCTGCCAGCCACTCATGTCAGGGTGGTAGTAGTAGTTGACCATCGCGTGCTTCCACAATTGCCCACGGGCATCGTAGTTGTCCGCCATCACCGCGTTCCAGGTGTCTTCGTCGATGAACAGCACGCGCTTGCCGTACAGGTGGCGATAGCCTTCTTTCAGATCGGCTTCCACCACCCACACACGACGCAGTTCATAACGCATCAGGTCCGGGTTGGGATGGTTGGGGGTCAGCATGTCGGCGTATTTCACCGTCCCCGCGTTCGGCTTGTAGGCGTTGGCCGGGCTGTAGATTTCACGCTTGCCCAGCAGCTTCCAGGTGTAGCGCTCCGGCGAGCCGTTGAACAGACGGTCTTCATCCACTGTCATGGTGCCGTTGGTGCCGATCATCGGCTGGTCATAGCCATAGCCGGGCAGCAAGCGCACGCGGCGGGTCGAGGGGCTGTAGCTCCAGGCCTGACGCGGGTTGGTCTGAAAGTCGTAGGGTTCGTGGGAGATGCTGATCACACCGTTGTCACGCGCCGGTTTAAGGGTGGTGTTGTTGCCCATGGCCTGAATTTTGTCTTCGGTTTTGGGTTCAACAATCGGTGAGTTGGCCTGCGACAGGCCCCGGGCATAGGCACGCCCCCAGCCAATGCTGCCATTGGGCAGAACCGAGGCCAGATCACTGGTTTTTTCTTCGGTCCAGGCACGGGCCGGCAACTGGTGGTTCCACAACACTTCCATACCGCTTTTAGGGATAGGGAACGGGACCTGGCCCAAACCTTCAATGCCCATGCCATCGTTCACCAGCTTGGCGTTCAGGGCGTTGCTCATGGCGCGCCGGCACACGTAGTCCGGGTAGCGGAAATCACGGTGGCCCGGGTAGATGTTCATCTTGTAAGTGGTCGGATAACGCTTGAACAGCGCTTTCTGGCCTTCGGTGAGTTTGTCTTCGTACTGGGCCATGTTTTGCGCGGTGATCACCACAATCGGCTTTTCAGCGGCATAGGGATCCACTGGCTGGTCACCGGAGAATTTAACGTGGTTCCAACCCGGTACTTCGCCCAGGTATTTGCCGGTGTACGGCGGGATGGTGCCCGCCGCATTACCGGCCTGCTCAGCACCGACACAGGTCAGCTCCTTGCCCAGTTTGGCTGCCTCTGCGCCAGACACCTGGGCAAAAGCCGGACCGATGGCCAGTACGTTGACGGACATGGCGGCTGCGAGCATTACGCCTGTTCTTGTTATTTTCATGTATTGCCTCCTACGCGTAAAAGCTTGCTAAGGGGTATGCGTCCATTCTTCGCCATTTGCCGGCGACTACATCGTCCACAAAGACTACTCAGGGCGTTACCAACAACTCTTTAAGCAAACCTTTGAGCATCTTGCCCGACGCATTGCGGGCAAAAGGGGTGTGCTGGACATGGATCTGCGCCGGCACTTTGAAACTCGCCAGACGCTGGGCGATAAAGCTGCGCACCGCCTCGCTGTCCGGGGTGTCGGACGGGTCACCGCGCACCACCAGGAACACCACTTCCCCCAGCACATCGTCCGGCACCGAAAAGGCGGCGGCTTCGATCACGCCAGGCATTTCACAGGCACAGGACTCCACTTCGGCTGCGGATATTTTCTCCCCGCCACGGTTGATCAAGTCCTTGGCCCGGTCGGTGATATAGAGAAATCCTTCGTCATCCAGCAGGCCGATGTCACCGGTGTCGAGCCAGCCATCGCGCAAGGTCTGGGCGCTGGCCTGGGGCAGGTTCCAGTAACCGCTCATCAAGGTCGGTGAACGGATCCAGATCAGCCCGCTGACGCCATTGGGCAGTGGCCGGTCCGGACTGTCACCGATACGCACATCGACGATTGGCAATGGCCAGCCGGCAGCAGCCGGTTTGTAAACAAACTGATCACCGCCGATGGCCGCGCAAATCCCGTTGCTTTCGGTCAGGCCGTAACCACTGCCACCCACCGCTTCCGGTTTGCGCTGGGTCAGATGCGCCAACAGACTGCTGGACGGCGCCGCGCCCCCCAGCCCCAGGCCGAACAGGCTCTTGGTGTCGGCCGTGCCGAAACGTGGCGAGGTCAGCAGTTGCTGCATCATCACCGGCGCGCCGTTGAACTGGGTGCAATGTTCATCGCGGATCAGGTCCAGAGCCTTTTCCACGTCCCACTTGTACATCAGCAACAAGCGGCGACCGCTGCGCAAGGCCAGCAGGAATTGCGCATGCAGGCCGCTGACATGGAACAACGGCACTGCCATCAAGGTGGTTGGGGCATAGCCGCAGTTGATCACCACGCTGATACGCTCCGGCGAGCTCAGGGCACAGAACGCCCCCTGAAACTCCAGTGCCACCAGGGCCTGGCACACCGCGCCATGGGTCGACAGCACGCCCTTGGCCAAGCTGGTGGTGCCTGAGGTATAGAGGATCATGGCCGGGTCATCGGCCGTCACTTTCAGGGCCGGTGCAGTCAGCACCGGGGCCGCCAGCAGATCTTCCAGACGCTGGCAGTGTTCAGCCAGCAACTGGCCGGCGGACAGACCGACCACAATCGTCGCCAGCCCCTGTTCGCGCAAGTCGCCATCGAGCAAGTGCAGGCGCGGCTCGTCACACAGCAACAGCCGTGCACCGCTGTCCTGCAGACCATGAAACAGCTCATCGCGCAGGCCCCAGCTGTTGAGGGGGACGCACACCCCGCCGCAACGCTGAATGGCCGCAAACGCCACCAGCCACGCGGGCTGATTGCGCATGGCAATCGCCACCCGGTCGCCCTGACGCACGCCGAAACGATGCACCAGCTGGCCGGCCAGCCTGTCCACCTGATCGAAAAACTGGTTGAAGGTCAGACGCTGTTGTTCCCACACCAGAAACTCGCGCTCGCCATGCACCCGGCCACTGTCGATTGCAGCCCAGACGTGGGCAGCGGTATGCCGAAAATGTTTCGATCCGCTCCCCGGCTGGGTGACCACTTCAAAAGGTGAGCCGGCACCAGTCAATTGCTGCCAGGCGCTCTGCCACTGTTCAAGCTTCATCTTATTATTCTCCTGACTGGCAATCGGCCTAGGCGTGCGCGGGCATCAGATCTGCGTAGCGCTCGCAGTGGTAATCGGCATCCCCCAGACTCGCCTGGGCTACCCGTATGCGTTTCAGAAACAGCCCCACGTCCAGCTCATCGGTTACGCCAATCCCGCCGTGCATTTGCACCGCTTCATTGGCGACATTGAGGGCCATCTGCCCCGCTTTCCACTTCGCCAGACTGGCAAAGCGCTGGCGCTCGGCGGCGCTCAGACGGCTGTCGTCCAGCGCCGCAAGCCCGGCCATCACCGCACTGCGCGCCAGTTGTATCTGCACGTACAGCTCGGCAGAGCGATGCTGCAGTGACTGAAAGGAGCCGATCTTGACGTCAAACTGAACCCGGGTTTTCAGGTAGTCGAGGGTCATGGCGAAGAGCTTCTCGGCCATGCCCAGCATTTCGCCAGCCAGGCACACGCGGCCGCGGTCCAGGGCAATCTCGAGCGCCGGGCCTGCGGATCCGGGCTCACCCAGCAGCGCGTCATGCCCGACCTGGACCTGGTCCAGCTGCAGTCGCGCATGATTGCGCGAGTCGATCAGCGGCAGCGCCTGGACGCTCAGGCCCGGCGCATCAGCGGCCACCAGAAACAGACTAAGGCCCGCTCCTGCGCCCTTGGCGACCACCAGGTAGGCATCCGCACCCACGCCGTCGATGACAAAATATTTGTTGCCGCTCAAGCTGTAGCCGTTTGCATTCGGCACCGCCTGCAACGCCACGTTCGCCGGGTTGTGGCGTGAGCCTTCGTCCAGGGCCAGGGCCAGGCGGCGCTCGCCGCTGATAGACGCCGATAACCAGCGATCCTGTTGCCCGGCGTTACCCTGCAGGTGCAGCAACGAGCCGCTGAGCACCACGCTTGAAAGCAGCGGCGAGGCACTGAGGTTGCTGCCAATGGACTCAAATATCGGCCCCAGGCCCATGCAGCCGAAATCCAGGCCGCCGAGATTTTCCGGGAACGGAATCGCGCTCCAGCCCAGCGCCACAGCGTCCTGCCACAGTTGCGGGTCAAAACCGTTGACACCGCCCTCATCGCGCAGTGCGCGCTGGCGCGATACGGGGCTGCGCGCGGCCAGGAACTCTCGGGCGCTGTCGGCCAACAACCGGTGATCTTCGCTATAAACCAGGTTCATGCTGAGTTCCTTACTTCACGTCAGGCAGGCCAAGGACCCGCTTGGCGATAACATTGAGCTGGATTTCCGACGCACCGCCGGAAATCGTCAGGGCAAAGCTGTTTAACCAGCCGCGGGTGATGGCCTGTTCCTGGGGGCTGAAAGCGCCCTTGTCCCAGCCCAGAGCGTGATACCCCATCACGTCCAGCAACACCTCGAACTTGTCGCGTTCCTGTTCGGTGTGCACCAGTTTCATGATCGACATCAGCCCGCTGACGTCCTGCCCGGCACGGGCCTCCTGGCCCATGCGCTGGACTGTCAGGTTGTAGCTTTGCTCGTTCATGGCGCAGGCCACGGCACGGGCTGCAAGGGCCAACTCGCCCTGGCCGGATGGCTCGGGCAAGTACTCGTTGACCAGTGGCAGCAAGTGGAAATGCGTCGGCAGGCTGAACTCGCCGAATTTGGACATGGCTTTGCGTTCGTGTTGCAACAGGCGCTTGGCCAGGTTCCAGCCACCGTGCAACGGACCGATGAGCTGGCTTTTAGGCACTTTGACGGAGTCGAAAAACACCTGGCAGAACGCCGATTTGCCACTGATCAAATCAATGGGCGCAACGCTGACCCCGGGGCTCTTCATGTCCAGAACAATCAGGCTGATCCCCGTGTGCTTGCTGGCCGCAGGATCAGTGCGCACCAGGGCGTACATCCAGTCCGACTTGTCACCATAGGAGGTCCAGATCTTGCTGCCATCCACCACGAAGTGATCGCCGGCATCCCGGGCCGAGGTTTTCAGGCTCGCCAGATCCGAGCCGGCATTGGGCTCGGAAAAACCCTGACACCAGCGCACTTCGCCACGGGTCATCGGGGTCAGGAGGTTTTTCTTTTGTTCTTCAGTGCCGAATTCCAGCAATACCGGGCCAAGCATCCAGATGCCCAGATTGATTTGCGGCGGCCGGCATTTAAGACGGCGCAGCTCGCTTTCCAGCACCGCGTTGTATTCCTCGCTCAGCCCGGCGCCGCCATACGCCTGTGGCCAGTCCGGACAGAACCAGCCCTTGTCGCGCATGCGTTCGAACCACAGCCGGGCGTCGGCATTGGGAAACTCGACCTCGTTCGCACCCCACACCAGCTCGCCTTCAGGAATGGCTTTACGCTGCGAGGGCGGACAGTTGGCCTCAAGCCAGCTGCGGGTTTGCTCTCTGAACTGATCAATGGCGTTCATGGGTTTCACCTGTAAATGGTCACCTGCTGACACAACACCTGCAGGAACGAGCTATTTGTCGAGAACAGCTCGCTCCTGCGGTTAGGTGATGGGGGTCAGCGTTGGGTACGCGGCATGCCCAGGCCGAACTGGGCAATCAACTCGCGCTGAATCTCGTTGGTGCCGCCACCAAAGGTCAGGGTCACCGAGGCACGTACTTCGTACTCCAGCTCGCCTTGCAACAACGACGCCGCCGAGCCGCCTTGAATCAGTCCGTTGGCCCCGACGATGTTGCTCAGCAGCCGCAGAATCTCGATCGCCGACTCCGAGCCGTAAACCTTGGTGGTCGACGCCAGCGCAACGTCCATGCGCTCACGCTCCAGGTCAGCGGCAATCCGCAGGTTGATCAGGCGCATGGCTTCAAGCCGCGCATAACATTGCGCCAGACCGGCCCGCACCCACGCTTTGTCGGTGGCGCGAACACCTTGCTCGTCGGCCTCACGGGCCCACATGAAGACCTTGCGAAACAGCCCTGCCACCTTGTCGGACCATGCCCCCAGCCCCAGCCGCTCATGGTTGAGCTGCGCCGTGATCAACTTCCAGCCACCGTGCAACTCGCCCACCAGCATGTCCCGGGGCACCTGCACGTTGTCGTAGTAAGTGGCGGCGGTCGGGTTGCTGGTGGTCGGGATCACAGTGGTCGTAAAACCTTCAGCCGCTGTGTCCAGAATCAGGATCGATACGCCCTTGTGCCGTGGGCGCTCAGGGTCGGTACGGGCCGCCAGCCAGATGTAATCGGCCGACTCGGCGCCCGAGGTCCAGAGCTTGGTGCCATTGACCACAAACTCGTCGCCTTGCAGCCGGGCGGTGGTTTTCAGCACCGCCAGGTCGCTGCCGGCATCCGGCTCGGAATAGCCGATGGCAAAAATGATTTCGCCCGCGGCGATGCCCGGCAGGAATTTGGCTTTTTGCAGCTCGGTACCGTGGGCCATCAGCGCCGGCCCCACGGTGCTGATGGTCACGAACGGCAGCGGCGCACCGGCAATATTGGCTTCTTCAAAGAAGATGAATTGCTCGGTAGGACCATAACCCTGGCCGCCGTGTTCCTTGGGCCAGCCCACCGCCAGCCAGCCGTCACGGCCCATCTGGCGGATGGTGTCGCGGTATAGCTCGCCGCCCTCTTTGCCGCGCAATTGTTCACGCAGCTGCGGGGTCATCAGGTTCTGGAAATAGTCCCGCACCTTGAGGCGCAGGGCGTGTTGTTCGGGTGTGAGGTCGACGAACATGTGAGCTCCTTAGGCCGTACCAAGAATCAGGCCGCTGGTGGGTACGCCGGTACCGGCGGTCACCAGCACGTTCTCCACGCTGTCGACCTGGTTGACCGCAGTGCCACGCACCTGGCGTACGGCTTCAGCCACGCCGTTCATGCCGTGGATGTAGGCCTCGCCCAATTGTCCGCCGTGGGTATTGATCGGAAACTTGCCGCCGCGGGCATGGTGCCCGGCGCGGATGAATTCCTTGGCTTCACCGCGTTCGCACAGGCCGAACTCTTCGAGCTGGGGCAGTACAAACGGCGTGAAATGGTCGTAAATGATCGCCGTTTGCAGCGCCTCGGGCCCAAGACCCGACTGGCGATACAACTCTTTGGCAACCACGCCCATTTCCGGCAGGCCGGTAATGTCGTCGCGGTAGAACGAGGTCATGATTTGCTGGCCCGAGGTAATCCCCTGCGAACCGGCCTTGATCGTCACCGGCTTCTGGCGCAGGTCTTTGGCCCGCTCGGCCGAGGTGATCACCATGGCCACGGCACCGTCGGATTCCTGGCAGCAGTCGAGCAAATGCAGCGGCTCGCAAATCCAGCGTGAAGCCTGGTGTTCTTCAAGGGTGATCGGCTTGCCGTAAAAGAATGCGGCCGGGTTGGTCGCGGCAAAATCACGTACCGCCACCGCAACCCGACCGAAGTCTTCGGAGGTGGCGCCATAGGTGTGCATGTAGCGCTGGGCAAACATGCCCACCCATGACGCCGGGGTATGCAGGCCGTGGGGCATGTACCAGCCGTAGTTGACGTTTTCGAAAATCGGCGTCGAGGCGAAACCATAGCTGCCGCTGCCGAAGCGATACCACGAACGCTCGTTCATGGCGCGGTACACCACCACAACCTTGGCCACACCGGTGGCCACGGCCATGGCCGCGTGCATGATCGGCGCACAGGCGGCCCCCCCGCCATGGGGCACCTGGGAGAAGAACTTGACGTCCTTGCAGCCCAGCAAGCGGGCGATTTCGTATTCAGGGACTTTATCCACCGAGTAAGAGCTGAAACCTTCAACTTCGGACGGGTCGATTCCGGCGTCTTTAAGGGCGGCCAGGGTCGCTTCAAGTGCCAGGCGCAGCTCGGTGCGCCCTGAATTTTTCGAGAATTCGGTCGCACCCAGGCCAACAATGGCGGCGCTACCGGAAAGTGACGATTGCGTCATGTGTGCTGTCTCCCGCTATCAGGGCAGAACCAGCGTGACCGTACCGGTCACGTGGTTGCCCATCGAATTTTTGCCGCCAAGGGTTATTTCCACCGTGCGGGTGGCAGCATCCAGTCCGGTGACTGCGCCATTGAAGGTCATGCTGTCGCCGGGGTAATTCGGCGCGCCGAGCTTGATCTTCAGCGAGGCAAAACGCGCCTCGGGGCCCGCCCACTCTTCGACATAACGCTGCACCAGACCGTTGGTGGTAAGGATGTTCATAAAAATGTGCGGCGAGCCCAGGGCCTGGGCAGCGTTCAAATCATGGTGACCCGGGAAGTAGTCACGGGTGGCAATGGCGCCGCCGGTAACCAGACCCACGGTGATCGGGATCGCCAGGGCCGGCAAGGTTTCGCCGGGGCGCACATCGTCAAAGCGCTTGGTGTTCTGCAAGGTCATATTTCCATCCCAGCTTGTCGTTATGGCTCAGCCAGTCGCCGAGGCGTTCCAGGCATGCTGCCGATCCACCCAGGGCACAGCCCAAAGCGCGGCTCCAGTAGAGAAAGCGATGCATCGGGTACGTCAGATCGACGCCAATGCCGCCGTGTACGTGCTGGGCGTTGTGCCCGATCAGATGACCTGCTTCGCAGGCATGCCAGGCGGTGGCCAGGGCCTCGGACGGCGCGGGCAAGCCGGCATCCAGGCGATAGCACAACTGCCACAGATTGCTGCGCAATGCCTCAAGGGCGATGTGCGCGTTGGCCATGCTCATTTGCACCGCCTGAAAACTGCCGATGCTGCGTTCGAACTGACGTCGCTCGCTGACATACTCCACGGTGCGACGGATCTGCTCGGCGCTGACCCCCAGCTGCAATGCCGCCAGTGCCGCGATGCTGCGTGGTTCCAGCCAGTCCAGGGCGCAGGCCGGCAGCAACTGTTGCGAAGTGATAAACAGCCCGTCGATGGACAAGTCAGCCACCGCTTCGCCATGGGTCATACGGCCCGGCACATGGCTGATCGCCGCAGCGCCCAGCTCGACAAATGCCAGCCGCGGCTGACCCTCGACGCTCACCAGCAGCAAGGCCGCCTGTGACTGTCCGGCCAGAGCCAGGCCGGCCACCCGACCGTCAAGGCTCCAGCCCTGGCCCTGCGCAGTGGCCTGTAATTGCAGGCCCCGGGCACCGCTCAAGCCCCCAAGGTCGAGGGTCAACAAGACGCGACCGGCAGCCGCATCCGTGGCCCATGCCTGCAAGACCGGATCAGCCCAAGCGGCCAGGGTTGCTGCGGCCAGTTGATGGCGCCACAACGGCACTTGCCCCAGAGCCCTGCCCTGGGCCTCGAGCACCGTCAGCAACTCGGTCATGCCCAGCCCGCTGCCGCCATGGCTTTCAGGGATGGCCAGGGCCTGCAGCCCGGTCTCTGTGCACAGTTGCCACAGCGGCTCCATAAAGGCATGTTCGCTGGTGTCGAACTGACGCAAGCGGTCATCGGTGCAGTAGTCGGCAAATACGCTACCGGCCATTTCGGCGATAGCGTGTTGATCTTCGGTGAATTCGAAATCCATGCTCGCTCCTTACTCGGCTGCCGGTAAAGAAAGTGCCCGGAACAACGGCAACGTCAGTTCGCCGTCGAAGGTCTTGAACTCAAGTTGCAAGGGCATGCCGATGCTCAGCTCTTCGCGCTTGACCCCCACCAGTCCGGCCACCAGGCGTACGCCCTCTTCCAGCTCGATCAAGCCGATCGGGTTGGGATGGTCGAACGGCGCGACTTCGGGGTAATGCATGATCACGAACGAATACAGGCTGGCGCGGCCGCTGGCCTGCACGCTGTCCCAGTCGAACGAATGGCACTCGATGCATACCGGCGCCGGTGGATGGCGCAGGGTCTGGCACTGGGTACAGCGCTGGATCAACAACTTGCCCGCATCGCAGCCTTCCCAGAAAAACCGCGTGTCATCGCTCATGCCCGGCTTGGGGCGCTTGACCACAGGGGCGGTTTCAACTTTTGCCGGGGCCGCTTCAGCCGCCTTGGGGTTGGCCGGACGGAATTTGAATACCCGGAACAGCAACTCGCCGACTTCCTCGTCACCGCTTTTGTGCTCAACGAAGTAGCTCATCACCAGGGTGACAAAAAATCCGGTACCAAGACCGGTGGTTTTTTCGTCGCCCACCGAGTCCAGCCGGGTGGTGTAGTAGAGCTTTTCCCCCGGACGGACGTTGCGCTTGAACGTCAGTTCGGAGTTGACCGCCACCACCGAGCCATAGCCATACGACTCAATCAGCTTGAGCACTTCGTAGGGGTTTTCGGTGGTCGAGCCCGGTGCATAGTTGTTCAGGTGAAAGCCTTCCATGCACCACACCTGCAGCATTGCAGGTGGCGCCACCAGCCCGTCCTGCACGCTGTTGGCGGCAAACAACGGGTCGGTATAAAGCGGGTTGTCCACGCCCATGATCTCGCACCACTGGCGGATCATCGGGGCGTTGACTTCGTCCCAGGCGTAGACGCGACCATATTCACGCCCCACCAGGGCGCGCACGTCGGTTAGCAATTGAGAATCAGCCAAGTTCGTCTCCTGCAAATTGAGAGCGGCAACCCACTGGCCGCCGCTGAAGGTCGATCAGTGAGCAGCGCTTTGCGCCGCACCCAAAAATGCCGGACGTTCGCCGCCGCCGTGCAGCAGCAGATTGCAGCCGCTGGCATACCCCGCCATGGGCGAGGCGATAAACAGACAGGCGTTACCGATGTCCTCGGGCAGCGCCATGCGCCCTGCCGGGATCCCGGCGCTGACTGCGGCAATGCCGTGTTCATCGCCGTAATGCAGATGCGCCTGCTCGGTGCGTACCAGCCCCGGGCTGACCGCCACCACGCGCACTTTGGGCGCCCACTCCACCGCCAGCGATTGCACCAGTGCCAGTATCCCGGCCTTGGCCGCGCCATAGGCCGCGGTCCCCGGGGAAGCGCGCAAGGCGCTGATACTGCCGATAAACACAATGCAACCGCCGCCATCCTGTTGCTGCATCAAGGCATTGGCCTGTTGCGCGACATTCAGCGGGGCGATCAGGTTGAGGCGGATAATGCCTTCGTGAAAACGTGGCGAAGCGCTGCCGGCATCGGCGGACGGACTGCCACCGGCGTTGTTGATGACCACATCGAGGCGACCGAAGTCGGCAGCAATCCCCGCAAACATGGCTTTAAGCGAATCCACATCACGCACGTCGCAAGCCATGAACAGCGCTTGCGCAGAACCTGCCTGCGGCAACGCCTCAGGTGCAGTCCTGCCGCACACGATCACCTGCGCCCCGGCCTCCAGAAAGCTGCGGGCAATGCCTGCACCGATGCCTTTGGTACCGCCGGTGACCAGCACCACTTTGCCGCTGTAGTCCAGCCCTGAGAGTTGGCCCATGACGAGCTCCTTTTTCTACTGATGGAGCCACTCTAGGGGCAATCCGGGGGCTGCTCGTCGTCTGAACGGACGATGAAGCGCCCTCTTGCGAACGCAACAATCCAGCGCACGCTGTGGTGACAGCCCCTGTTAATGAGGAACCCCATGTCAGACCCATCTGCCGCGCCGGTACTGCTTGAATTCCCGGCCCCGGGCGTCGCTTTGCTGCGGCTTAATCGCCCCCAGGCCACTAACGCCCTGAGCCTTGAGCTGCAAGCCTTGCTGTCACGCTATTTCACAGAGCTGGCCGAAAACCCCGAAGTGCGCTGCATCCTGCTGACTGGCGGCGACAAGGTGTTTGCTGCGGGCGGCGATATCAACAGCATGGCCGGTGTCGGCCCGATCGATATTTACCAGCGCCATACCGAGCGGGTCTGGGCCCCCATCCAGCACTGCCCCAAGCCGGTGATCGCGGCGGTGTGCGGTTACGCCTACGGCGGCGGCTGTGAACTGGCGATGCTGGCCGACATTATTGTGGCCGGGCGCAGCGCGAAATTTTGCCAGCCGGAAATCCGCATCGGGATCATGCCGGGAATCGGTGGCACCCAGCGTCTGGTGCGCGCCGTGGGCAAGGCCAAAGCCATGCGCATGGCATTGACCGGGCAGCCGATCACCGCCGAGGAAGCCTGGATCTCCGGGCTGGTCAGCGACCTCGTGGATGATGACCAGGTGCAGGCCCAGGCACTGAAGATGGCGACGTTGATCGCTGCGATGCCGCCACTGGCTGCCGAGCAAATCAAGGAAGTGATTCTGGCCGGGGTCGATGCCCCGCTGGAGACCGGCCTGGCCCTGGAGCGTAAAGCCAATGCGTTGCTGTTTGCTTCGCGGGACCAGAAGGAAGGCATGCAGGCGTTTATTGAAAAACGTGCGGCGGTGTTTGAAGGCAAGTAAGGGCGCGCGCGCGCTTCGAAGACAATGCTGGCGATGATCCACGCAATCAGCCAGGTCGCTGCAGGAAACCCGCCGCAGTCTCATGAACTGCGGCAGGTTAGCCCGGCACGCACCAGCCGCTTTATTCCAGAGCTGACCTAACGTCGTACATTCATGAAATTATTAAAGTAATTTGTCCTGAACGCTCCGCCTATGGTCCAGGCGACTTCGTCTGCAGCAACAGGAACCACATAATCAAAAAACGCCCTGTTGACCGGATTCTGCATAGTTTGAAAACTGATACCTGCTGCATGCCTTCTGAATTCCGGGGTGAAGGTTCTCAATCTCTCAGGATCGATCCCGTTGAGGTGCAAATCCACCGGCAGGTTTCTGGCCCGGCCATGGGTTGCGATTACCCTGACCTCACGGACATAAGATGGATTGTTGGCGAACACAGGGAAATTGACACCGCCGCTGGTAACGGTGTGACCGGGTACAGTATTGAGTGGCAAGGGTAATGTTGGCCTTGGATGTGCGCCTTGATAATAGGCTCGCACTTCGTTGAATGCCTCCATGCTGCTGATACTGTGGTTATAGGCCGAAACAGGAGCCGCACGGCTCAATGGGTCTGCTGATCCGGCAATGTCCATATGGCGAATTGCGCGCCATGCCTCGCCCTGATCCACGGCCTGGAAAGCCAGAGTTCGCAGGCTCAAGGGCTGGAATCTACCGGGTGGAAACCCCTGGCCCCTGCCCCCTGCATGTTGCAGTTTGTACTGCCAGCTGCCCACGAACTTGCCGGCCTTTTTGACTCCCTTGGCCGCAGCCCCGGCCATCGATGGAGCCGCCGAGGCCAGCCCGGTTGCCATGCCCACCCAGCCCAGAATCCGTCCGGCGTTTTCATTGCCACTAGCCAGCAAGGCTATCGAGGCCACGTCCGCTGCCAGTGACACCACACTCAAGGTCGCGGTGGTGACGGCCGTTACATAGCTGGCGGTCAGCGCCGCCGTAGGCGCCGCCAACGCACCCAGGGAGGCCACGGTGCCGACCAGTGCCAGCGCGAGACCGGCCGCCGGCAACAGCCAGTCCAGCCACGAGTGGCCCGACGGATCGATGCGGTTGACTGGATCCCCGGCGCAGTAGGCATAGCCATTGAGGCCGCCTTCGCCGAAGGGGCTGAGGCTGTCACGGCTGTGGAAGCGCATCAGTGCGGGGTTGTAGATGCGGTAATCACCGAGGAAATACCAGCCGCTGTCTTGCTCGCGCAAGGTGCCGGCGTAACCCAGTCGGCTGGCACCGGGCTGGCTTTGGCCGTAGGCGCCGTAGACCGGGGTGTTAATCCCGTCATTGGCCTCAGTGGTTATCGAACCCTGGGCGTCGGTGCCCAAGAGCATCACTTCGCGCACCGCCGATGCAAGACGGCTTTCAGCCACCGGGACGTCACCGGCCCGCACCCAGCGGATCTGGGTGTTTTCACCCACCTCGCAACTGAGTTGACCGCCGGTGTGGTAACGCCAACGCGGGCCGGTAGAGTCTTCGGTCTTGATGATGTTGCCCGCCGGGCCGTAGTACCAACGACGCAGGCCTGTAGGCAGAGTAACCCCGATCAGTCGGCCCAGGGCGTCGTAGCGCAGTGGATTGCCGCGCTCGTCGCGTTTGAGATTGCCCAGCGCGTCGTACTCCAGGGTTACCGGTGCCGGGTAATCGCTTCGGCTGTGGCTGAGGCTAAGCAGCTGGGTGAGATCGGCGGGGTTATAGGTAAATGTACTGATATTGCTGGCGCTGGCGTCGGCAAACACCGTTTCCAGTCGACGAATATTATCGAGGGCGTCGTACTGGAAGTGTTGCTCGCGGTAGGTTTTGCCGTGGGCATCGTCGGGCAACGACGGGCCTGCAAGGCGATGGGCAATCACCCGTCCGCGCAGGTCGTAGTCGAAGCTTTCACTACGCACCAGAACACCGTCACGGGTCAGTTCGCGCTGGGTCAGCTCGCCGTCTTTGCGCCATTGCTGGGTCTGGATTTCAAGGGACTGTCGGGTGGGCGTGCGGGTAGCCGTTTCTCGGCGGGCCGGGCGGCCCAGGCTGTCATAGCCAAGGGTTACGGTCATGTCTCGCGAGCCGTCTATAGATTGCGTGCGTTGCTGGTGAATCCGCGAGGCTGCATCGTAGGTGACGCTAATAGTGACGTCGGGACCTTGCTGCACGCTCAAACGCCCGAATTCATCGTACTGGCAGCGTTGTTCGGCACCGTCGGCATCGGTCAGGCGCGTGACTTTGCCCGCCGGTGTAGTGCTTTGCTGTTGCGAGCGCGGCTGGTCGCCGTGCCAGGCGTAGTCGGCTTTGCTCAGTTGGCCTGAGGGCGACCAGTGATCTTTTTGCAGACCCAGATTGCCCCGGGATTCCAGCAAACGGCCGCTTAGCGGATCGTATTTATTGAATACGCTGATCCCGGGCGCTTGCAGCGACAGCAATGCGTCGCCCAGTTCCGGTTGGCGCTCACTCTGCACTCGGGTTCCATCTGGCAGAATCCGGGTATGGGCGTGGATTTGTCCTTCGGCATATTCCCATTTGGAGACACCCTGCCCGACCTTTTCCCACACCAGTCGGCCCAGGCCGTCATATTTACGCTCGCCCAGCAGTACTTCATTAGTGCCCAACGACGGATGAGTGATCGAGACCGTGGCCGGTAAATCACCGTCATGGCCTTCGGCGTAGGTGCGCTTGATGACACTGCCGTCGGGCAGGGTGGTGGACAGTAGTCGGTCCCGCGCATCCCACTGCTGTCGGGTCTCCAGGCCCATGGCATCGGACTGGCTGATGCAGCGGCCAAGGCCGTCATAGGTCCAGCTCAGTTCGTGCTGAAGTACGCCATCGGCGCAATAGAGTTGTTCTTTAAGGGGGCGTCCATCGAGGCTATGGCTGGTCACGGTTTTGGCCCCGGCCACACCCTTGGCATCGGTCTGCCAACTGCTGCCGGTCAGGGCTACCGGGTCGGCCAGGGTGTGCTGGGTGACACCGTCCGCGCCGGTTTCGGTCAGCACATTGCCCCAGTCATCAAAGGTGCGTTCGGTGGTCAGGCTCAGGGCCGGGACGTCTTCGTTACCGGGATCGTAAGTCGTTTCACGGAACACCCGGCCCAGCACGTCATATTCGGCGGTCCAGGCGGTATAGGTCTCACCGCTGTCGGTTTGTTTTTCACGGCGGATTTCCCTGGCCATGCCATCGAGCCAGACAGTTTCCTTACGCCCGGAAGCGCCGATTCGGGTCTGGCAGCGCTCGTTCGCTGACAACGAATAGACCCAGTTGACCTTGGCCTCGAAGGCTGAATCCGGAGCCGCGACTTCCTGAGTCACACGGCCCAGGGGATCGTGGGCAAAGGCCAGGCGCAGCTGCTCGTCGGTCTGCTCGGTGACCATCAGGCCCGAGTACAGATCCTGGGAGGATTGGGAGCTGGATTTATGTCCGTCGTGGCTGGTGATCGTGACGTTTTCCTGCAGCACCGCCCGCTCCTTTGATCGAGCGTTGCGGGCCAGATTCAGGGTGTAGCTGTAGGCCCGGGTGGTGCCTTTACCCTCTACGGTTCTGGTTTCGCTAAGCATGCGAGCGTGATGGGGCGAGGTCGGATCGTTAATGAAATTTTGCGTCGAGCGGCCCAGCTCACTAAATTTTTCACCTTCGACCAGCAGTAGCTGTTCCTCGCTGCTTTGAACAAAGGTAGGCAATGCAAACCCCGGAGCATCCTGACGTACCGGCAGCGCCTGATAACGGTAGCGGGTCTGCTTGACCGGGCCTTCGGTGCCGGGTGGCGGACTGACGGTACGACTTTTCAGGCGGGTGATGCGGCCCAGTGGGTCGGCCGGGCAGTTGCCGGTCTCACCGGTTACCGGGTAGTACTCTGACTCTTCTATTCCACCCAGGGCATTGCGATGCCACACCGGGTTACCCAGTTCGTCGTAGCGGGTTTCTTCCTCGGTAACAAGTTCTCGCAGTACCCGTTGGCCATCCAGCTGCGCCTTACGGGTAATGACCTTGTGCGGGAACTGGAAATACGGCAGTTGCCGGGCAATGGGCAGCCACGGCTCGTCGTAATAGGTGGTTTCAGTTTCTTGCAGGGTCTGGCCCTGTAGCGTGCGTTCACGGGTCAGCAGGTGAAAGCGGTTAAAGGTGCGGGACACTGTTTGCAAAACAGTACCCCGGGCATCCATCAGGGTTTCGGTGGAGCCATAAAGGAAATCGCCGCCCCCGGTCAGGTGGTAGAGATTGTCCTCGCGGTTGCGCCACTGGCGCACTGCCGGCCAACCAAAATAGTTATTGCTGCCGTACAGGCCGTAGTCATAACGCACCAGCTGCACCGGTTGGCCGTCCCCCGGGTCTTTGCGGGTCTGACTGACCACCGGCATCCGCGCAAACGGCGCCCCTGCAGGCAGGTTGAGCCCGTTGGCGTCGCTATAGGTCACCTCTTCGGTGCTGCCGGTGGGCTGGGTGCATTTGCTCAGCAGCAACAGACCTGAATCACTGCGGCTGTATTCAAACTGCCAGCCACTGTCGGGAAGTCCGTCCACCGTCACCCGGCGCAACTGCCCGGAGACCCGGTGAAATGACATCACCACCTGTGCGGGGGTGTCCGGCTGTAAGGTCAGACGGGTTTGCTGGCCTTCGTAGGAAAGCGCCAGCACCGTACGGCCCCGGGCATCGCTGACCTTTTGCAGGTACGCCCCATTGCCAACCGAGCGCCAGTCAAAATTCAGGGCGCTGCCATCGGCCCCCACCAAAGTGCTGACCACCCACAGGCTGGCATGCCCCGGCAAAGGAATCAGGCGCTCACAGCTGCCGTCGTTATGCCGGACCCACATTTCCTGACGCTGAACGGCCACTGCGACTACCGGCAAACGCACATCGGGAAAGCGCATGTTCTGGCCAACAATCTCACCGCGAAAACGCTCGCCGGAATTGAGTTGCAACTGCTGGCTGGCGCCATCCCAGGAGGTGGTGCCGAGCATCCAGCCCAGACCGAAGCCCTGATCTTCGCCCATCAGCGGGCTATGGCTCAGGCGCAACTGGCTGATGGGCCCGCGCAAATCGTTGGCGGCGCCGGTGGGCAGGGTTATCGAGGCCGAGAACGCACCGGTGCGCGGATCGACGCCGGCACTGATGCTGCTCATAAAGTTGTAGGCCCCGGAATATACGTCGCCACTGCTGAGCAGGCTGGCGGCGGACTGGATATCGGGGGTGTGCTCAGATAAATCAGGCATGTTCGCTACTCCTTGGTTCGCTGAAAGGAGTCGCAAAATAGAATCTCTGACTTGAGGGTAACAATGAGCAAGGGCTGTAAGTGATGCCGCTACAGAAAGAAATGAGAGCCGGATCAGTTCCTCAACGACAGCAGAGTTCAGAACGCTGCACCCACACAAACTTTGAGAGTAATCCTATATAAGCACATTTCCTTACTCGCTAACTTACCAGGCTGCAGACTTGCTACATTGAACAGCAACCGTTCATTTATAGACTTGCCAATAACCCTATTGAAATTTGCCCATGGCATCCAATGAACGGCCACCTGCCACTCACCACAACTAAACAATGACCGATATATTACCCAGGGAGACGGGGATGGGCGGCATCATTTACAGGCATAAATTTGTTTTCATCAAGTCGATCAACCCTGCGGCGGAGCATGCCATTCTCTTCGCTCACGGAGGCATCAGACGCTCTCAGAAGGCCTATGCGACACCGGTGATTGTGCCTAAAGGAAGAAAACTGGTTTATTACGCCTACCACTCTGAAGATACAAACACCGACGTGGGGTGGCGCCTGCTATTGAATAACAGTACTTACAACCCCGCACGCGAACCTAAAAACATTAATCCTAAAGAATTCATCCACGCAGACAACACCACGTTTAACTACACACTGAGCAACGCATTCGAATCAGAGCTGGCATTACCCACTGCTCATCATGATGTGATCGGTGTCATCACAAGAACCTATATGCAAGAGGTTTTTGAAGCGATATCAATTTACCGGCCAGCCATTAAATATATTCACTGCATACATTGCAGGGCCGTTTACAGGCACCGTGGCAGTGAGCGACTGTATTTCGAACAACCTCAGATTTATGACGAGGTGGTTCGAAGTACTCAAACGCAAAAAGGGTATTACGACCGAGCCTGGGAGTACCTGTTCGGTTAATAAAAACCGATCGAAGGTTCTGCTGCCATGACCCGGACATGTATTTCTGCCAGAGCTGATTATTGACCCTGCGGTTTCAAGCGGGGGGACAGGCGCTTGGGAGCAGAGCGCAGGTGCTGTGGTGGTTAGCCCCAAACACCTGCCTGCCAACCGGCCCGGCAGTTGCACGCAACAGCGTAACGGGCAATCGAAATGCGGTTCCTAAACAATCAGGGACCGCAGCTCATTCTTCGCCACCTTGTTCGATGCATTGACCGGCAACGCCTCGTAGAACCTCACCATGCGCGGCACTTTGTAGTTGGCCATATGTTCCCGGGCCCACAGAATCAGACCCGCTTCGTCCAGCCGCTGTTCATGGCGCAGCACCACACAGGCACAGCCCACTTCGCCCATGCGCTCGTCCGGCACGCCAATCACCGCCACCTGGGCGATGGCCGGGTGTTCGATCAGGCCCGCTTCAATTTCCGCCGGGTAGCAGTTGAAACCCCCGACGATAAACATGTCCTTGAGGCGATCGGTGATGCGCAAGTTGCCCGCAGTATCCAGCTGGCCAATGTCGCCGGTGTGCAACCAGCCTTCACTGTCGATGGTTTCGGCTGTGGCCCGGGGATCTTCAAAGTAACCCTGCATCACGTGAAAACCTCGCAGGCAGATTTCTCCGGTATCCCCCGCTGCCAGGGCCCGGTTTTGCGGATCACGGATGCTCACTTCGGTGCCGGCAATGGCCCGCCCGCTGGTGCTGGCAATGGTCTGCGCCGGGTCATCCGGGTTGCAAATGGTGGCCAGGCCGCCGCACTCGGTGAGGCCGTAGGCCGTGGTGACCACCGCAAAGCCCAGTTCGCGACGCATCCGTTCGATCAGGCTCGGGGCAATGGTCGCCGCCCCTGTGACGGCAATGCGCAAGCTCGAGAGGTCGGTTTGCGCCAGTTTGGGGTGCGCCAGCATCGACAGATACAGGGTCGGCGGCCCCGGCAGTACGTTGATATTCTCGGCCGCAATGCGCTGGAAGACGGCTTCGGCGTCAAACACCGGGTGCGGCAAAATGGTTGCCCCGGCCAGCAGGCACGTCAACCAGCCCGCCTTGTAGCCGAAAGCATGGAAAAACGGATTGATCACCAAATAACGGTCACCGGCCCGCAAACCAATCACCTTCACGTATTCGCTGAATGCCCGGATGTTCTGCCCGTGGGCACTCATTACCCCTTTGGGTTTACCGGTGGTGCCCGAGGTAAACAGCAGGTCGCTCAAATCATCGGCACTGACCCCGGCGGCCCGCTGCCTGGCGTCGGTTTCGCTGACGCCGGCCCCCGATGCCAGAAATTCATTCCAGGCCGGGGCATCTCCCAGCAGCACCAGCCCCTCAAGGCTATCCGGGCGATGCGGGGCGAGCAAGGCCAGGTAGTCGGTGCCTAAAAACTTCGGCTGGACGAATAACAACCGGCTGGAACTGCGCTGCAGAATATCCGCTGCCTCGTTGCCTTTCATCCGGGTGTTGACCGGCACCATTACCGCCCCTGCGCAATGAATGCCCAGTGCCGCAATGATCCAGTCCCGGCCATTGGGGGCCCAGATGGCCACCCGGTCACCCTTGCCGATGCCCCGGGCCATCAGGCTGCGGGTCACGGCCAGGGCCAGGCGCGGCAAATCGCGGTAGTCGGTGCACACGCCGTTTTCTTCAATGGCGGTGCGTCCTGCGTGTTGCTGCGCGGCGCCAAGCAGTAACTCGGGAATAGTCGTAGGGCTGAAAGTCATCGATCACTCGTCCGGCTGATTATTCGGGGAAGCACACCCGCAGGTGTTCGCTGTTGGGCACGGACTGGCATGCCAGGACCCAGCCGTCATTGAGTTCCTGTTGGTCAAGGGCATCGTTGCGCAGCATCTCGACACTGCCCCGCTCCACGGTGCACATGCAGGTGGCGCAGGACCCCACCAGACAGGAACTGGGGGGTTTCAACCCGGCGCGCAGCATGGCATTGAGCACCGTTTCGCCTTCGGCGCAGGGCACTTCGAACTCCTCGCCATCCAGGCGCACCGAGAGCTGGCTGCCGATTACATCAGTGTTGACCGGGGCCGGGGCTGCGATGCTGCCCTCTTGCGGCAACGAAACAAAACGTTCGACGTGGATGCGCCCATGTTCCATGCCGATGTCATGCAAAGCACTGACAGCGGCATCCATGAACGGCCCCGGACCACAGATAAAGGCCTGGGCATGCACAAACGGCCTGGCCATTTGCGCCAGTTGCGCAACCGAAGGAATCCCTTGTACCGAGTCCAGCCAGTGGATCACCTGCAGGCGCTGCGGGTAGGCGCTGGCCAAGGCCTTGAGTTCGTCGGCAAAAATCACCGAGGCCTCGTCGCGGTTGGCATAGATCAGCAGGACCCGACCGCTGCCGGCGATCAACGCCGAACGCAAAATCGACAGCACCGGGGTTACCCCGCTACCGCCGCCAAACAACAGGAAATCATCATCGAAATGGCGCGGCACAAAGACCCCGGCCGGAACCAGCACCTGCAGTTGGTCGCCTTCGCGCAACTGCTGGCATAACCAGTTGGAAGCGCGACCGTCACGCACCTGCTTGATCGTGACCCGCAGCGGTTCATCCACCAGCGGCGTGCTCGACAACGAATAGCAGCGCGGCAACCAGCCGCCTTCAAACGGCACCCGCAGGGTCAGAAACTGGCCGCTCTTATAGGCAAACTGCTCGCGCAAGTCCTGGGGCACCTCAAACACCAGCGATCTGGAGTCCGCGGTTTCAGTGACGATTTGTGCCACGCGCAGAGAAATATAGGCAGGTGAATTCATATCAAATACTCATTACAAACTGGCCACTGTCGATCCGCAGTTCGATACCGTTGATTGCACGTGACTCGTCGCTGGCAAGAAACAGCACACTGGCAGCGACATCTTCAGGCAGGCACATGCGTCCCATGGGGTCGGCATCGATGGTCAGGCTCCAGGGATCCAGGCCCGCCGGCAGGGTGGCCGTGGTCATGGGGGTGAGAATGCCGTCCGGGTGCAGGGAGTTGCAGCGGATGCGATATTTGCGACGCCGGCACATCACCGCCACGGTGCGCGACAGCGCTGCTACGGCACCTTTGGAGGCGCTATAGGCGGCGTAGTCATCACGCCCGGCCACACCGGCGATGGAGGACATATTGATGATCGAACCGCCGGCCCCCTGTTTCATCAGGCCAATGGCGGCGCGACACCCCAGAAATACGCTGTCGGAGTTGATCCGCTGCACCCGCTGCCAGTCGCTCAGGCTGGTGTTTTCAATGTCGCCCTTGAGCAGGATTCCGGCATTGTTGAACAGGATGTCCAGCTGGCCATGGCGCTGGCCAATGGTTTCGATGACCCGCGTCCACTGCGCTTCACAGGCCGCATCGTGCTCGATGAACAGCGCCTGGGGGCCGATTTCTTCAGCCAGGGCCAGGCCTGACGCCACATCGATATCACTGATCACCACGCGCGCGCCTTCGCGGGCCAGGAGCAGCGCGCTGGCCCTGCCCACGCCACTGGCGCCGCCAGTGATCAGGGCAACCTTGCCTTCAACTCGTGTGCTCATGCTGCAGTCCTTGTTGGATAGAAGTGCCGGTGGACGCCCGCTGGCCCGCCACCGGTTCATCGCGTTCGAGATCACTGCCAGCGGTGCTGGCCCGCCCTGCCCGGCGTCCCGAAAACACGCAGTCGGCAAGGGACAGGCCACTGATATACAGGTGTGAGGCCACGCCTATTGCGGTACGCCCGGCGCTGTACAACCCGGCAATCGGCTGGCTGTTGTCATCCAGCACCGCGCCCGTGTTTTCATCGACTTTAAGCCCGCCCAGGGTCAAGGCCCCCAGCGGAAATACCGGGTTGTCGACGCTGATATTGCAGGCGTAGAAGGGGCCTTTATCCAGCACCTGGCGACTGCCTTCAGACTTGCCGAAGGGGTCCGCCACTTCGCCCCGGGCAGCGGCGTTATACCCCCGCAGCGAGCTGCTCAATTCACCGGACTGCATGCCGCAGACCTGGGCCAGCCGGTCAGGGTTATCGCCCTTGCGCACGCGCAGCAGCATCAGGGCCAGTGCCGGCAGGCTCTGAAACCACCAGTAACCACCGAACAGGGCCTGGCGGATCGCCTGCTTGCGCAAGCGCGCATCCAGCACCAGCCATGCCTGACCGCCCTGCTCTTCGCACAACGGCTGGCCCAGGGTGGCGCCATAAACTTCCTCATTGCAGAAACGCTGCCCCTGGGCGTTGACCACAATCCCCTTGGGCCAGCAAAACGGCGGGTTGATAAAGCGCCAGGCCGATACCCGGCTCAGGCGTTCGCTTTTGCCCCCCACTGACTGTCCGAGGCGCAGGCCGCTACCATCGCAACCGGTGGCACCGACCTTGAAATTACGGCGGAATTTGGGGGCATGTTCACGGATCAAATCGCGATTGAAGATAAAACCGCCGGTGCTCAGAATCACTCCGCGCCGGGCCCGGACCAGCACAGGTTGCCCATGGTCACGTTCAAGGCGGCTGATCTTTTGCCGCAGGCGATCGCAATAACCGGGGGCAAAGTTTTGCCAGCGCTCGGCGCGGGCTGCCAGACGCGCATGTACACGGGCTTCGCGGGTGCCCTCGGGCAAACGCCAAAGCTCGGCACCCAGCACGCGCCCGTTGTCATCCACCACCAGGCGGCGCGCCGCCGATTGCAACAAGGGTTGTACCCCGGCGCGCAGGCAGGCGGCTTGCAAATGGCCATAGAGCACGGCACCGCATTGCCCCTTGCCAACGGTGCGATGCCCGCGGGGTGCCGCGGGATGCTCGCCACTATGGGACGGCACCAGTTCGTTGCCGGAGTAATACAGAAAATAGCCATCGGTCGGATATGAGGTTTTGCCACCCGGAGGCAGGCTGTGGGCATAGCGTGCGCCATGGCTTTCGAGCCAGCGCAGGTTGTCGGCACTGTCATCGCAAAACTTGCGCAGGGTGTCGTCGCTGATCACGCCCCGGGTTTCGTGCTTGAGGTAGTCAAACATCGCTTGCGGGGTATCGCTGAACCCGGCGTCCTGCTGTTGGCGGGTACCGCCACCGGCATACACCACCCCGCCACTTTTGGCGCTGGCACCGCCGCCGGTAAAACGGTCGGCAACAATCACTTCAGCCCCCTGGCTGCGCGCTTCCAGCGCAGCACAGGCACCGGCGGCGCCCCAACCGATAACCAGGACATCGCAGCTGTAGTCCCAGCCCCGGCCATCCAGGCGGTCGGCCTGTAACGGGGCCAGGATTTTGGTATTGCTGCCGGAACGGGGCCGGCTCATGACAGCGCCTCGGCGATGGCGCCCGCCGCCACCGGTACGTTGCTGCTGGCAATATGGTTGGCGGCGATATAGCCAAAGGTCATGGCCGGGCCAAGGGTGCCGCCGGCACCGGGGTAGCTGGTACCCATGACCGAAGCGGAGCAGTTGCCAATGGCATACAGGCCGCTGATGGGCTGGCCGTCTTCACGTACCACCTGGGCGTAGCGGTTGGTCAGCAATCCGCCCTTGGTGCCAATGTCTCCGGCATCCAGGCGCATGGCGTAATACGGACCTTTGCGCAGCGGCGCCAGGCACGGATTGGGCTTGATATTGCTGTCACCGTAGTAACGGTCAAACACATTGGCGCCGCGCTCGAAGTCAAGGTCGACACCGGTTTTTGCGTATTCATTGACCTTGTTTACGGTGCTGGTCAAGCCGGCATCATCAACGCCAATCTGCAAGGCCAGTTGCTCAAGGCTGTCGGCCTTCCAGTACAGGGTATTGAGCCATTCTTTGCGCAGACGGCTGTCTGGCATCACCTGGGCCGGCATCAGCGGGCCCATGGCGTAATGGAAACGGAAATGGCCATCAAAGATCACCCATGACGGCACCGTGCGGCCGCCGGTTTTCTGGTTGTCCTTGTACATGGCATCAACGAATTCAAGATACGGCGCAGCTTCGTTCACAAAGCGATGGCCCAGGCTGTTGACCACAATGGCCCCCGGAAACGCACGCTCGGCAAACACGCCGCGGGGTTTTTCTTCACCGGGCACGGCAATGGTCGGCGCCCACCACGCCCAGTCCATCAACGCCGTGGCCGCGCCGATATTGAGCCCCGCTTCCAGTGCGGCACCGGTGTTGTTGCCCGGTGGCGTGGCACTCCAGCCGGCCTTGGTGGGTTGCGGCAGGAATTTTTCCCGCAGGGTCTGATTCTGCTCGAAACCGCCCGAGCCAAAGATCACCCCGCGCCGGGCCTTGAGTTCGAGAATCTTGCCCCCCGTGGCCACCTTGATCCCGCAAACGCGATCACCGTCCAGCAGCACGTCCTGGAAATCGGTGTTGAGCCACAACGGCACATTGCGATCCATCAGCGAGCGGCGCAGGGACGCCACCAGGGAACTGCCCAGTGCCGCACGACGGTCGTACTTGCTCTTGCGCCGCCACTTGAAGTCCATCTTGTAGCGGGCCATCAGCCTGAAGATCAGCCATTGCCAACCGAAGCTGCGGGCCATGGCCTTGTGCGCATCGCGGGCAGTCCAGGCAATACGCCCCATCAGCAGGGTCGAGGGCGAAGGCTTGCGCAGGTTGGGCAGTTCTTCTTCGAGCAAACTGGTGTCGAACAGCTCGGGGTCAAGGGTCCGCCCGCCCGGCAAGGCGCCGGGCAGTTGCGGGTAATAATCCGGATATTTGTCGGCCACGGCATAGCGCACCCGGCTATTGGCGGTGAGCTTTTTGATCATCGGCGCAGCGTTATCCAGATACGCCTGCAGGCGCACCGGATCGCCGTGTTCGCCGGTAGCGGCCTTGAGGTATTGCATTGACAGCTCAGCGCTGTCCCGCCCGCCGATGGCAGCGAAGTAATGGTTGTTCGGAATCCAGATACCGCCGCCGGAAATTGCCGAAGTACCGCCGTATTTGTCGCTCTTCTCGACAATCAGAACTGAAAGGCCCTGATCGGCAGCAAACAGGGCCGAGGTCATCGCCCCCGCACCGGAGCCGACCACGATTACGTCATAGCTGGACTGAGACTGAACTTGAGCCGTCATTATTGTTATGCCATCCGCTGAGGTCAGAAAGTC
The DNA here is from genome assembly GCF_022496645.1 of Pseudomonas sp. TMW22089. Taxonomy (NCBI): domain Bacteria; kingdom Pseudomonadati; phylum Pseudomonadota; class Gammaproteobacteria; order Pseudomonadales; family Pseudomonadaceae; genus Pseudomonas; species Pseudomonas sp. TMW22089. The sequence goes on from NZ_SCFG01000004.1 coordinate 226,808, forward strand.
ATTACTCGATCAAACAAAAGGGTCCGAGTTGGGTAAACCCAATTGCACCACGCCATAGCTGCGGCGATAGGCCGCCTCGTTGTTGGCGATATGCCCGCGCGCCTGATGCAGGTCGCGGAAATAACGGGCCACCGGGTTGGTGTTGTACAAACCCGAGGCTGCCATGCAACGCAGCAGGTCGCTGACCCGGTCGGCGCAGACATTGGTCACATGGGATGACTGGTAGCGATACAACAGGCGGGTTTCAACGTCCGGATACTCGCCTGCAGCGGCCAGCGCCATGAGGTGTGCGTAATTGCGCATCAGCACCAGCTTGAGCGAATCAACGGTGATGGTGGCCTCGGCGACTGCCGCCTGGGCTGCCGGGTCTTCGGCGGTTTTGGCGCCATGCTTGCCGATATGCGCAGCGGCGTTGGTCCGGAACTCGTTGATCGCCCCTTGCAATGCACCCAGCGCCGAGGTGGATACCGCGCGGGCAAATACCTGGGCAAACGGGATGGAGTACATCGGGTTGGTGTTGACCAGCCGTCCCGGGGTGGCTTCGATGCTGTAGTTGTTGGTGCGTTGCACCCGGTGTGCAGGGACAAAGGCATCTTCAACGATGATGTCGTGACTGCCGCTGCCGCGCAGGCCCAGTACGTCCCAGTTCTGTTCAATCCGATAGTCAGAAGCCGGGATCAGGAAGGTGCCGTGCTCGGTCGGTCCGGTTTCATCTTGCGGCACGATGCCGCCCAGCAGGCACCATTGCGCATGCTGGCTGCCACTGGAGAAACCCCAGCGCCCGCTGACCCGGTATCCGCCCTTGACCGGAGTCACTTTGGCCACAGGCATATAGGTCGAAGCCACCAGCGTGGAGCTGTCTTCGCCCCAGACATCGCGTTGTGCTTCTACCGGGTAACGCGCCAGTTGCCACGGGTGAACACCGACCACACCAAAGACCCAGGCAGTGGACATGCAGCCCTCGGCCAGGATCATCTGAATTTCAAAGAAGGTGCGCAGATCCACTTCATGACCGCCCCACATCTTCGGCTGCAGGGCACGAAACAAGCCGGCCTCCTGCATGTCGCGAACGGTATCGTCGGGCAGTTTGCAATCCTTGTCCGCCTGGGCTGAACGGCTTTTTAGCGCAGGTATCAGATTGCGCGCCCGTTCCAGCAGCTCAAGCTCTATCGGACTTTTCTCTCGTATCTGATCCATCCGTCTGTTCTCCGTCAGTCTCTCGCTGCGCGAATGCGCGGGCGCTGTATGACGAATAATCCGGCCTGGCGCGCTGCTGATCATCGTCAAAGCGGACTAGGCGTTACGCCACCAACCCCCGCAGGGGTTGAAGAACTGCGCGAGGCTGCGATCGATTGCGCAGCGATGGCGGACCCTGCCAGCCGGGGTTACCGATCGCAGCCTCGCGCTGCTTGTCAGCGACTACAGACACTGCAATGGGTTATCAAACAGTGGGCAATTTCGCCCACGGCCGGTCCTGCTCGATTTGTGCGCTCAGACGCAACAGCACGTCTTCGCCGCCCAATGGCCCGGTAAACATCATGCCGATCGGCAAGCCGTTGTCGCTCATGCCCACCGGCAACGAGATCGCCGGCTGCCCGCTGACGTTGGCCAGTACGGTAAACGCCGCGCTGCCCATGGCGTTGTGGGCGTAGCTTTCCCAGGGCTGGTTGAGGCTGAGCAGGCCCAGTTCCGGGGTGACGTTGGCGGTGACCGGCGACAGGATCACGTCGTAGGTGTCGAACTGCTGCTCCATGTAGCCACCAATGCTTTCAAACGACTGCCGGGCCCGGTACAGGCCCTCGCCCGTGACTTTCTTGCCATTGTCCAGTACCACCTGGGTGATGCGTTCAAAGTCATCGGCAGTGGCCGGCCGGCCCATCGCCTGTTCGCGGTCGTGAACCAGGGTCAGCAAGGCGTCGCCGATCACCGATCCGTGGGCTCCGAACAACTGGCGCGGGTCGATATTCAAACGCAACTCTTCAACGTTGTGCCCCATCGCGCTCAGGCGTCTGGCCGTATCGTCCAGCACCTTTGCAACTGCAGGGTCCAGTGGCGAACCGGTCAGTGAATCCCGTACCAGGCCGATGCGCAAACGCCCGGGGGCGGTGCGCAGCTCTTCGATATACGGGCGTACCAGCGGCTTTGCCCAGTACGGGCTGCCTGGTTCATGACCCTGGCCGACATCCATAAACAATGCCATGTCGCGGATATTGCGCGACACCACGTTGCCGACGCTGGCACCGAACCACCCTTCATATTTGCCCGGGCCGCTGGGGGTACGGTAACGGGTGGGCTTGAGGCCAACCACACCGCAATAGGAGGCCGGAATACGGATCGAGCCACCGCCGTCAGTGGCATGGGCCACCGGCACAATGCCGGCCGCCACTGCCGAAGCCGCACCACCGGAGGAGCCCCCTGCGCTTCTGCCCAGGTTCCACGGGTTGCGGGTTTGCCCCCAGAGCAGGGATTCGGTGGTGGTGGTAAGACCAAACTCCGGGCACGCGGTTTTGCCGAAGGGTACAGCGCCAGCCGCCTGATAGCGGGCAATCAGGGTGCTGGTTTGTGGCGCCGGCGGTGCATCCTTGAACAGACGGCAACCATTGGTGGTGCGGGTGCCTTCAAGGTAGGTGTTGAGGTCCTTGATCAGGATGGGCACGCCAGCCAGCGCGCCGGTGGCAGATGCCCCTGCGGCGCGACGGGTCTGGAGCAGCGCCCGGGCGTACTCGTCGTGACGCATGTTGACCGCATTGACCTTGGGGTTGACCGCATCACAACGGGCCATGGCCGCAGCCAGCAGGTGCTCGGGAGTGAGCTCACCCTTTTGCACGGCCCGGGCCATGTCGGTGGCGTCCATCGCCAGATATTCGTTGGATGATACGGCGCTCGAACCCGCCGCACCGGCATAGCGGCCGAGCAGACCGGCGCCTGCGGCCAGGACACCGGCCTTGAGTACGTGGCGGCGTTGCCAGCCGGCCGGGGTCTGGGTGTCTTCTGGGGTAGCAGCAGGGATTGGCAAAATATCTCTCCGGATCACATCTTGTTGTTATGGGCAGGAGCAACCGCTCGACACTGGATTGCCCGCGATTGCGACACCCCGACCGGTCTGAACCGCCGGGTTGCCGGCATCGCGAGCAAGCACGCTCCTGCAGGGTTGATTTATTTCTGGGTGGAATCAGTCAGGGGTGACCATCGACTGCATGGTCGCCTGGAAGTGTTCGCCATAGGGCGGCAACATGCCCCACTCGCGGCGCGGATCATGGGCCGCAGCCTTGAAAACGGTGCGCATGTGGCTGAACTCGAGGAAGCCTTCACGGCCGTGGTAATGCCCCATGCCGGAGGCACCAATGCCACCAAACGGCGCGTCGTGCATGGCCGCGTGCATCATCACGTCGTTGATGGTCACGCCGCCCGAGATAGTGCGCTGCAGTACATGACGCCGCTCTTCTTCGCTCTGGCCAAAGTAATACAGGGCCAACGGTCGATCCCGTGAATTGATGTCCGCCAGCGCCCGGTCGATCTCATCGTAGGGCAGCACCACCAGCGCCGGCCCAAAGATTTCTTCCTGCATGATCAGGCTGTCACGGGGCGGATCGATCACCACTTGCAGGGGGCGACGCCGCGCCTTGGGATCAGCCTCCAGCTCCCGCGGGAAGCTCTCCACCCGGGCGCCCCGCTGTCGGGCGTCCTGCACGTAGCTTTCTATGCGCTGCAAGTGCCGGGCATTGACCACGGCCACCACATCCGGATTGTCGGCCACGGTCGGCAACAGCTCGTTGTAAGCCGCACCAAGGGCGCCGATAAAGTCCCCCAATTGCTCTCGGGGCACGTACACCACGTCCGGATTGATACAAATCTGCCCGCCGTTGTTGGCTTTGGCCACGGCAATGCTGAATGCAGCCTTGGCCAGATCGGCGCTGCGGGAAATGATCACCGGCGATTTGCCCCCGAGTTCAAGGGTCAGCGGCACCAGATTTTCGGCCGCATTGCGCATCACCGAGCGCGCCACGGCAGTGCTGCCGGTAAATACCAGATGGTCAAACGGCTGCGAAGTAAACGCCTGGGCCAGGTCTGCATCACCGAGCACCACCGCGACTTCCAGCGTATCGAACAATTCACCGAAGGCCCGGGCCAGCACCTCGGCTGTGCGCGGTACCACTTCCGAGGGTTTGAGAATGGCCCGGTTACCCGCGGCCAGCACGCAGGCCAGCGGACTGAGCAAGGTGAACAGCGGCGCGTTCCAGGTGCCCATGATCCCGATCGAGCCCTTGGGCTGATGCATCACCCAGGCCTTGGCGCCCAACTGGTCATAGGGGGCAAATACCTCGCGCGGCTCGTCCTGCACCCAGTGCGCAACATGGTCGCGGGCATATTTGAGCGATGCCAGTGAACCCAGCACATCATTCATCAACGAAAAACCCTGGGGTCGGCCACCAAAGTCCGCATCCATGGCTTCAACCAACGGCTGCTGATAACGCACCAGCAGCTCTATCACCCGCTGGATCCGTTGCTGACGCTGTTCAACGCTGACCGGACCGGCCTCGATAAAGGCTTTTTTTTGCGCTGCCAACAGGCTGGACAGCTGTTCTGGGGCCGTACTGCTGCATGTCATGGATCAGTCCTCTTGGCATCGTTTTAATGCGCCGACGCTAGACAATTACGACCCTCCACGCCTCGTCCGATCGGACGATAATCGGCTGTATTCGTTAGTCCATTAAGACGATGTAGGGCCCCACTGCGAGGGGAATACTGCAAGCACGAAAATTCAATCCATGAGGTTCGTCATGGCAATGCAAAGCAGTTTCGATCCCCAGGCATTCCGTACCGCACTCGGTACCTTCACCACCGGGGTGACCATCATCACCACCCAGGCTGAAGACGGATCACCTATCGGGATCACCGCCAACAGCTTCAACTCGGTGTCGCTCAATCCGCCGCTGGTGCTGTGGAGCCTGGCCAAGTCCGCCCGCAGCCTGCCGGTATTCAGCTCGGGCAAACACTGGAACGTGCACGTGCTGTCGACCGAACAGGAACCTCTGTCCGGGCGCTTTGCCATGCAGGGCGAAAACAAGTTCGCCGAAATCGAACTCGACAGCGGTATCAGCGAAGCCCCGCTGTTACAGGATTGCACTGCTCGCTTTCAGTGCCGTACAGCCTTTCAATATGAAGGCGGCGACCATGTGATTTTTGTCGGTGAGGTGCTCGCCTTTGATCACAGCGACCGCGCGCCGCTGGCGTTCCAGAGCGGCCAGTACGCACTGGCAACCCGCAAGCCCCGTAGCGAGCTGCGCCTGGCAACCACCCCGCCACCTCCGGAATGCAGCTACACCGAGGATTTGCTGGGGTATTTGCTGGGCCGCGCCCACTACCAACTGCTGGACGCCCTGCATCGCCTGTTGAGCAACCAGCAACTGGACGAACATGCGTTTTTCATCCTTTCCGTGCTGTGCATTCGCGACAACCTGACCCTGAACGAGATCAACACCTTCGTCAGCTACACCGGGCACGTGGTCACGCTGGCCAGCATGCGCTTCCTGGAAAAACAGAATCTGGTGGCACTGGAGGGCAGCAACCATGAACCGCGCTACGTCCTGACCGCCACCGGCCGTGAAGCCTCTTTGCAACAGCTGGCTCTGGCCAAGGCGGTTGAGGAGAACGTCTCGGCCAAACTAGGCCCCGGCGATGCCCAGGCGCTCAAGGTGCTGCTCAAGCGACTGATCAGTGTCAGCGACCCGGGACTGCCTGACCTGTGGGCTCCCCGTTAATAAAGGATTATGTATGAGCATTATTTCGCGATTTGACCTGACCGGCAGTGTGGCGGTGATTACCGGCGGCGGCCGCGGCATTGGCCGGGCCATTGCCCTGGCCTACGCCGAAGCCGGCGCCGATGTGGTGCTGGCGGCACGCACCCTGGGCGACGTTGAAGCGGTTGCCCAAGAGGTCCGCCTTTTAGGACGCCGGGCCCTGGCCCTGAGCTGTGACGTGAATGACAGCGAGCAGCGCAGCGCCCTGGTGAGCCAGGCGCGTGAACACATGGGCAGCATCACCCACCTGGTGAATAACGCTGGCGGCGCCGGTCCGAACGATCCGCTGACCCTGAGCGTCGAGCGTTTTGAAGAGATCATGCGCTTTAACGTGTCCTCGGCTTATCACCTGTGCCAGCTCTGCGTGCCCCATATGCGCGCTGCAGGCGCGGGCAACATTATCAATATCACCTCGGGGGCGGCGCGCTACGCGCAAACCCAGTTCAGCGCCTACGGCACGGCCAAAGCCGCTCTGAGCCACATGACCCGTCTACTGGCCCAGGATTTCGCGCCGCTGGTGCGGGTCAACGGGATTGCCCCCGGACCGATCCTGACCGACGCCCTGAACCGCGTCCTGCCGGTGGCCATGCGCGACGTCATGATCAAGGCCACGCCGCTGCAAAGTCTGGGCGAGGTGGAAGATATTGGTGCCGCCGCACTGTACCTGGCCACCCCGGCGTCGCGCTGGGTGACCGGCAAGATTCTGGAAGTGGACGGCGGTGCCGAGTCCAGCGTCTGGCCGGGCTGACGCTGTACCCATGAACCTGTAGGAGCTGGCTTGCCAGCGCTGCACACGATTGGGTTTTGCAGTCAGAGCGCGCGCAATCCATCGCTGGCAAGCCAGCCCCCACAGCGACTCATATATTCCGGATTTTAGAGAGAGTGTTTATGGACCCGAAGTTGATTGAAGCCCTGGGCGATGAACTGTTTCACGCGCTGCTCGAACGCCGCAGCCTGCAGCCGCTGACCCAGCGTTACCCGGACCTGACGCTGGAAACGGCCTATCAGATTTCATTGCGCTTCCTGCAACGGCGCGAAGCCCTCGGTGAACAGGTGATCGGCAAGAAGATCGGGGTCACCAGCCGTGCCGTGCAGGACATGCTCGATGTGCATCAGCCCGACTTCGGCTTTTTGACCAACCGTATGCAGGTCGCCGATAACAGCGATGTCAGCTTCAGCGCCAATCTGCTGGTGCAGCCCCGGGCCGAAGGTGAAATCGCCTTTATTCTCGGCGAGGATCTGCACGGGCCCGGCATTACCGCCGAGGACGTGATGGCGGCCAGCCAATGGGTGGTGCCGTGTTTCGAGATTGTCGATTCGCGCATCGCCGACTGGAAAATCCGCATTCAGGACACCGTGGCCGACAACGCCTCATGTGGCGTGTTTGCCCTGGGCGAGCAGCGAATCGATCCCCGTGATCTGGACCTGGCCAAGGTCGAACTGCACCTGCTGAAAAACGGCCAGCCGGCCGGCAACGGCTTCGGTTCGGCGGTGCAGGGTCACCCCTGCGCGGCAGTGGCCTGGCTGGCCAACACCCTGGGCAAATTCGATATTCCGTTTCGCAAAGGCGAAATCATTCTGTCCGGGGCCCTGGCGCCGCTGGTACCGGTGCTGCCCGGCGACGAGGTCAGCCTGACCCTCAGCGGCCTGGGTTCTGCACGCCTGCGCTTTGTGTCTTAAACCCAGTTCGAGAGGCTTACCATGAGCAATAAAATCAAGTGTGCCCTGATCGGGCCGGGCAACATTGGCACCGACCTGCTGTACAAACTGCTGCGCAGCGAGGTGCTGGAACCTGTGTGGATGGTCGGTATCGATGCCACCTCCGAAGGCCTGACCCGCGCTCGCGAGTTAGGTCTCAAGACCACCAGTGACGGCGTCGACGGCCTGTTGCCCCACGTCCTGGCGGACAATATCCAGATTGCCTTCGATGCCACTTCCGCTTACGTGCATGCCGAAAACAGCCGCAAGCTCAATGAGCTGGGGGTGCTGATGATCGACCTGACACCTGCGGCCATCGGCCCGTATTGCGTGCCACCGGTCAATCTGCAAGCCAACCTCAAACGCGGCGTGATGAACGTCAATATGGTCACTTGCGGCGGCCAGGCGACGATTCCGCTGGTGGCTGCAGTATCCAGCGTGCAGCCCGTGGCGTATGCCGAGATCGTGGCCACGGCGGCGTCCAAATCGGTCGGCCCGGGCACGCGCAAGAACATCGACGAATTCACCCGCACCACCGCCAGTGCCATCGAGCAGGTCGGCGGCGCGAAAAAAGGCAAGGCGATCATTATCGTCAACCCTGCCGAGCCACCGCTGATCATGCGCGACACCGTGCATTGCCTGACCGAAACCGCGCCGGACAAGACGGCGATTACCCTGGCAATTACCGACATGATCCAGCAGGTACAGAAGTACGTACCGGGCTACAAACTGGTGAACGGCCCGGTATTTGACGGCAATCGGGTCTCGATCTTCATGGAGGTCGAAGGCCTCGGTGACTACCTGCCCAAGTACGCCGGCAACCTCGACATCATGACCGCTGCGGCGGCGCGTACGGCCGAGATGTTTGCCGAGCAAATGCTCAACGGCGAGCTGCAACTCAAGGCCACCGCCCCTCAACCTGCCCTCGCTTAAGGAGCTATCCATGGATCTTCGCGGCAAAAAAATCACCGTGCATGACATGTGCCTGCGCGACGGCATGCACCCCAAGCGTCACCAGATCTCCCTGCAACAAATGAAAGACATCGCCTGCGGCCTGGATGCTGCCGGTGTGCCTTTGATCGAGGTGACCCACGGCGATGGCCTGGGCGGCAGTTCGGTGAACTACGGTTTTCCGGCGCACACCGACGAGCAATACCTGTCGGCGGTAATCCCGATGATGAAGCAGGCCAAGGTTTCAGCCTTGCTGTTGCCGGGTATCGGAACCGTGGATCACCTGCAAATGGCCTACGAACTGGGGGTCAACACGATCCGGGTCGCCACCCATTGCACCGAGGCAGACGTCTCCGAACAGCACATTTCCTATGCCCGCAAGCTGGGCATGGACACCGTGGGCTTTCTGATGATGGCGCACATGAACAGCCCCGAAGGGCTGGTCAAGCAAGGCAAGCTGATGGAGAGCTTCGGGGCCAACTGCATCTACCTCACCGACTCCGCAGGCTACATGCTGCCCCATGACATCAAGGCCCGGGTAGCGGCCATGCGGGCCGCGCTGCACCCGGACACCGAGATCGGTTTTCACGGCCATCACAACCTGTCGATGGGGGTCTCCAACTCCATCGCTGCAATCGAAGCCGGGGCTACCCGGATCGATGCGGCCGCCGCAGGTCTGGGCGCCGGCGCGGGCAATACGCCGATGGAAATCCTGGTGGCGGTCTGTGACCGCATGGGCATTGAAACCGGAGTCAGCGTGTTTGGCATCCAGGACGTGGCTGAAGACCTGGTCGTGCCGATCATGGACTTCCCGATCCGCAGCGATCGCGACGCCCTGACCATGGGCTATGCCGGTGTGTATGGCTCGTTCCTGCTGTTCGCCAAGCGCGCCGAGAAGAAGTACGGCGTACCGGCACGGGAAATTCTGGTGGAGATGGGCCGACGCGGCATGGTCGGCGGCCAGGAAGACATGATCGAAGATACCGCCATGACCCTGGCTCGCCGCCGGGGCTGAGGCAGGGGTTTGGCAAAGGCGCTGACGCAATGTGGGTCAGCGCCTTTGGCGTTTTTATCTGACAGGAAAACCGATTATGTCCAACCCTAACGTCGGCTGGCGCAGCCATGCTTTGCTGTTGTTGCTGGCTGCGGTGTTTGCCGACAACTTTGTCGGCCGGCAGATCCTGGCGGTCATGATTGAACCGATCAAGCTCGAATTCGGCGTCAGTGACACGGCCATGGGGCTGATTTCCGGGCTGGCATTTGCCGGGGTCTACGCCCTGCTCGGCTTGCCTGCCGGGCGTCTGGCCGATCGCATGTCGCGCACCCGCCTGCTGGCCATGGCGTGCCTGCTGTGGGCCGTGGCGACCATGGTCTGCGGCCTGGCCGTGAGTTTCTGGATGCTGGCCCTGGCGCGCATGGCGGTTGCGGTGAGCGAGTCGCCCACCACCTCGGCGTCGATGTCGATCATTGCCGATTTGTACCCGCCCCAGCGCCGTTCGTTTGCCATCAGTTGTTTCACCGCTGCACCGACCTTCTCGGCGGTGATCGGCTTGAGCCTCGGCGCCTGGGTGGTCGAGCAGTATGGCTGGCGCATGGCGTTTATCGTAATTGGCATGCCGGCGCTGCTGTTTTCCCTGGTGCTGGCCTTCGTGGTCAAGGACCCGGCCCGTGGCCGTTGGGATCTGGCCAGCGCCCATGCCGCGCATCCCCTGCAAAGCCTGAGCCGCGAAGCCCGCGCACTCTGGGCCCTGCCCGCTTACCGCTGCCTGATCATGGCCGGGGGCCTGACCACCCTCAGCTCCTATGCCATCGGCATGTGGAACACCAGTTTTCTGGTGCGCTCCCATGGCTTGTCGTTGCAGCACGCCGGACTCCTGGCCGGGTTTATTTGTGGCGGCTTTGCCGGTATCGGGGCGTTGTTCAGCGGCTGGTTGAGCGACCACCTGACGCCGCGCAATCCGCACTGGCAAGTGGGTATTCCGGTGATCGGGCACGTGGCCGCGATCAGCGCACTGTTCGCCTATTTGTTGTGGCCCGACACGGTCTGGACCCAGGTTGCAGGCGTGCCGATCCCCAGCGCCATGCTGTGGTGCGCGCTGTACAGTTTTTTTGTGGTGTGGTGGGTGGCGCCGTCCTACAACCTGGTCACGCAACTGGTGCCGGCCAATCGCCGGGGCACGGCGATGGCCTTGCAAACCATTATTTCGACACTGCTGGGGGTCGGGGTCGGGCCTTTGCTCGCCGGTTTGTTCAGCGATGCCCTGCTGCCACGTTTTGGCATTGAATCGTTGCGCTACGGCTTGCTGCTGGTGAGCCTGCCGGTGGTCGGTGCGGTCATACTTTTAATTCGCACATCCACCCACGCCGCGCAGACCCGCTATTTGCATGTGGAACGCGCGGCGTAGTCAGCGACCAACTTGCGGGTCAGTTCCTCGGACGACAATTGGGCGCTGCGTCCCGGACTCAGTGCGAAGGCCTGACCCGCCCACAGGTTGATGAAATCCCCGGAACCGGCAGGCTCGGTTTTGGCCTTGAGCGGTAGCAGTACGCCGCCCGCCAACGGGAACTCCGGGGCCTGGGAGTTCATCGGCCCCAGCTCTCGCATCACCCGATTGAGGATGCCGCGGGCCGGTCGACCGGTGAACAGGTTGGTCAGGGCGGTGCTGCCGGGGGCGGCTTCGCGCAAGGCGCGGTAATGGGGCTCGGCAAGTTTGGCCTGCTGGCAGAACAGGTAGGCCGTGCCGATTTGCACGGCACAGGCACCCAGAGCAAAAGCCGCGGCGATACCCCGGGCATCGGCCACGCCACCTGCGGCAATCACCGGCACGGATACCGCATCGACAATTTGCGGCACCAGGGCAAAGGTACCGATCTGGGTCGCCAGCTCATTGCTCAAAAACATCGCGCGGTGGCCACCGGCTTCGTAGCCCATGGCAATGATCGCGTCACAGCCGTTGCGCTCCAGCCACTGCGCTTCTTCAACGGTGGTGGCGGAACTTAAAATCTTCGCCCCGCAGGCTTTGACCCGGGCCAACAGGTGCGGGGCCGGCAGGCCGAAGTGAAAGCTGACCACCGGTGCACGCAGCTCTTCAACCAGGGCGCAGGCGGCCTCATCAAAAGGCGCACGGCTCGACACCGGGGTCGGCGCGTCATAGTCCACTCCCAGTTCGCGGTAATAATCCTTGAACAACGACTTCCACTGCCGGGCCCGGGCCTCGTCGGGTTCCGGGGCCTGATGGCAGAAGAAGTTCAGATTGAACGGTTGATCGCAGGCTTCACGAAAGGCCGCCACTTCGGCGCGTACCCCCTCCAGGGTCAGGGTGGCACAGGCCAGGGAGCCCAGCCCTCCGGCCCTGGCCACGCCAATCATCATTGCTGCCCCCGCCCCCAGCATCGGAGCCTGGATGATCGGATGGGCAATGCCCACCAGGTCGGTAAAACGGGATTGAGTCATTGCAGGTCTCGCAGATCAGTTCAAGGTTGAAACGGACATCAGCGCTTGGCGGCCAGGGCCGATATCAATGCCGGGTCACGATTATAAATGTCCGGTGAGTACACCACCTTGCCGTTCTTGTCGGCATGGGCGGTCCAGTACGTCATGAGGATAGGCACCGGGTTGGACAGCCTGAACTCGGTGGTGCGCCCGGTGGCCAGCAATTCCTCGGTGCGGGCTTTCTCCGCCGGGGTCACCAGCAGGTCGCGCAACTGGAACACCGACTCGACCCGCACGCAGCCTGAACTGAAGGCACGGGGGCCTTTACTGAACAGGGCCTGGCTGGGGGTGTCGTGCAGGTACACGGCGAACGGGTTGGGGAAACGGATGACGATACGCCCCAGCGGGTTGCGCGGCCCGGCACCCTGACGCAGCAGGATGTTGCCCGGACGGTCCCAGTCGATGCTCTGTACCGCCAGCGGCTGCCCGCTGCTGTCGAGTACCTGCAGGTCATGCTTGCTGAGGAAAGACGGATCGCGGCGAATCTGCGGCAGTTTGTCTTCCTTGAAGATGGTCGGCGGGATGGTCCAGGTCGGGTTCAGGGTCAGGCGCGTCACCCGGGACTTGAGCAACGGCGTCTGCCGGTCGGCCCGCCCGACCTGGGTGCGGGTCTGCCATACCGGCTGGCCGTTCTGGAACACGGTCAACTGTGCAGCCGGAACATTGACCAGCAGGCTGGTGGGTTCGAAGTCCCGGGCCATCCAGCGAAAACGCTCCAGATTGATCCGCAGTTGCTCACGGCGGGTTGCCGGACTGACGTTCAACTCTTTCACGGTGCCCGGCCCGACAACGCCATCGGCCTGTAGCGAGTGATCGAGCTGGAAGCTCTTGACCGCCGAGGCCAGCTCATTGGAGTAGGTGTTGTTGACGATCTGCGGCTCGCCGCTCAGGTAACCCTCGCTGGCCAGACGCCTGGCCAGTGCCGGTACCCGCGCATCCTGCATGCCGGGGCGCAGCAAGGGGCCATCCGCGATCGGCTGCCACTGGGGCAGCGGTTGCTGACGCTCCCGGGCATAGACCCGGCGCAAGTCTTGATATTGCTCAAGGGCGGGACGGGCCTGTGCAAAAGCAGCTGCCACGTTCTGCACCCCGGGCCCGGCGATTGCCAGCAGTTCGGCCTGGGGATCTACCTCTACAGCGTTGGCGTGCCAGACCGGTTCAAAGCGGCTTTGCGTCAGGCGACCAAAATGCAAATCGTGCAGGGCTTGCAGATATTGACGGCTGGTGTCGATGTCGGCACACAGGTCCTGGCCCTCGGGCAAGGGGTAATTGAGCGGGTCGAGCCCGTCGTCGGCCAGCTGTGGCAAGGCGGCCTGCAGAGCGGCCAGACGCCCTTCTTGTGCCCATACCGGCTGGTAGTTCTGGCCTTCATAAAAGGCCTGCAAAAGTGCCTGGGTCTGAGGCGTCAGGCCGGACGCCAGGGTCGGACAGGCCTGGGGCAGTTGTAGCAGGGTCTGCTGCAGGGGGTTGTCAGGCTGGTCGGGGGGCATGTCGGCCCATGCGACCAATGGCGACGCGAGCAAGGCAATGCTCAAGTAAAATGCCTGTTTTTTGATCAACTGCTTTACTCCAATCCAAGGCCGTCACGTTGGCGGTCACCGTAACAGCCGTCACGGCAACCCTGAAGGCTAGCAGTAAATAAAGGATCGCCATTAACTCGATGGAGTGTCAGGAGCCAATTCAACAGTGGAAACTCTTAATCTATGCTGATTTCTTTGCGACGACTTTTTCTGGTCGCCGCGACCCTGGGAGCCTTGTGCAGCCCAGCGTTCGCCGCCAATACTTCTTCACCAGGGCTTTACAACAGCCTCGCCCAGGCCGCTCCGGAACTCAATCCCCAGGTACTTAAAAGTGCCCTCAGTGCCATGCAATGCGCCGTCAGCAGTGGCGCCAGCCCCGCACAAAACCTTGCCGTCATCGACTATTCGCAACCTTCCACGGCCCGCCGCCTGTGGATCTTCGACTTGCGCAAGAAGACCCTGGTGCTGCGTGACCTGGTAGCCCACGGGCAAAAATCCGGGGAAAACTTCGCCACTCAATTCTCCAATAACGAAGGCAGCCATCAATCCAGCCTTGGCCTGTTCCGCACCCAGGAAAGCTACCAGGGTGCCAACGGTTACTCACTGCGCATGGACGGCCTGGAGCCGGGTATCAATGACAGTGCCCGTGAGCGGGCCATCGTGATTCACCCTGCCAGCTATGTGAACCCGTTGTGGAGCCAGACCCAGGGCCGCATCGGCCGCAGCCAGGGCTGCCCTGCCGTACGCCCGCAAGTGGCGCGCCAGGTGGTAGACAAACTCAAGGACGGTCAGTTCATGTTTGCCTGGTACCCCGATCAGCATTGGCTGCAATCGTCGGCTTATCTGAACTGCAAGCCCCGCCTGGTGGCGAGTATCGTCTCCACCAAAGGCGGCTGAGAGGCAGGACGTCGGTGCTGACTACGCCGATGACACTTTTGAAGCGAACCCTTTCACTGACTGCCTCGATAATCGAAAGCATTCTGATGAAATGTCGAGGTTCAGCATGACGAGTGCCATCACCGGGCAGGTCAGCCCCAAAACCCTGAGAAAAGTCATTGCCGCCGCGGCCATCGGGAACTTCGTCGAATGGTTCGACTTCGCGGTTTATGGCTTTCTGGCCACCACCATCGCCCAGCAGTTTTTCCCCAGCGGTGATGCCAGTGCCGCGCTGCTCAAGACCTTCGCCGTATTCGCCGTAGCCTTTGCGTTCCGTCCCCTTGGCGGCATTTTCTTCGGCATGCTGGGTGACCGCATCGGTCGAAAAAGAACCCTGGCGATGACCATTCTGTTGATGGCGGGTGCCACCACACTGATCGGGGTGCTGCCTGTCTATGCCGCCATTGGCGTAATGGCGCCGATCCTGTTGACCCTGATCCGTTGCGCCCAGGGCTTTAGCGCCGGGGGTGAATACGCCGGTGCCTGCGCCTACCTCATGGAACACGCTCCTGATGATAAAAGGGCCTGGTATGGCAGCTTCCTGCCGGTATCGACCTTCTGTGCCTTCGCTGCGGCGGCCGTGGTGGCCTATGCCCTCGAGGCGTCGCTATCGGCACAGGCCATGGCCGATTGGGGCTGGCGCCTGCCGTTCCTGATTGCGGCACCACTGGGTCTGGTGGGGCTTTACATGCGTCTGAAGCTGGATGAAACCCCGGCATTCCAGGCGGTGGCCGAGGAACATGCGGTGGCCCACTCCCCGCTCAAGGAAACCCTGCGCAACCATTGCGCTGCCATCTGCTGCCTGGGTGCCTTTGTGTCGCTGACGGCGTTGTCCTTCTATATGTTCACCACCTACTTCGCGACCTACCTGCAAGTAGCCGGGGGCCTGAGTCGGGCAACGGCGTTGCTGGTTTCGCTGATTGCCTTGCTGTTTGCCGCCGCGATCTGCCCGCTGGCAGGACTGTATTCAGACCGCGTCGGGCGCAGGGTTACGGTGATGACGGCCTGTGCACTGCTGATGGTCGTGGTCTATCCATCGTTCCTGATGGCCAGTTCCGGCGGCTTCGCAGCGTCCATCGTCGGCGTCATGCTGCTGGCGGTGGGCGCGGTGCTGTGCGGGGTAGTAACCGCCGCCCTGCTCTCGGAAACCTTTCCGACCCGCACTCGCTACACCGCCTCGGCCATTACCTACAACATGGCCTACACCCTCTTCGGCGGTACCGCACCGCTGGTGGCGACATGGCTGATCAGCACCACCGGCAGCAACCTGTCGCCAGCCTTCTACCTGATAGCCGTTGCACTGCTGGCATTGATCGGTGGCCTGGCGTTGCCGGAGACCTCAAGGATTTCCCTGCATGAGGCCGGGGCCGGAACCCCGGGCGCAACAGATCCGCGCAGTAAAATGGCCATTCACTGCGGGATAGGTGACGGGTAGTCAGCACCGGAAAAATGCGCAGCCAGATTGGCCAGGGTCAGGTCGGACATCGCCCTGCGGGTATCCCAGGTGGCACTGGCCATATGCGGCGCCAACAGCACATTGTCCAGCCCCAACAAGCCGGGATGGGGCCGTGGTTCATCCTCGAACACATCCAGCCCGGCCCCCAAAAGACGACCCTCTGCCAGTGCGCTGGCGAGCGCGGCCTCATCAACCACGCTGCCACGCCCCACGTTGATGAGGATGCCTTCACTGCCCAGCGCCGCGAGCACCGTGGCATCCACCAGGTGCCGGGTCGATTCCCCGCCGCCCACGGCAATCACCAGAAAATCCACAGCTGCAGCCAGCTCGGTCAGCGATGAATAGTAAGGATACTCAACCCCCAGCGGACGCCGCCCGTGGTAGCTGATGCGCATGTCAAACGCCGCCGCGCGCCGGGCAATCGCCATGCCGATGCGCCCCAGCCCGACGATGCCCAGACGCGCGCCGCTGACCTTGCGGGTAAAGCCGAACGGACCTTGCTGCCATTGCCCGGAACGCACGAACTGATCGGCCCTGGCAATGCGCCTGGCGGTGCCGAGCATCAAGGTGATGGCGAAATCGGCAACGTCCTCGGTCAGCACGTCCGGGGTGTGGGTCACCACAATGCCCCGGGCCCGGGCGAACTCGACATCGATACCGTCGTAACCGACACCGAACACCACTATCACTTGCAGATCAGGCAGGCGCCCGATCAGTTCGGCCCCCACCCGCGACTCACCATTGGCGACCATGGCACGGATTCCCCGCGCCTTCAGTGCATCGAGTCCGGCACCGCTCTCGCTGCATTCCAGCACCTCATATCGGGCATGTAAACGTTCGCTGAGCATGTCCGGCAGACGCGCCACTTTAAGCACTGTGAACATTTTCGCGGCCCTCCCGTATAGCATCACGTACGACCTGGCGCTTGCGTTGCCCCCCCAGGTACAGCCCCAGCACGCCACCGGCCAGCAAGGCGACGGCGACCATCAACAAGGCGTAGTCATAGCTGAGGGTGGTGTCCTTGATCCAGCCCATGACCGGTGGCAGACCAAGCCCGGCGATGTTGGCAATGGAGTTGATCAAGGCAATCGAAACAGCGGCCGCTGGCCCGGACAGGTACTCGGTAGTCGTGGCCCAGAACACCGGGGTCGCCGCCCAGTTCAGGCCGACCGCCACCACCAGCATCACGTAGGCCAGCCACTGATTGCCGGTAAACACCGCCAACCCCAGCATGCCCCCGGCCAGCAACAGTGGCCCGCCCAGGTGCCAGCCCCGCTCACCGGTGCGGTCGGAATGGCGGCCGTTGGCGTACATGAATACACAGGCCAGGAAAAACGGCATCGCCGACAGCAGGCTGACCACAAACGAACCTTGCTTTGATACCGACTGCACGATCAGCGGCAAAAACAGCGTCACCCCGATAGTGCCGAAAGCCTGTAGCAACCAGAACAGACTCAGCAACCACACCTGGCGACTGCGAAATGCCACATGCCAGGCATCCTTGTGCGAGATGACCGTGGTCGCCTGTTCGGCCTCGATGGTGCGGCTGAGCCAGGCTTTTTGCGCACTGTCCAGCCAGTTGGTAGTGGCGGGAGAATCTGGCATGTAGCGCAGGACCACGATGCCCAGCGCCACTGCAGGAATGCCCTGGAGAAAGAACAGCCAGCGCCAGCCGTTGATGCCCAGCAGACCGTCCAGGTGCAGGAAGGCACCCGACAGCGGCAAGCCGATCACCGACGCCAGGGCCGCGCCGATGTAGAACCATGACATGGCCCGGGCGCGGTCACTGCGCGGATACCACTGGGACAGGTAGTAGATGATGCCGGGGGTGAAACCGGCTTCGGCGGCACCCAGCAACAGGCGCATCACGTAGAGCTGGTTGGCGCTCTGGATCAGGCTCATGCCGGCGGCGATGATGCCCCAGGTGATCATGATCCGCGCAATCCAGCGCCGAGCACCGACCCGGGTCAGGATGATGCTGCTGGGCACCTCGAACAGAATGTAGGTGAGGAAGAACAGACCCACGCCGATGCCGTACATGCGCGCGCTGAGCCCGAGGTCGGCGTTCATGGTTAACGCCGCCACCGAAATGTTCGACTTATCAATGTAAGCCACCATGTACAACAACATCAGGAAGGGAATCAGCTTCAGGTTGAGCTTCTTCATGGTGCTGGCATGCAGACAACTGTCCAGCGAAGGACCTGTCATGGGGAAAACCTCTTGTTGTATTTATTTTAGGAACCCGACAGCCGCCTGATCCCTTGGTTATGGCCAGACGATAAACCAGTCGCGACAACAGTTCAATATATGATTGTGCGTCCCTTTATATGGGATAAATCATTGCCCAGTTCGACCCTCTGCCGACATTTGCTTGCCGGTGCCGCGGCTCGGGGGTGGTGGCCAAAGGCCATCGCTGGCAAGCCAGCTCCCACAGGGGAATGGCAACTTTTCAGATCACAGCAAATCTGTAGGAGCCTGGCTTGCCAGCGATGCGGGGGACCGGGTGCCTGTGTTCAATCGCTGGCAAGCCAGCTCCCACAGGGGGAATGGCAACTTTTCAGATCACAACAAATCTGTAGGAGCCTGGCTTGCCAGCGATGCGGGGGACCGGGTGTCTGTGTTCAATCGCTGGCAAGCCAGCTCCCACAGGGGGAGTGGCAACTTTTCAGATCACAGCAAATCTGTGGGAGCCTGGTTTGCCAGCGATGAGGGCGACTGGGTGTCTCTGTTTAATCGCTGGCAAACCAGCTGTCACAGGGGGAATGGCAACTTTTCAGCACACAGCAAATCTGTGGGAGCCTGGCTTGCCAGCGATGCGGGGGACCGGGTGCCTGTGTTCAATCGCTGGCAAGCCAGCTCCCACAGTGGGAGTGACAGCTTTTCAACACACAGCAAATCTGTAGGAGCCTGGCTTGCCAGCGATGAGGGCGACTGGGTATCTGTGTTCAATCGCTGGCAAGCCAGCTCCCACAGGGACACCACTGTTCAGCACACAGCTCCCACAGCGGGAGCGGCAACTTTTCAGATGACAGCAAATCTGTAGGAGCCTGGCTTGCCAGCGATGCGGGGGACTGGGTATCTCTGTTCAATCGCTGGCAAGCCAGCTCCCACAAAACACAGTGCCCAAAAGGGATTTTCGGGCGGCTTTCAGATCAGAAGTTGGCGGGGGTGTTGGCACTGATGATTTCCGCCTCGTCCGCCCCGATATTTCTGAAGCGATGGGGCAGCGTGGTCGGGAAGTAATAGCCGTCCCCGGCATTCAAGATGCTGCTCATTCCATCTACGGTGAGCTCAACCACTCCCCGCGTGACCAGCCCGCACTCCTCCCCTTCGGCGTGCACAATCGCTTCTTCACCCGAGCTTGCGCCAGGCGCATATTGCTCGCGCAACAAACGCATCTGCCGGCCCGGAACCGAAGCGCCAATCAGCAACAGGCGCAAGCCGTCACGGCCCAGATCCGGCTGTTCATTGGCCCGGAACACGTACTGGTGAGCACGGGGCGGCTGGTCGAAGGTGAAGAAGTCGGCCAAAGACATGGGGATGCCTTCCAGCAGTTTCTTCAGAGAGCTGACTGAAGGACTGACGCGATTCTGCTCGATCAGGGAGATGGTGGCATTGGTGACGCCGCTACGTCGGGCCAGCTCGCGCTGGGACATTTTGTAGCTTTCGCGTACTAGTTTGAGTCGTGAGCCCGTGTCCATGACAGCCTTATGTGTGAACTACTTAAGGGTAATGGGGGGGCGACGGATGGCGTAGATCGCACCGTACCCCTGTACCACAAACGTGAAAGGCGGCTATTAAATCACGTTTGCGGGTGTTGCTCAGCAGGTTCGCCAAATGACCGCCAAATATAAGACCTCCGGGAGCGGACTTGCCCGGGATCAGGCCGCTTGCCAGGTGTTATCAGATACCGAAACGGTCGCGCATTGCGTAGTACGCCGCGCCCATGGCTGTAAGCGGCGCCTGGAAGGCACGGCCGCCAATCATCGGCATGTGCGGCAAGGAGGCAAAAGCGTCGAAACGCTCGGCATCGCCACGGATCATTTCCGAGATCAATTTGCCGGCCAGGTGCGAACAGGTCACCCCGTGGCCGCTGTAACCCTGCATGTAGTAGGCGTTTTTCTCGATACGACCGAATTGCGGCATGCGTGACATGGTCAGCAGGAAGTTGCCGGTCCAGCGATAGTCGATTTTGACGTTCTTCAATTGCGGGAAGGTCTTGAGGATTTTCGGCTTGATCAGTTTTTCGATGTCGTCCGGTTCGCGGGCGCCATAGACCACGCCGCCGCCATACAGCAAACGATTGTCGGCAGTCAGGCGGTAGTAATCCAGCAGGTAGTTGCAGTCTTCAACGCAGTAGTTGTTGGTGATCAGGCTGCGGGCAACCTCTTCGGGCAGCGGTTCGGTCACGGCAATTTGCGACCCGCAAGGCATGCTTTTGGCGGTCACGCGATTGTCGAGGTTCTGCGGCAGATAGGCGTTACCGGCGATCAGCAGGTACTTGGCCCGTACTACACCCTTGGCGGTGCGCACTGTGATCGGCTCGCCGTAAGTGATGTCCACGGCAGCCGACTGTTCGTAAATTTTACCGCCCAGGCCAATGAACGCCATGGCCTCACCCAGCGCCAGATTCAGCGGATGGATGTGCCCGCCCTGCATGTCCAGCAGACCACCAACGTAGTTGGCACAGCCTACTTCGCGCTTGATGTCCGCTGCGTCGAGCATTGTCAGCTTCTGGTTGCCATAACCTTCCCAGCTGCTTTTCTGCTCGGCCAGGGCTTTTAGCTGCTTACTGTTCAGCGCGGCAAAAATTCCGCCCGGACGGTAATCACACTGGATGTCGTACTGGTCGATGCGCTGGCGAATGATATCGGCACCTTCGAACATCATGCTGCCCAGCACCCGGGCCGTCTTTTCGCCGTAACGGGCCTCGATGACATCTACGTCCCGGCTATAGGAGTTGACCAGCTGACCGCCGTTGCGACCGCTGGCACCGAAACCGACCCGGGCCGCTTCAAGTACGGTCACGCTGTAGCCCGCCTCGGCAAGGAACAGGGCCGAGGACAGGCCGGTGTAGCCGGCGCCGATCACACAGACATCGCACTCCACCGATTCCTCGAGCACCGGGAATTCGGCCCTGTGGTTTCGGGTCGCGGCGTAATAGCTGTTTACATGGGTTTGTTTCATGAAATTCTCCGATGGGCACCGCCGGCGTACCGGCAGGTCCGGACGCCGGCGGCACGCATTCGTGGGGGACGCAGGCTCTGCGTCCCCCACCAACTGCGCAATTGTTCTATCTGTGAATGACAGCCGTTGGCCAATCAGACGGTGTGCAAGTACCAGTTGTACTCCAGGTCCGAGATGGAGTTCTCGAACTCGGCCAGCTCGCTTTCCTTGCAGGCGACGAAGACGTCGATGTACATGGGATCGATATATTTGGCCATGACTTCGCTGTCATCCAGCTCGCGCAGGGCATCGCGCAAGTTGTTCGGCAAGCTCTGTTCATTTTGCTCGTAGCTGTTGCCTTCCACCGGTGGGCCCGGTTCGATTTCGTTGGTCAGACCGTGGTGAATACCGGCCAGTACCGAAGCCATCAGCAAGTACGGGTTGGCATCGGCGCCGGCAACCCGGTGTTCGATGCGTACCGAATCGGCAGAGCCTGTGGGGACGCGAACCGCTACGGTGCGGTTGTCGATGCCCCAGCTCGGTGAGTTAGGCACATAGAACTGGGCACCGAAACGGCGGTACGAGTTGACGTTCGGGCAGAGAAAGGCCATCTGCGCCGGCAGGGTCTCGAGCACACCGCCGATCGCGTGACGCAGTGCGGCGTTCTGCTCGGGATCCTCGCTGGCAAAGATGTTATTGCCCTGCTTGTCGAGAATCGAAATGTGCACGTGCAGACCATTGCCCGCCTGGCCCGGGTACGGCTTGGCCATGAAGGTGGTGTCCATCTCATGGTCGTAGGCAATGTTCTTCACCAGACGCTTGAGCAACACCGCGTAATCGCACGCCTTGATCGGGTCGTTGACGTGATGCAGGTTGACTTCGAACTGCGCCGGGGCGCTTTCCTTGACGATCGCATCAGCCGGGATGCCCTGCTCTTTTGCACCTTCCAGAATGTCCTGCAGGCAGTCGACGTATTCGTCGAGATCATCAATCAGGTACACCTGGGTCGACATCGGGCGCTTGCCGGACACCGGCGAACGCGGGGACTGCGGACGACCGTTTACGTTGTCCTGATCGATCAGGTAGAACTCGAGTTCAAAGGCGGCGCAAATGGTCAGGCCCATGTCATCGAACTTGCTGACCACCTGACGCAACACTTCCCTCGGGTCAGCGAAGAACGGCTGGCCTTCAAGTTCGTGCATGGTCATTAACAGCTGGGCCGTCGGGCGCTTCTGCCAGGGCTCGATGCACAGCGTATCGGGGATGGGGTAGCAGATGCGGTCCGAATCACCGATGTCCAGGCCCAGGCCGGTGCTTTCCACCGTAGAACCATTGATGTCCAGTGCAAACAATGATGCCGGCAGGTTTATGCCTTTTTCGTAGACCTTGTGCAGACTGGTGCGTTCGATGCGCTTGCCGCGCACCACGCCGTTCATATCCGCAATGAGAAGGTCGACGTACAAAACCTCAGGATATTTCTTAAGGAATGCGTTCGCTTCATTGAGCTGAATGGCACGCAGGGGGACCGACATGAGGCATCTATTATGTTAATTATTATGTTCACAGCCGTTTCTGAAACCCAGTCAATCCGAAAGGCAAAGTGAAGTCAATAGCGAACACCTGGGCCTTCATCGTTATTTTTCAGGCAAAAATTAGCTCATATTGTGCCAACGGAGCTTTGGCATAGCGGCGAATTATGACGATCCGAAGCTGCGTGTTTAGAATTTTTTACATAGAAGTTGTTAATTAAAATCAACAAGGCTAAGCTCCGAAAAAGCTCTTCAAGTGTCAAACTTCGAGGTGATAAAAATGGCAATCAAGCCATTGATCGGCGTTACAGCGTGCGTCAAACAGATTGGCCTGCACCCCTACCACGTCAGCGGCGACAAGTACCTGCGGGCTGTAAGTGTCGCGGCGCAAGGGCTCCCGGTGATCATTCCCAGCCTGGCCGAACTGACAGAAACAGATGAACTGCTAGCCCGTCTGGACGGCCTGCTGCTCACCGGCTCACCGTCGAACGTACAACCAGTCCACTATGATGGCCCCGCCAGTGCACCCGGCACGGAGCACGATCCGGCGCGCGATGCCACCACCCTCCCTCTATTGCAAGCAGCCATTGCGGCGGGGATTCCGGTGCTCGGCATTTGCCGAGGCTTTCAGGAAATGAACGTGGCGTTTGGTGGCAGCCTGCATCAGAAGGTGCATGAGCTCCCCGGTGCCCTCGACCACCGCGAAGCGGATCACCCGGATCTGTCCGTGCAGTACGCCCCGGCCCATGCCGTTCACGTGCAACCGGGTGGTGTATTCCAGGCGCTGGATCTGCCCACGGTGTTTGAGGTCAACTCGATCCACGCCCAGGGCATCGACCGCCTGGCCCCGGGTCTGCGCGCCGAAGCCATTGCACCGGACGGCTTGATCGAGGCGATTTCTGTCGAGCACAGCGAGGCGTTTGCCGTCGGCGTGCAATGGCACCCGGAATGGCAGGTCATGAACAACCCTGTCTACTTGAGTATTTTCCAGGCGTTTGGCGATGCATGCCGACAACGTGCAGCGCTTCGTGAGAGCCGCTGACTGACAAGTCCGATACCTGTTTGAACCCTGAACTGCCCCCGTGAATCAGGAGGGCGTGTCTTGGCACGCCCGTCCTTCACCACAACAACAAACCGCAATAACAACAAGTACTACCGACAGCCCGTCCACAGCTGTCTTGCAATCAACTCTTATGTCGGGCCCTTCTGGCCTGACGACTGAAATCTGTTGGGAGTTTCACATGGCAAACGCCTCCAGCCTTTACAGGAAGGTTCTTGAAGGCCAGCAGACACCGAAAAAGGTGCTGGTAAAATTCGATCGGGTCACGAAAAAATTCGACGAGACGATTGCCGTGGACGATGTGTCCCTGGAGATCCATCAGGGCGAAATCTTTGCCCTTCTCGGCGGTTCCGGTTCCGGCAAGTCGACCCTGCTGCGCATGCTGGCCGGCTTCGAGCGACCGACTGAAGGACGGATTTATCTCGACGGGGTCGACATCACCGACATGCCGCCCTACGAGCGGCCGATCAACATGATGTTCCAGTCCTACGCCCTGTTTCCGCACATGACCGTGGCCCAGAACATTGCCTTCGGCCTCAAGCAGGACCGTTTGCCTGCCAGCGAAATCGACGCCCGGGTTGAAGAAATGCTCAAGTTGGTGCACATGACCCCGTACGCCAGGCGCAAGCCCCATCAATTGTCCGGCGGTCAGCGTCAGCGTGTGGCCCTGGCCCGTTCGCTGGCCAAGCGTCCGAAGCTGCTGCTGCTCGATGAGCCTATGGGCGCACTGGACAAAAAACTGCGTTCGCAAATGCAGCTCGAGCTGGTGGAGATCATCGAGCGCGTCGGCGTGACCTGCGTCATGGTGACCCACGATCAGGAAGAGGCCATGACCATGGCCCAGCGCATCGCAATCATGCACCTGGGCTGGATCGCCCAGATCGGCAGCCCGGTGGATATCTATGAAGCACCGGTCAGCCGCATGGTGTGTGAGTTCATCGGTAACGTGAACGCCTTTGACGGCGATGTGATCGAAGACGAAGAAGGTTTCGCGATCATTCACTGCCCGGAACTGGAGCGTAATATCTACGTCGGCCACGGGGTCACTACGTCACTGGAAGACAAGTCGACCACCTACGCTATTCGCCCGGAAAAAATGCTGGTCACCACAGTCAAGCCGGTCTTCGAGTACAACTGGTCGCGGGGCAAGGTGCATGACATTGCCTACCTGGGTGGCCATTCGGTGTTCTACGTCGAACTGCCCGGCGGCAAGATCGTGCAGTCGTTCATGGCCAACGCCGAGCGCCGTGGTGCACGACCGACCTGGGACGACGAAGTTTACGTCTGGTGGGAAGACGACAGCGGCGTGGTACTGCGCTCATGAACCTTCGAAAATTCAAACGCCGTCTGCAACGAATAACCCCCGGTGGCCGCCAAATGGTCATCGGGATTCCATTCCTGTGGCTGTTCCTGTTTTTCATGCTGCCGTTCTTTATCGCCCTGAAGATCAGCTTCGCCGAAGCCGACGTGGCGATTCCGCCGTACACCGAGATCTACAGCTACGTTGACCAAAAGATTCAGCTGCTGCTGAACCTGGGCAATTTCGCAATGCTGGGTGACGACGAGCTGTATATCGCCGCTTACCTGGGCTCGTTGAAGATGGCTTTCTTCAGCACCGCGTTGTGCCTGCTGATCGGCTATCCGATGGCCTATGCCATTGCCAATGCGCGCAAAGAGATGCAGACCGTGCTGGTGCTGCTGATCATGATGCCGACCTGGAC